>CAYQEB010000017.1:0-11123 GCA_964416395.1 uncultured Caldilineaceae bacterium | reverse complement strand
TGGAAGTGGGGAGTTGGGAGTGGGAAGTGGCGCCTGGGAGCCCGCTCACTCTTCCGCTTCTGCACCCATTGACCCTTCCTCCCCGTCCCCCAGCTCTCGGATCATCGCCTCCAGCTCCTGGTGATACCGGAGGACAAGCTCCGCGGCCCGCTCCGGGGTGGCGGCTTCCGCCCGGATCTCGAAGAAGGGATGCTCTGGGTTGGGGCCGATGTGGACCCACTCCTGGTCGCTCAGGCGGAGCTTCAAACCGTCGATGGTCTCCACGTCCGGGCCGTGGTAGCGCTGATTCAACACCCGCATGACCGCGGCCTTCAGCTCCCAGGGGCAGTCCACCCGGTCCTGGCGCAGGTGGAAGGGGGGCAGATAGGCCACCACCTCGCTGATGGCCATGCCCCGCCGGGCCAGGTACTCCAACAGGCGGGCCGTGGCCATCATGCCGTCCACCACCGGCTGAAAGTCGGGAAAGACGAAGTTGCCCGTGGTGTCCAGGGCCAGGAGCACATCGGGCTCGGTGGAGGCTTTCATCAGGCTGGGCAGGTCCGTCTTGGTGCGCAGGACCCGGCCCCCGTGCCACTGGGCGACGGTCTCGAAGGCGTTGGGCGCAGTGATGGGCACCGCCACGGCCCGGTCAGGGCTGGACCAGAGAGCCAGCTCGGCCATGAGCAGCCCCGCGGTGATGTTGTCCAGGGTCTCCCCCTTGTCGTCCACCAGGAAGATCTTCTCCCCGCCCACATCCAGCTTGATGCCCAGGTGCGCGTTCAGGGCGCCCACGATCTTGGCCATGCGCCGCAGATTGCGGTCGAACTGGTCCCGGAGCACGGCCAGTTTGCTCTCGTCCATGAGCGCGTTCAGGGGGATGGGGTCCGAGACCAGGTGGCTCAGGATCTGGGAGAGGGTGTCCGCGGCCAGGCCGTGGGAGTAGTCCACCACCAGCTGGATGTTGGCCTCCCGGATGGCCTGGGTGTCCACCTGGGCGAAGAAGTCGGCCACGTAGCGGCCGATGGGATCCGGTGCGTACTGGATGCGGCCGATCTCGTCCAGGTAGGCCCGGCGGAAGTCCTCCCGGAAGAAGTAGCGTTCGATGGCCCGTTCCGCGGAGGGGCTCAGATCCATGCCGCTCTCGTCCATGAAGCGGATGTCCACCACCCGTTGGTCGAAGGGGCTGAGGCGCACGTGGATGCCGGCGAAGGTGGAGGGATCCGTGCGCACGAAGTGCCGGGCCACCGGCACGGCCACGTTGCGCAGGTCCCAGACGTGGACGCCGGCGCTGGGCAGCCCGCTGATCAGCCCGCGCTTCAGCATGCGGGAGCTGCGGTGGGCGTCCCGGTTGATGGCCACGTATTGCCCCTTCTCCACGTAGGCGCCCAGGGCGCTGCCCAGTTTGGCCACAAAGTCCGGGGTCAGGTCCACGTTGACCACGCCGGTCACCCCGAAACGGCTGAAGAGAGAGCGGCGGGCGTGGCTCCCCCAGATGAGGCTGGAGCGCACGATGGCCCCGGGCTCCACCTGTTTGTCCGGCCAGAGCTTCACGTCGGAGTAGATGACGCAGTTCTCCCCCAGGATGCAGCGGTCTCCGATGACTGCCCCCTCGTAGGCCACCGCGCCGGTCTTGATGCTGCACTGGCGGCAGACGATCACCCCCCGCAGCTCGCAGGATTCCCCCACGTAGTTGTTGCGCCAGAGGACGCACCGTTCCAGGCGGCTGTAGTTGTCGATGACCGTGTAGTCCCGGATCACCGCGGGGCCGTGGACGGTGACGCCAGCCTTGATCTTCACCTCGTTGCCCAGGTAGACCGGGCCGATGATGTTGGCGTCCGGGGCGATCTCCACCCGCTCCCCCGCCCAGACGCCTGGCCAGAGGGGTTTGCCCAGCGGCTCGGGCAGCTTGATCTTGCCCTGGAGCAGATCCGCGTTGGCCCGCATGTACTCGCTGATGTTGCCCACGTCGCACCAGTAACCCTGGGCCACGTAGCCGTAGAGGGACAGCCCCTGGGCCAACATCTGGGGAAAGAGCTGGCTGGCGAAGTCGTAGGGCTGTCCCTCAGGGATCAGGTCGAGCACTTCCGGCTCCAGCACGTAGATGCCCGTGTTCACCGTGTCGGAGATCACGTCGCCCCAGTCCGGCTTCTCCAGGAACTGGACGATGCGCCCCTCCTCGTCGGTGACGATCACCCCGTACTCCCGGGGATTGGCCACCGGATAGAGGGTCAGGGAGGCCATGGCCTGGCGCTCCCGGTGGCTCTGGACGATGGCCATGAGGTCGAAGTCGGTCATGGCGTCCCCGGAGATGACCAGGAAGGTCTCGTCCAGGTACTGGGCCGCGTTCTTGACGCTGCCGGCCGTGCCCAGGGGCGTCTCCTCCACCACGTAGGTGAGGTTCATCCCCAGGCTCTGGCCGGCGCCGAAATAGTCCTGGATGACGGTGGGCATGTACTGGAGGGTGACCACCACGTCGGTGATGCCGTGGCTCCTCAGGAGCATGAGGATGTGTCCCATGACCGAGCGGTTGCCGATGGGCACCAGGGGTTTGGGGCGTCCGATGGTCAAGGGGCGTAGCCGGGAGCCCTCTCCGCCTGCCATCACCACAGCTTTCACGGTTCCCCCTCCTTTGTTCGGTGAATGGCCGTCCAGTGGATGGCACTCGTTCGGTGGATGGCTGTCAATCAGCGGCTCGACACGTTCGGCAGCGGCGGCCTCGGCTCAGCGGAACGCCGCTGCAGGTCAAATGGGTGGCCAGGGGAAATTGCGCTGGTAGGGCAGGGGCGCCGGGAAGCATCCCCGCTCCAGGAGGTGCTCCAGACGCTGGGCCAGGGCCGCCAACTCCCCGACGCTGAGAAGCGGGGCCAGATCCCGGCGCAGGGGCGAGGTCGGCGCGGCCAGTTCCTGGGCCAGGGCCGCCAGATCCGCCAGGAGGGGCTCTGGGATGGGCTGGTCGCTGAACTCCCAGATCACCGTGCGCAGCTTGTACTCCTGGTGGAAGCAGATGCCATGGTCGATGGCCCAGAGGCGCCCGCTGGCGTCCACCAGGCAGTGGCCGCTCTTGCGGTCCGCGTTGTTGACCACGAAATCGAAGAGGGCCAGGCGGCGCAGGGCCGGCAGATAGCGGGCGTTCTCGCGGATGGCGAAGTAGTGCTGGTTGGGGTCGTGGTGGACGAAGAACTGGAGGCTGCCGGGCCCCCGAGGGCCCTGGCGCAGCACGGTGGGGGGAACCAGATCCCAGCCCAGAGCCTGGCTGACCCGAAAAGCCGCCACCTCTCGCAGGTGAAGGGTGCCCCTGGGGAAGTCCCAGAGAGGGGTCTCGCCATCTCGGGGCTTGTAGACCGCCGGGATCTCCAGGCCGTGGTAGCGCAGCAGGACCAGGAAATTGTAGTTGGAGCTGTAGGGCAGCAGGCCCTGCTCCTCCAGCGCGCCGTGGCTCAGGGCCTGGAGCACCCACTCCACCGTCACCGGCTGGGTGGAGGCCGGATCGTCCTGGCCCGGATCCGAGGCGGGGGGCGGCGCGGAGGGATCCGGGTCGCGGTCCGGTTCAGGGGTGTGGGGCCGAGGTGTGGGCATGGGACGGGCAGGCGGGCATGTTCAGAGGGCCAGGGGCCGGGAGTGACCATTGGAGCGGGGGCAGAAATGGCCTTCCGGGTCCATGGGCTCGCCGCACAGTGGGCACTCAGGGCGCCCTGCCGCCACCACCTTCAGGGCGTGCTGGCTCAAGGCCAGCATCTGCCCCCGGGTGGCGAAGAACCGAGCTTTGGGAATGTTCATGTCCGGCGAAGGGAAGATCTCCTCCGCCCCTTCCTCCAGGATCACCGGGGCCTGCACCACCAGGACCATGCGATCCCGGGCTTCGTCGTAGCCCAGGCCGATCTGACCCACCCGAAAGGCTGGATCCAGGGGCTCCTCCAGGTGCAGATTGGTCGCTTCCGGGGTGGCCGGGGGCAGATCCGGCTTCATCTGCTTCAGTTCATCCAACATCTGCATGATGCTGGCGGCCAGCGCGGCCACCTGCTGCTTCTCCAGGACCAGGCTGACCGTCTCCGTCCCTTGGCGGGCCTGGAGGTAGAAGGTGCGCCGACCCGGCTCGCCCACGGCGTCGGCCACGATGTGCTGCACGGAGTGGAAGTCGTAGGTGAAATGGATGCTCATGGTGGGCCTGTATCAAGGTGTGTCACGGATGGAATCCTGGGGGTGACCGAACGGGTGCCTGTGCGGATGTCAACAGAATGGCCGAAGAATGGCCGATCCCCCTCTGCCCCACCGGCTAGGTGGCAGATCCGCCCAGCCCTGGGTCCCGCCCATCCTGGCTGGCGGCTGACGGCTCCTTCGCCAGCTCTTCCGACGCCTGCTCCTGGCCCTTCTCCTCCAGCTTGATGCTGGGGATCTGGCCCGTGTCGTTCACCCGGAGGATGCGCGGCCCGAAGCGATGGAAGGCCACCACGCTGACGGAGGCCGGCTCGATGCTCAGGCGCTGGAAGAGATCCAGAGGGACGCCCAGGTAGTAGGCCAGGCTGGTGCGCACCACATCCCCGTGGGTGAAGACCGCGAGGATCTCCCCGGCATGCTCCTGGCGCAGCCGCTCCAGGGTGTCCACCGCCCGGTTCTGGACCTCCCGCAGGCTCTCGCCCCCGGGGAAGCGAAAACCGCTCGGGTAGACCTGGACCAGCCGCCACTCTGGTTGCTTGGCCAGCTCTTTCAGGTCGCCCCCCTGCCACTCCCCGTAGTCCACTTCCAGGACCCCCGGCTCTGGCTGGACGGGCAGGCCCAGGGCCTGGGCCAGGGGGGCTGCGGTCTCCATGCAGCGCTCCAGGGGGCTGGAGTAGACGGCGGAGATGGGCAACCCGGCCAAGCGCTCCGCCAGCTGCCGGGCCTGTTCCCGACCCCGGTCGTTCAGGTGCACCCCGGGGGTGCGACCAGCCAACCGATGGGAGGTCACCCATTCGTTTTCGCCGTGTCGGATCAGGAGCAAGTAGGTCATGGGCCTGTGGTGAGGTGCTGGGCAGGCTCGGCGGAGGAGGCTGCGTCCGTCTGGGACCGATGGTAGCACGGATCCTCGGGTCATGAAAGGGAGGTGGATTACCGTTGCGATCCTGCTTTCAGTCTAGCACAAATGGGGGCAAAGGGACAGCCGCAAGATCGGATGCGCATGGCCGTCAGCCGGTCTTCGTTGCCCAGAGATCCTGGGTATGGTACAATTTCGCAGAAACCTACCCGCTCCCCCGCGCCAGGAGGTATCCGTGTTCCGCTTCACAGCAAAAAATCTTGCTGGGACCCTCCGGGCCACACGCGCTCTCCGGGGCAAGACGGCTTTCACCCTGGGAGGGACCGTGGCCCTGCTCCTCGCGATCGGCCTGCTCCTGGGGCCAGTGACCAGGGCCCAGGCCGCCCCGCCAAAGGGAGGCCCCACCCCGGAAGTGGGCGCCCCGCTCTTCGCCCTGGGCTGCAGCGAGCTCATCGTCAACGGCGGCTTCGAGACGAACGCAGGCTGGGAGCTCTTCGGCGACCCGTCCCCGGCCTACACCACCGCACCGGTCTACTCCGGGGCCCGGGCCATGCGCCTGGGCATTGTGGAGCCGCCCAACCAGGCCGGGATGAACGGCGTCCGGCAGACTGTGGCCATCCCCGCCTCCGCGGGCAGCGTGGTCTTCGGCTTCCGCTACTACTCCCAGCACGAGCCCAACCCCGGCAACGACCGCCAGATCCTGGACATCTTCGACGCCACCACCGACACCCTCATCCAGCGGGTCTGGGATGAGCTGAGCAACGACCAGGAATGGCGTTTCCTCCAGCTCGACTTCTCCTCCCTGGCCGGGCGCACCGTCCGCATCCAGTTCAGCGTGGTCAACGACGGCGGCGGGGGCGCCACCGCCCTCTTCCTGGACGACGTGAGCCTCCAGGCCTGTGACATCGAGGGCTCAGTCACCCCCACCCCCACGCCCACCAGCGGCATCTCCATCATCCCCACGGCCACGCCCACCCCCACCGGGACGCCGCCCACGGCCACCGCCACGCCCACCTGGACACCCACCCCCACCCAGACGCCGGTGGCCACCTTGCCCGCCGGCTGCGTGACCAACACCATCGCCAACGGCGGCTTCGAGAGCCCGGACTTCTTCGGCTGGATCCCCGGGCAGGACCCGGCGCCGCCGGTGATCGTGGGGGAAAGCCCCCACAGCGGTCTGCGCGCGGTTCGCCTGGGCAATCCGCCTGGGCCGGGCACCCGGAACGTGGTCTCCTACTCCTCGGTCCGGCAGCTGATCACCCTGCCGGCCACGGCTGGCTCGGCCTCCATCAGCTGGTGGCACCGCTCCCTGAGCCAGGAGCCGGACCTGGCCACCCCCAGCCGCTGGCAGGACCGCCAGGAGTTCATCCTCCTGGACCCGGCCCTGCGCACGGTGGCCATCCCCTACCGGGTGCGCCAGAACCGGAACGTCTGGGAACGGGAGGAGATCGACCTGACGCCCTACCTGGGGCGCACCCTCTACATCTATTTCAACGCCTTCAACGACGGCAACGGGCTGCGCACCTGGATGTTCCTGGACGACGTGAGCCTGACCGTCTGCTACGCCACTCCCCTGGCCACGTCCACGCCCATGCCCTCGCCCACGCCCACCTTCACCCCCACGGGCTCGGTCTCCGACGGCGGGGCCATGGCGGCCACAGCCACCCCCACCCCGGAAGTGGGCATCGCCGCGGCGCCCACCGAGGAGGGGACAGGCTTCACGGTGACGGTCGGGGCCGTGGTCGTGGTGGGGGCGCCCACCACGCCGGCCATCGTGATCAGCTCCCCCACAATCACCCCCACCACGACGACCACGCCAGCCCCCGAGGGCGAGGCCAGCCCCCTGGAGCAGATCGGCCAGTTCATCACCCAGTACGCCCTCACCTGCGTCCTCGGGCTGCTCCTCGTCGCCCTGGCCATCGGCATCTTCTTCTGGTTCATCCAGCAGCGGAGGGAGGGGGGATCGTAGTTCGTTCCGGCCCCTTTTGCCGGCCCTTTTTGGAAGAAAGCGTACTTGCCGGAACGTGGCTTTTCCGCTATGCTATTTGTAGCGAGTCGTTTGGCGCCGCTTGGAGTCAGGGCAACCACCCCAACGGCGCTTTTTCTTTGCGGAACATCAGCCCGGGCCAGCCTTCTGCCGGGAGAGGAAGGAGATCGCCATGAGCCTCAGCCCTTGCGCCCAGCCCACAACCGACCCTCTGGACATCCCAGCGGAGGGCGACTGTCCCGCCCAAACCCAGCCCAGCCAGCCCCTGGCGCGCACCGTCTACGGACCGGAAGCCGCCCAGGATGGCTTCCAGGTCCTGGCGCCGGAGTGGAACAGGCTCCTGGCCCAGAGCCGGTTCAACAGCCTCTTCCTGACCCACGAGTGGCAGACCACCTGGTGGGCGGAGCTGGGGGACGGTGAGCTCTGGATCCTGGCCTTCCGCACCCCGGAGGAGGGCAAGCTGGTGGGCATCGTGCCCCTCTACCGGGTGCTCCAGGAGGAGGGGGAGGAGGCGGGGCAGTTTCACTTCCACTGGGTGGGCTGCACGGAGGTCTCCGACTACCTGGACGCCATCATCGCCCAGGGATGGGAGGACGCGGTCTACGCCAGTCTGCTGGAGTGGCTGGGCAGCCCGGAGGCGCCGGAGTGGCATCTCCTGGACCTGTGCAACCTGCCCGAGGAGAGCCTGACCTACCGCTGCCTGCCCCGCCAGGCCGAGAGCCGGGGCTTGAACGTGCAGGTCTTCCAGGAAGACGTGGCCCCCTACATCCCCCTTCCTCTCCACTACGACGACTACCTGATGAACCAGGTGGACAAGAAGCAGCGCCACGAGATCCGCCGCAAACAGCGCCGGGCCCTGCGGGAGAACCAGGTGCGCTTCTACTTCGTGGGGCCAGAGGACGATCTGGAGCAGGAGGTGGCGGATTTCATCCGCCTGCAGCGCATGAGCAGCCGGGACAAAGAGGAGTTCATGACCCCCACCATGCAGCGCTTCTTCCTGGCCATCGCCCGGCGCATGATGGAGATGGGGACCCTGCGCCTGGCCTTCCTGACCCTGAACGGGGAGAAGGCCGCGGCCTATTTCTCCTTCGAGTACAACCGGCGTTTCCTGGTCTACAACTCCGGCTACCACACGGGCGAGCTGGCCCGCTACAGCCCAGGATGGGTGCTCCTGGCCTACCTCATCCAGTACACCATCGCCGTGGGCTGCCGGATCTTCGACTTCCTCCAGGGGGACGAGGAGTACAAGTACCGGTTCGGCAGCCAGGACTACAAGGTGATGCGGGTCCTGGTCCGCAACCCCAGGCCCCAGCCTTGACCCCCAGGGCCAAAGCGCCCGCTAGCCCCCTGCCTCCTCCAACCCGTCCGGCAGCGTTCCTGGGACTACCACCGTCTCCTCGTTGCGGATGCGCACCAGCCCAGGATGCCCGCCCGGGGCCCGGCTCACGAAGCGCCGCCGGGTGACGGCCACAGGCACGGCCCGCTCCCCCCGCTGGCTGGAGTGGTAGGCCGCCAGCCGGGCCGCCATGCGCACCGTCTCCGGGCTCACCGCCTGCCCGCCGCTGCGGATGACCACGTGGCTCCCCGGCGCGTCCCGCACGTGCAGCCAGAGATCCTCGCCCTTCGCCTCGCCAAATGTGACCCGCTCGTTCTGTCGGGCGTTGCGCCCCACCAGGATGGTGAACCCCTCCGGGCTGCGGAAACGCAGCGGCCCACCCGTCGTCCCGCCCTTGGCCGGACGGCGTTTTCGTTCCGGGCGCAGGAAGCCGGCCCGGCGCAGCTCCTCCTCCACCTGGGCGATCTCCGGCTGGTTGCCCGCCAGGGCCAGATCGCTCGCCAGCTGGGCCAGGAAGGCCTGATCCGCCTCCAGCTTGGCCCGACGTCGGGGAATGAAACGGGCCGCCCGCTCCAGCTTGGCCGCCCGACGGAAGAGGCGCTCCGCCTGCTCCACCGGGGAGCGGTCCAGGTCCAGGGGGATGACCAGCCGCTCCTCCGGGCCCAGCTCCACCACCAGCTCCCGTTGGCCGGGCTGGATCCGGCTGGCCAGGGCCAGGAGCCACTCGGCCTGGGTCCGCAGCTCCTCCGGTTCCCCGGGCCGGGGCTCGTCCTGGGCCAGGGCCGCCAGCTGCCGCCGGATGCGCTTCTCCGCCTGGCGGATGAGTTGGGCCACCCGGTTGCGCTGCCCCGCGTAGGGGTCCGACGAAGCCGCCTGCTCCTGGCCTCCCTGGGCAGTCCGGGCTGCGAAGTAGCGTGCCACGGCCTGGCTGACCCCCGGGGTGGGCTGAAAGCGCCCCAGGAAGTGGAGGCGGTAGGGGGCGAAGGCCAGGGGCTGCCCGGCCTCGTCCAGGGCCACTCCGGGCTCCCAGCCTCCGCTGCGCGTGGGCTCCCAGAGCTCCTGCAGGGCCTGGACCACCGCCAGGACCGGGGCGTCTCGGGCTGGCGTGTCCGGATGGCCGGTGGCCCGCCAGGCCGCCTCCCGGGCCAGGGTGGGGCTGGTCCCGGCCAGGCGCTGCACCAACACCCGCCACAGGGGCTCCTCCGCCTCCAGGAAGCGGGCCAGCTCCTCGTAGTAGCCGGGCCGGCCGTCGTCCAGGGGCGGCAGCTTGGCCTGGGGCGGCGGGGGCGTGTAGGGGTGACGGGGCAGGATGATCCGCCGGGCCTGCTCCCCGGCCGGCGCCCGGCGCAGCGCGTCCAGGACGATGCCCCCTGGGCCCAGGAGGATCAGGTTGCTCCGCCGGCCCATGGGCTCGGCCACCAGGGTGGCGGTCCCCTGCTCCGGGTGGTCGAAGTGGAGGGTGAGGATCCGCTCTGTGGGCTGGGGCTGCTGGATGGCCTCCAGGCGCGCCCCGCGCACGAACTTGCGCAGCAGGAGCAGCAGGGGTGGCTGGCGTTCCGCACCCCGGCGCAGGCGGTGGGGGACCAGGTGGATTCGGCTGGCCTGGGGGTGGACGGAGAGGAGCAGGTAGCGACGCTGGCCCTGGGCGTAGATCTCCAGGCCCAGGCTCTGGTCATCGGGCATGAGGAGCCGCTGCACCCGGCCGGGGATGAGGGTGGCCGCCAGCTCCGCCTGGACCGCGGCCAGGGTCAGGGCGTCAAAGTGCATGGCCTGGCTCCGGTTCCGGGTCCTGGGGCTGGAGGCCCTGCTGCCGCCAGGCCCGGGCCATGACAGGCTCCCGTTTGGCCATGGTTCCCCCGGCTGCGAAGTAGCGGCGCAGGCTCTCGTACCAGTCCCGTTTGCCGCTCATGGCCTGGTAGGCAGCCTCCAGCTCCTCCGGGGTGAAGGTCTCCGGGTAGCGGTTCTCGAAGAAACAGAGCTCCTGGGGGATGCGGGGGCGCAGGTTGGGGATCTTGGTCGGGTCCGGGACGCCGATGCAGAGGCCGTAGAGGGGCAGGACGCCCTGGGGCAGGGCCAGCAGCCGGGCGATGACGTCCGTGTTGTTCTGGACCCCGCCGATGTAGCAAGTGCCGTAGCCCAGGATCTCCGCGGCCAGCATCATGTTCTCCGCCACCATAGTGGCGTCGCTGGTCCCGTAGAGGAGGGCGATGCGGGCGCCCATGCCCCACTCCCCGCCCCGGTGCTCGACGAGCCGCCGCAGCCGGTGCACGTCCAGGCAGTGGACCAGGAACTCCGCGGCCTGGCGGATGTGCTGCTGGTCTCCGCAGAGGGTGGCCAGCTCGTCCCGCAGGGCCGGGTCGGTGATGCGCAGGACGCTGTACATGTGCCCCTGGGCATCGGTGGGAGCCCGACGCCCGGCCTGGATGATCCAGTCCAGGTGGCCTGGCGCCAGGGGTTCGGGCAGAAAGTGGCGGATGGAGCGATGGCGGCCGAACACCTCCAGAGATGGCGGGAAGTCAGGGATGTGGGGTGTGGTCATGGCAGGCTCCTTGGAATGGGAAACGGGGTTCAGGATTTCAGGGCTCGGGGTCCAGGAACATGGCGGCCGATGGGGCGATCCACGCCTATGGTCCTCCGAATGGCGGAAAATCACAGTAGCAAATCCTGGAAGCCAAGTCAAACCCTGGTGGCAATCTGGGGCGATCTGTGGTTAACTTTTCCCTGCCACTACACTGTTCCGCTACTACACTGTTCTATTCATCGCACTCTGCACATCGCACAAGGAGGTTGCCATGCACCGCTTTCCGCGT
>CAYQEB010000016.1:46924-55597 GCA_964416395.1 uncultured Caldilineaceae bacterium | reverse complement strand
ACAAGGGAGAGGTGACCGGCTTCGACGTGGACATCGTCCGAGAGTTCGCGGCCCGCTGGCTGGGCGACGCGGACGCGGTGGAGCTGGTGCGGGTCACGTCGGACAACCGCATCCCCCTGCTGGCCGCGGGCCAGGTGGATCTGGTGGCCGCCTCCATGACCCACAAGAAGGAGCGGGACGACACCATCGACTTCAGCCAGACCTACTTCCTGGACGGCCAGAGCCTGCTGGTGCGCCAGGAGAGCGGCATCACCGGGCTGGATGACCTGGACGGCAAGAGCGTGGCCGCCATCGCCGGCTCCACCTCCATCGACAACATCCAGGAGGCCGCGGAGCGCCTGGACATCCAGATCGAGGTCCTCCCCTTCCAGGAGTACCCTCCGGCCCTGGAGGCCCTGAAGGCCGGTCAGGTGGACGCGCTGACCACGGACAGCGTGGCCCTCACCCAGTTCGCCCAGGCCAACCCAGGCCTGGCTGTGGTGGGGGGCCGCTTCACCCAGGAGCCCTACGGCATTGGAGTGCCCAACTTCGACGACACCCTCCGAGACCTGGTCAACTTCACCCTCCAGGCCATGAAAGAGGACGGCACCTACGACAGCATCTACGCCAAGTGGTTCGGCTCGGACCCGCCTTACCCGGTGGAGATCTGGCCGGGCGAGCCTGTGGTGGCGGTGAACATCCAGCGCACAGAGGCCAGCCACCCCTTGACGGTGACGCCGGCGCCGGCTGGGCCAGCGACAGGGTCGGGTTCGGGCGTTGGGCCGGCCCGCGACCCGGTGGAGGAAGCCCTGCGCCGCCGCATCGCGGCCCTGGTGGCGGCTCAGCGGGCCACCTCGGAGAGCGAGATCGGCTCCACGACCCCGGTGGAGGGCGGCGAGACCTACGTCATCCAGCCGGGGGACACCCTGGCCACCATCGCCCACGACTTCTACGGCTCCCAGGCCAAGTGGCCCATCATCTACCAGGCCAACAAGGACGTGATCGGGCCGAACCCCAACCTGTTGCGCCCAGGTCGAACCATCGTCATCCCGTCCCTGCGCTAGACGCCCCGGCGCTTCATGGGACCTAACCATCCCCGGCGTGGACATTCTGCGCCGGGGATTTCAGTTGCCGAGCGTCTGCTTTCCGGGTAGACTGTTCCCGTCCCAACCGTTCATGTTCACCCTATGAGCTGATGCGATCCTTCTCCGAGCTGCTCATCGAATACACCCGACGCACGGGCATCAGCGACAGCGAGCTGGCCCGCAGCATCGGCGTCCGCCGCCAGACCATCTTCCGCTGGAAGGAGGGGATGGTGAGCCGTCCCCGCCACCGGGAGGATGTCCTGGCCCTGGCCAAGCGCCTACGCCTGAGCCCGGAGGAACGGGATGAGCTGCTCCTGGCTGCCGGCTTTCCGCCGGAGGCGCCGATGAGCGCTGCTGCCTCCCAGGAAGAGACGCCGCAGAGAGACCAGGCGCCGCTCCAGGAAGGCCCGCTCCCATCCACCGTTCCCCCGCTCGGGGCATCCGCCCCGACTGCCCCGACTGGCCCGACAGGCTCAGGGGATCGTCCGGCTGGGCCTGGCTGGATCCAGACCCGGCGGAGAACCCTGATCCTGGGAAGCCTGGGCCTCCTGCTCCTGGTCCTGCTGGGGATCGGGGTCACCTGGTGGCGGAACCGGCCTCAGTTTCCCCTGGCCACACCAGGAGAGACCCTGCTGGTGGTGGCCCCTTTCGCCAACTACACTGGCGGGCAGCAGGGATTCAACGTGGCAGGCCGTCTGCAGACCGCCTTGCAGGGGGAGATCCGGCAGGCCGGGCTGGCCACCGTGCGGGTGGCCCCCTGGCCCCAGGTCCTCCCGAACGAAACCCAGGCCCTGGCCGCACTGGAACAGGCCAAGGCCACGCTGCTCATCTGGGGCGAGTACGACAGCGGTCGGGTCCTGGCCCACATCACCCTGGCCGGCAGCCTCTCCCAGCCCCAGAGCCGGGAGCTGGAGGCCCTGGTGGCTTCCCCTGGGGAGCTCTCCACCACCATCAACAGCGAGCTGCCCCAGGACGTGCGCTATCTGGCCCTGCTCTCCCTGGGGGAACTCTATCTGCAGCGACAGCAGTTTGGGTTGGCCCAGGCCACCCTGGAGCGGGCTCAAGCCAACGCGCCCCAGGACGATCCGCAAGGGCTGGCAGCCCTCTATTTCCGCATGGGGTACGCCTACCAGATGGGGGATCCACCGGAGCGAGCCAAGGCCATCGACGTCTACAGCCGGGCCATTGAGCTGGATCCACGCCACGCCCGGGCCTACTACAACCGAGGGCTGGCCTATCTGCATGGAGGGAAAGCCCAGGAATTGGACCAGGCCATCCTGGATTTCGACCAGGCCATCCGCCTGGATCCGGGCTATGCGCCGGCCTACACCAGCCGCGCGGTGGCCTTCCTGCTGCGCAAGGGGGAGGGAGACCTGGAGCGGGCCCTGGCGGACCTCAACCGGGCCATCCAGCTGGCGCCAGATCACCCGTTGGCCTACTTCAACCGAGGGTTGCTCTTCATTCGCCTGGACAATCGGGAGGGCTGGGTGGCGGATCTCACCCGGCTGGTGGAGCTGGCGCCGGAGTTCGCGGACGGCTACGGCGCTCTCTGCTGGGGATATGTGCTGGACCAGGAGCCGGAGGCCGCCTTGCCCTTCTGCGAACAGGCCATCACCCTGGGCTCGTCTGTGGCCTTGAGCAGCCGGGGCATGGCCCTGGCCCAGCTGGGGGAATACTCCGCGGCGGCGGTGAGCCTGCGCCAGTTCCTGAAGTGGCTGGACGAACAGCCGGCTGACAATCCCTATCAGCGCTACCGGGAGCAGATCCAGGAATGGGTGCAGGTCCTGGAGGAGGAAGAGCGCAATCCGCTGGACGAGACGCTCCTGGCCCAGCTGCGCCAGGAGTGATCACCCAGACGCCTATCGTCACGCCTGGCCGGCCAGCCACGCCTCGATGGCCGGTCGGGTCCGGGCCCAGCTTTCGTGCACCAGCCCGGCCATGCCCACCGCTTGGGCGCCCCGCACGTTCTCGGGCAGATCATCCACGAAGAAAGACCCCTCTGGAGGGATCCCCAGCCGCTGGGAGGCCAGACGGTAGATGCGGGGATCCGGCTTCATCAACCCCACTTCGTTGCTCAGAAGCACCGCGGAGAAGCGCTTCAGCTCCGGCAGGTTGGCGTGCAGCCAGATGGCGTGCACGGCCACCGTGTTGCTGATGATGCCCACCCGCACCCCAGGTCGCTCTTCCAGAGAGACGGCGTAGGCCAGGGCCTCCTCGTCCCGGGCCATGCCCTGGCAGGCCGCCTGGACGAAGCGGTCGAAATCTGGGGTGACGCCGGCTCGCTCCATGAGCAGGCGATGGGTCTCCCGGGCGTCAAGTTTTCCGGTGCCCAAGGGCTCGGCCAGGCTCTGCAGCAGGAGCCGGATCGCCTGGGGGCTGGCCTGGCTGACCGAGGCGATCCCGGCGATGGTGCGGTCGTGGTCGTAGTGGATGAGGACGCGTCCCAGGTCGAAGAGCATGGCTTTCATGGCCCGGATCCTATGTCATCTCCCCGAGGAACGCAATTTCGTGTTGCATCTGTTCATGTCTGACGGGACGAAGCAGCCCAACAAAGCGACGGCCCAGCGTCGTTGCTGGGCCGTCACCAGGGAGAGAGATGAACTTTTGGGCTGCTTGGGTAAAGCAACGTCCAAAGGAGGATGATAGCGGATCAGGAGACCATGAGAGCCGTCACCAGGATGCCCAGGAAGCCCAGGGAGCTGAGCACGCCCACGATCAGGGCGATGAAGAAGAGTGGGCCGTAGCGGTTGCCTGTGGACTGGGCGGTCGACCGGGACGAACGCCGGGTGGCGAAGGTGAACCCCAGAGAGCCAGCCCCCCCTATAGAGGAGAGTGCGGAGCCTACGGCGGCGAAGAGTGTTTTCAGCAATGTCAGGGTGAGCGTGGTCATCAGCGGCCTCGATGGAAAGGGCGTCGTTGTGGTCGTTTCGCTGGCTCCACTATAGTGGCTTTGGCGGAGAAGACGTATGGGAACATGGCCCCACGGCCCGGTAGTCCTTTTCCGCCATGCTCAAAAAACAGGGGAGTGCCGCCCCCGTCGGGCGCCCAGCAGAGGGCCTCGCCAGCCGTCTCCGAGGGCCTGGAGTCAGCGCTGTAGGGTGAAACGGCGCAGGATGGAGCCGCCGATGAACTCGCGAATGATGGAGTTGTCCGGGACCACGTCCACGTCCATGGAGCGCACCCACTGGAGGAAAGCCAGCAGCCGACGCGCCTCGATGTAGGCGGGGGTGTCCCGCTCGATCTGGAGGAGCAGAGGCTCCACCACCGGGGCCAGGACCGACAGCTCGTAGAGCAGGGCCGAGTTGAAGAAGACGTCCGCGTTCTCCTGGTATGGGAAGATGTACTTCTCCTCTCCCCGACGCACGCTCACCCAGTTGTTGATGGTCTCCGTGGCCGTGTAGCCTCGGTGCCGGTGATCCCGGGCGATGCGGCGCAACAGGCGGACGTCCGAGGTGGAGACCCGGTTGTGCCGGTCCAGGTTCAGGTGGGCCAGCACGCTGACGTAGATGCGCAGGGTGTTCTCCTCGGGGACAGACTGGGTCAAGGCGGGGTTCAGGCCATGGATGCCCTCGATGATGAGCACCTCGTTGGGCCCCAGCTGCACCGTCTCGCCTGTCTCTCGCTGGCCCGTCTTGAAGTTGTAGTAGGGCAAGGTGACCTGTTTTCCGGCCAGGAGATCCACCAGATGTTGGTTCAGCAGCTCCAGATCCAGAGCGTCGATGGATTCGAAATCGTAGTTCCCGTTCTCGTCCCGGGGGGTCTCCTCCCGGTTGACGAAATAGTTGTCCAGGCTCAGGGCAAAGGGCCGAATGCCATTGGAGAGGAGCTGGATCTCCAGACGTTTGGCGAAGGTGGTCTTGCCGCTGCTGCTGGGGCCGGCGATAAGCACCACCCGGATCCGGTGGTTGTCGAACCGGCTGCTCCCTCCGCTGGGAAGGTCCCGTTCCTGGGCTTCCTGCCAGGAGTCCACGATCTGCCCGGCGATCTCGGCGATGCGCCGTTCGTGCAGGGCCTCGCTGATCAGCACGATCTCGGCGATGCGCCCTTCCATGATGGCGTTGTTCAGGGAGCCCAGGTTGCGCAGGCCCATCTTGCGCATCCACTCCCGGTACTCCCGGAAGACCTCCGAGAGGCCGCCGCTGGGCCGAATGGGCTGCAACGTCACCGGGTCCGACCGGCGAGGGAAGCGCAGCAGGAAGCCGGAGCCATATTTCGCCAGGGCAAACCAGCGCAGGTAGCTGCTGCTGGGCACCATGTAGCCGTGGAAGTAGTTCTGCACCCCGTCCAGGGTGTAGATGGCCAGGTCGTCCTTGCGCCGGTAGGCCAGGAGTTTCACCTTGCTCTCGTCGCCGCTCTGCTGGAAGAGGGCCAGGGCCTGTTCCAGGGGCACCCGGCTGGCAATGATGGGCAGATCCTCGTCCACGATGCGGTGCATCTCCGCCTCGATCTCGGCCAGCTCCTGGGAGGTGAAGGCGGGGCGGTTCTGCACGGTGCAGTAGTAGGCGCCGAAGGGCAAGCTCTGCTCCACCACGATGTCCACCGATGGGAAGCGGCGGTGCAACGCAGCCAGGAGCAGCAGGGTCAGGGAACGGCGGTAGATGCGAATGCCGTCCGGGTGGGACATATCGATGATCTGCACCGACGCGTCCCGATGCACCGGCAGGGTCAGCTCGCGCAGGCGGTGATCGAAGAGGACGGCCATGGGCGGCGCGGGGATGGGACGATCCCGAATGGCCTGCCAGACGAAGCTCTCCACCGGCGCGCCGGCAGGGCCCAGGTAGATGCGCCCATCGTCCAGCTCCACCTGGACATCCGGACGCCTGGCATCCACCCGGCGGATGGGCACACTGCTCTGGGCCCGGTCCCAGCCGTTGGTCAGCCACATGGCCCCGGTGGCCGGAACAGGGCTGGATCCTTCCTTGCCTGTTCCAGGCGCCTTCTTCATGCGGGAAGTCGGATCGGTTTCCTCTCGCTGCTCTGTCATCGCCTATGCCATCCTGTTCACTCGTGGGCGCCAAGTGCACCCGCCGCACGCGCCTCCCGTGCTGAGCAGCCCTTTCTGAGCGGCCTCTGTCCGCCCTGCCGGCTACAGGCCCTCCAGGAAAGCCGGCAGCCTGGTGAGACGAAAAACTGACACATGACCGAAGTCATGTGCCAGCCCACTGCGCCGCCCTGTTGGACCTGTCTGCAGGTCTCAGCTTCGCGGGGCTTTCCTCCTTGAAAACCCGCCTCGACTTTTGAGGAGCAAAGGCTCAGGCCAGACGCCAGTCCCCGTCCTCTTCCTCGAACTCGAAGGCCAGTTCGTCTTCCTCTTCGTCCTCGTCGTCCTCACCGGTGACAAAATCAGTGACGTCGTAGAGGCGCTCGTCCATCTCTTCTTCGAAGATGGGCTCCGCCTCGTCCCACTCCAGGTCGGCGAGGTCCGCAACCTCCACCTCGGTCTGGGGTTCGAACTCCTCGTAGGTGATGCAGGCCAGGGTTTCCGGATCGAGTTCGATTTCGTCTGCGTCGCACCAGCCGTTGAGCCAGTAGATGCAGCGCTCCATTGGGCATCGCACCCTTGTCATCGCGGGCCTCCTGTCGTACACAGCCCCTCCACGGACCGGGCCCAGGGTCTGGGGCGGATCTATCGAGCCCCACCGTTCGCGGCAGGGCTGGACACGGAATTGGGTGTTCGGTCTATTGGGCAGTATACCACAATTCGGTGGCCCGTCAACGGTCTGGGAGACTACAAAACAGAGGGCAATTTGGCCCGTCCCAGGCTGAAATCCAGGAATCCGGCCTCTGGCAGGCGGCGTCCCGGCGCAGAGGACCAGGACGCGGCAGCCCGTGGAGGGCAATCGCGGGGGCAATTGGTGGATCCCCGACCCCTCGGCTATAATCTGTACCTGCCTGCCCCCTGCTTGGGACGCAGGCTCGACGCCCGTTCAGGTGACCTGCCAATTCTGAGAAAGCAAGGAGTTTTTCAATGGCGAAAAACAACCCGGAGGCCCAGACGGACCCCTCGGATCCCTCCACCCCCCAGGATCCTCCCCAAAGCCCCCCGGAGAAACCCAGCAAATCCAAGGCATCCAAGCCCAAACCGCGAGGCAAACGGCATGAATTCCACGCCCACCACGCTTCCCCCCAGCACTTCCCCGCTGTGAGCACCATCGAACCGCCCGCCAAGGGCGCCGGCTCCGGCATCCACCGGGAGAGCGCCTACACCGTGGCCCAGGCCCAGCTGGAACGGGTGGCCAACGCCATGAACCTGGACGAGGACTACCGGGAGTTCCTGCGCGTCCCCCGCCGAGAGCTCATCGTCCACTTCCCCGTGGTCATGGACGACGGCAGCACCCAGATGTTCACCGGCTTTCGGGTGCACCACAACACGGTCATGGGCCCCACCAAGGGGGGCATCCGCTATCACCCCGCCGTGGACCTGGACGAGTGTCGGGCGCTGGCCATGTGGATGACCTGGAAGTGCGCCCTGATGAGCCTGCCCTACGGCGGGGCCAAGGGGGGCGTCATCGTGGACCCCAAACAGCTCAGCCAGGACGAGCTGCGCCGCCTCACCCGACGCTACACCGCAGAGATCAGCATCTTCATCGGCCCGGAGGAGGACATCCCCGCGCCGGATGTGGGCACCAACGCCCAGGTCATGGCCTGGATGATGGACACCTACTCCATGCACAAGGGCTACTCCGTGCCCGCGGTGGTGACGGGCAAACCCATCCCGGTGGGCGGCACCGTGGGCCGGGAGTATGCCACCGGCCTAGGCATCACCTACGTCACCCGCTCCATGATCAAGCGCAAGCTGGGCCTCTCCATCGAGGACGCCACGGTGGCCATCCAGGGCTTCGGCAACGTGGGCAGCTGGACGGCCCGCACCATGCACGAACGGGGCGCCAAGGTGGTGGCGGTCAGCGACGTCCAGGGCGGGGTCTACGACCCGCGAGGGCTGGATCCCCGACACCTGAAGCGCTTTGCCGAGGAGACGGGCAGCGTGGTGGGCTACCCTGGGGCGGAGGTGATCACCAATGAGGAGCTCCTGGAGCTGGACGTGGACATCCTAGTCCCCGCTGCGCTGGAGGGGCAGATCACCGGAGCCAATGCGGACCGGATCCGGGCCAAGGTCATCGCGGAGGGGGCCAACGGCCCTGTCTCCCCCGAGGCGGACCGCATTCTGGAGGAGAAGGGGGTGCTGATCATCCCGGACATCCTCTGCAACGCGGGGGGCGTGGTGGTGAGCTACTTCGAGTGGGTCCAGGACATCCAGGCCTTCTTCTGGGACGAGGGGGAGATCCGACACCTGATGGAGAAGAAGCTCCTGGACAGCCTGGACGAGGTCCTGGCGGCCAGCATGCGCACAGGGCAAGATCTGCGCACCTCCGCCTACAGTATCGCCATCAACCGCATCATCGAGGCGGTGAAGTACCGGGGCTTCTACCCGTAAGCCCATTCGCTCCTTCAACCCATTTGCTCCAAAGGACAGAAAGAGACCGCGAGGTCCCGGCAGGGGTGGTGCGACGCCACCCCTGTTGGCGCGTGGGGGGTGAGAGAGGAGCTGGAGAGGTTGAGGGCAGGGGAGACAGGGCCAGGGAACGGTGCAACTTCCAGGCCGAGGGCA
>CAYQEB010000016.1:27751-46824 GCA_964416395.1 uncultured Caldilineaceae bacterium | reverse complement strand
TGAGCAGCGTGCAGCGCGAAGAAAAGAACGTGATGAGGGGAGCAAGCGCGGCAGAGAGGCCAGTTCATCCGCGCCCCGAGCAAGTCAACCCCCAATCCCCGACCTTGGAGGGAACCACATGAGCATCCTGGGCAACATCATCTGGCTGATCTTCGGCGGCTTCATCGCCGGCATGGGCTACATCCTGGGCGGGCTGCTCCTGATGCTGACCATCGTGGGCATCCCCTTTGGGCTCCAGTCCATCAAGCTGGGGCTGGCCACCATGGCCCCCTTCGGCAAGGAGATCGTGGAGAGCGAGGACGCCAACCGGCCTCTGAACCTGATCTTCAACGTGATCTGGCTGGTGCTCTTCGGCTGGGAGATCGCCCTGGCCCACCTCACCTCGGCCCTGGTCCTGGCTGTCACCATCGTGGGCATCCCCTTCGCCTGGCAGCACATCAAGCTCATCCCTCTGGCCCTGATGCCCTTTGGCCGGGATCTACGCTGAGCCCCGCCCCGGGCCCGGTTCCGCCCTCTTGGGCCGGCGGTTCAGCAGCGCGATGCCCGCGAAGATCACCCCCATGCCCACCAGCATCGCGCCAGTCACCCGCTCGTCCAGGAAAAGGACCCCCAGGATGGTGGAGACCACCGGGATCACGTAGGAGGTCTGGGCCACCGGGGTGGCGCCGAAGCGCTTGATGATGCGAAAGCTGACCAGAAACGCCAGGAAGGTGCCCATCACCGAGCCGTAGGCCAGGGCCGCCGCCCCGGAAGGCCCCACCCGCTCCAGACGAAAGCCCCCGCTCATCCCCACCACGCCCAGGGTGGCCAGGGCCGCCGCCACCATGCGGATGGTGGCCACGTCGAAGGCGTCGTCCCAGCGCAGGAAACGCCGGGCGTAGACGGAGCTGCTGGCGCTGGCCATCACCCCCACGCCGATCCAGGCGTAGCCCCGCCAGTCCGCCCGAGCAAACTCCGCCAGGCCGCTCTCCCCACGCATCAACAACAGGCCCGCGCCCGCAAAAGCCACCAAAGCCCCCGCCATCCGGTTCCAGGTGAGGGGCTCGTCGTGCAGGAACCAGTGGGCCAGAAGCACAACCACCACCGGATTCAGGGTCAGGAGCAGGCCGCTCACCCCGCTGGACTGGTACTGGAGGGAGCTGACGATGGCGGTCATGGGGAGCGCGGAGCCCAGCAGCCCCAGAAGACCGGCCCGCAGCCACAGGGACAGATCCCGGGGCCAGGGGCGCCGGCTCCAGAGCGGATAGGCGCTCACGTGGAGGAGGGCGGCGATGACCAGACGCAAAGCCACGTAATCCCGAGGCTGGAACTGCCCCACACTGAAGCGGGAGACCACCAGGGAGGAGCCGAAGAGCAGCCCCAAGAGCAGGACATGCAGGTTGGCGGACAGGATCGGGGAGATATGGGTCGGCAGGCGGCGATTCTTCAGCAAAGTGCGGCTCTCGGACATGGTTTCGACGGCCTGAGTATGGCCTGAGTGTAGCCTGAGTGTGGATGGAACGCATCTGGGTGTGGATGGAACACAAATAGAGGATCTGGCCTCTGCCCAGGGCCTGTGATATAGTAGCAGGGCAAGCCACAAGGTCCGATCGTACCCGATTTCCGGGTCAATGTACAGCCGCCCTGTGCATCAGAAAGTCGCTCCCCCAGCAGGCCACAGGTCGTTCCAGCCATGCCCATTCTGCCGTCCATCCTTGCCCTGCTCACCATCTTCGGCCTGATCCTGTGGGCCTTGCGCCCCCACAGCAAACCCTTCATGGGATGGGTGGCGGCTCTGCCTCCGGGCCTGGTGACCGTCTGGCTCGCGAGCCAGATCCCGGCCACCGCCCAGGGACAGATCCGCTACGAGGCCCTGGAGTGGATCCCGAGCCTGGGGATCCGCTTCAGCTTCCAGCTGGATGGCCTGGCCCTCCTCTTCGGCCTGGTCGTGGCCGGGGTCGGCGCCGGCATCGCTCTCTACACCCACGACTATCTGGAACACGATCCCCGCCAGGGCTACTTCTACGGCCTGCTCTTCCTCTTCATGACCAGCATGCTGGGGCTGGTCTGGGCAGACAACCTGCTCACCCTCTTCATCTTCTGGGAGGGGACCAGCATCTCCAGTTACCTCCTCATCGGCTTCAACCACACGGAGGCCGAGGCCCGACGAGGAGCCCGGAACGCCCTCATCATCACCGGGCTAGGGGGCGTGGCCATGCTGGCCGGGCTGGTCCTCCTGGGCCAGGCCGCGGGGACCTACGAGATCAGCCAGCTGGTGGCCATCCCAGAGCTGAACCAACTGGCCGTTTTCCCGGCTGCCCTGCTGCTGATCCTGTTGGGCGCCTTCTCCAAATCGGCCCAATTCCCCTTCCACTTCTGGCTGCCCGGGGCCATGGCCGCCCCCACTCCAGCCAGCGCCTACCTCCACTCCGCCACCATGGTGAAGGCCGGCATCTACCTCCTGGCCCGGCTGCACCCCGCCCTCCACGACAGCCCCATCTGGTTCTGGGGCCTGGTGGCCGCCGGCGGGCTGACCATGCTCATCGGCGCTTTCTTCGCCCTGGCCCAGTGGGACTTGAAGGCCCTGCTGGCCTACGCCACGGTGAGCCAGCTGGGCATCCTGACCCTGCTCCTGGCCTTCGAAAGCGAGGCGGCCGTGGCCGCGGTCATGGTGGGCATCCTGGCCCACGCCCTCTACAAAGGCCCCCTCTTCCTGGTGGCCGGCATCGTGGAGCACGCCACCGGCACCCGGGACATTCGTCGGCTGGCCGGGCTCTGGAAGGAGCTGCCCTGGACCGCCGCCGCCGCTCTCCTGGCCGGGCTCTCCATGGCCGGGCTGCCCCCCTTGCTGGGCTTCCTGGCCAAGGAGGGTCTCCTGGAGGCCCTGCACGACTTCCAGGAGCATCAACCCCTGCTGGGCCTGGTCCTCCTGGCCGGGGCGGTGACGGCCGGAGCCCTCTTCGTGGCCTACAGCTTCACCCTGCTGTGGGAGGCTTTCCTGCGCCGGGAGGCGGCGGCCGTGGAGCAGGCCCACGTCCACCATCGTCCTCGGGCCTCCTTCGTCCTGGCGCCTCTGGCCCTGGTCCTCCTGGGCAGCGTGGCCCCCTGGTTTCCCCAGGCCCTGGACACCCTGGTCCGCCCGGGGGCCGAAGCCGTCCTCCAAGAGCCCACGCCGGTGCATCTGGTCCTCTGGCAGGGGCTGACCCCGGTCTTCGCGCTGAGCCTGGCAGCCATCGGCGCGGGAACGATCCTCTTCCTGCTGCGCGGCTGGGTGCGGCGTCTCCTGGCCCTCTATCCGGAGGACCTGAAGGGGGCCAACCTCTTCCAGGCCATCCTGGATGGCCTCTACCAGCTGGCCGGCTGGGTGGAGTTCGCGCTGCAGGACAGAACCCTGGCCACCCACGCTGGCATCACCCTGCTGGCCGGGTTGGCGGCGCTGCTCTTCGCGGTGGGGCACGTGGATCTCCGCCTCCTGCTCCCGGATCTCACCGGCTCGGGGACGGGAGCCAGCTTCTCACCCCTCTTCTACCTGCCCGAGATGCTTCTCTCTCTGCTGGCCATCGTGGCCGCCATCGTGGTGACCCGGGCCCCCACCCGTCTAGGCGCCATCATCAGCCTGGGGGTGGTGGGCATCACGGTCACCATCTTCTACGTCTTCTTCAGCGCGCCGGACCTGGCCCTCACCCAGCTGCTCATCGAGGTGCTGACGGTGGTCCTGCTGGTCCTGGTCTTCGCCAAGGTGCCGCCGGATCACCTGCCCCCCACCGGGCTGCGGCGCCAGCTCTTCGCCCTGACCGTGGCCGGGGCCGCGGGCATTTTCGGCTTCGGGCTGGTTCTCTTCAACGCCAGCCCGGAGATGCAGGCCGCGGAGAGCATCAGCCGTTTCTTCACCGAGTTCTCCCTGGAGCTGGCCCACGGAGCCAACGTGGTCAACGTGATCCTGGTGGACTTCCGAGGCTTCGACACCATGGGGGAGATCACCGTGCTGGCCATCGCGGCCTTGGGCGGCTACGCCCTGCTGCGGGCGCCCCGCTACCTGCTGCCCAAACGGGTGGTGGGGGACGAGAGCGGCCCCGAGGGAGAGGCCGCTCCCTCGGCCGGGAGCCCTGCCTCCTGGGAAGCGCCGCCGGTGGCGCCAGGGCCCATCCTGCCCCGGGAACGCCCCAAGGGGTAGGCCAAGGGCCCATCTCGCCGCTGACGACGTCCTGCCTGGCGTCGCTCCGCCTGGCGCCACCAACAGCACGACATCATACAGCACGACATCCTGGAGACAGAGCCAAACAACCGCCATGCCTGAACTGTACCTGTTGCTTCTAGACCGAATTCTCACCCCGGTGCTCCTGCTGTTGAGCATCTTCCTGCTGCTGCGGGGGCACAACCTGCCTGGCGGCGGCTTTATCGCTGGGCTCATGGCCGCGGCCGCCTTTCAGCTCCAGATCTTGAGCCGGGGCCGGGCCTACGTGCAGGAACGCATCGGCGCCTACCTGCAGCCCGCCATCGGCGCGGGCCTGACCCTGGCCGCCAGCGCGGGCCTGGCCGGGCTCCTGGAACGGAACGTGTTCAAGGGCATCTGGTTCAAGATCCCTCTGGGGCCCCTGGGCGACCTGGCCCTGGGCACCCCGGTGATCTTCGACCTGGGCGTCTTCCTGGTGGTGGTGAGCGTCACCACGGCCTACCTGCTGGGGCTGAACCGGGTGGCGGAAGGAGAAGGATCATGATCGTGCTGGCGCTGGCCATCACCGTGGGCATGCTCTTCGCCACAGGCACCTACCTCATCCTGCGCCGGGGGCAGATCAAGCTGCTCCTGGGCCTGGGCCTGCTCAGCCACGGGGTGAACCTGCTCCTCTTCGGCTCCGGGCGGCTGACCAAAGGCAGCCCGCCCATCATCCTGTCCGGCCACGGCGAGGAGGTGAAACAGCTCTCCCAGGCCGCGGCGGAGAAGCTGGCCGATCCCCTGCCCCAGGCCCTGATCCTCACAGCCATCGTCATCAGCTTCGGCATCACCGCCTTCGTGATCGTCCTGGTGCACCGTCGCCACGAGCTCACCCGCAGCGACATCCTCCAGGGCGAGATGGCCACCCTCCTCCACCACATCGACCCCTTCTACCATCCGGCGGATCCCCCGGGGGAGCGGTCCATGCGCCAGCGCCAACACCAGGCCTGGCTTCTGGCCCAGGCGTTGGAGGAGGATGTGGACGACATCGATGTCATGGAGTACCTGATCCAGAACAACTGGCGCTTCGACGAACTGGAGGAGGACGATCGGGGGAAGCCCTCGTCCCAGGGGAAACCGGGGGAAACGCCATGACCGCGGATCCGAACCTGCTGGCAGCCCCTATCCTGCTGCCTCTGATCACAGCCAGCCTCATCCTGGTGGTGGCCCGCTGGGGAGGCCGACGCCGCATGGCCCTCCAGAAACGCATGGCCAGCCTCAGCCTGCTGCTCAACCTGGGGGTGGCCATCTTCCTGCTCCAGACCACCCTGGGCGGGCAGCGGCTGGTCCTGCAGATGGGCCAGTGGCCCGCCCCCTTCGGCATCACCGTCTACGCGGACGCGCTGAGCGCGCTCATGCTCACCTTGACCGGGGTGGTGGCGGCCGCGGTGCTGCCCTTCGCCATGGCCACCATCGACTACCACCGGGAGCGCATGGGCTTCTACCCCCTCTTCCTGGTGCTCCTCATGGGAGTGAACGGGGCTTTCCTGGCCGGGGATCTCTTCAACCTGTACGTCTTCTTCGAGGTGCTGCTCATGGCCAGCTTCGTGCTGCTGACCCTGGGCGGCCGTCTGCGCCAGACCAGCGGCGGCATCCGCTACGTGGTGTTGAACCTGCTGGCCTCCACGGTCTTCCTCACCGGGGCCGGCATCACCTACGGGACCCTGGGCACCCTGAACATGGCCCACATCGCCCAGCGCATCCAGGATGCGCCCCAGGGGGTGCAGCTGCTCCTGGCGGGCCTGCTGCTGGTGGCTTTCGGCAGCAAAGCCGCCCTCTTCCCTCTCTTCTTCTGGCTGCCCAGCAGCTACCACACACCGCCGCCGGCCGTCACAGCCCTCTTCGGCGGCCTGCTGACCAAGGTGGGCGTCTACGCGCTTTTCCGCACCTTCCCCCTCTTCTTCCCTGGTCTGCTTCAGGAATGGCAGCCCTTCCTGCTGGCGGTGGCCGGGCTCACCATGGTGGTGGGAGCCCTGGGCGCGCTGGCCCAGCCCACCATCCGGCGCATCCTCAGCTTCCACATCGTGAACCATGTGGGCTTCATGTTCATGGGGCTGGCCGTGGCCACCAGCAGCAACCGGCTGGCTGTGGGCTTCGGGCTGGGTGCGGCCATCCTCTACCTGATGCACCACATGATCGTGAAGACCGCCCTGCTCATGGCCGGGGGCGTGGCCGAGTTGGACTCGGGCAGCGGACGGCTGGATCGCATCGGCGGCCTGGCCAGTCGCCGCCCCCTGCTGGCGGGGCTCTATTTCCTGGCCGCCATCTCCCTGGCCGGGATCCCTCCGTTCAGCGGCTTCATCAGCAAGCTGGGCCTGCTCCAGAGCGTGCTGGACGGTGGCCACTGGCTCATCGCCGGGGTAGTTGTGCTGGTCAGCGTGCTGACCCTGATCAACGTCATGCGCATCTGGCAGGAAGGCTTTTGGGGGGCCTACACCCAACCCCGGCGCATCCCTCGCAGGCTGTTGACCGCCCCCCAGGAGCGCTGGCTGGTCCTGGCGCCCATCGGGCTGCTCCTGGCCCTGAGCCTGGCCATCGGCATCTACGGTGAGCCGGCCTTCCAGCTGAGCATGCGCACAGCCAGCCAGGCCCTGGACCGGGAGGCCTACATCCAGGCGGTCCAGCCTATGAGCATGGACCAGGTGAGCCAGCAGCTTGCTCCCCAGGGAGGACTGGACTGATGATGTACCGCAACCTTGTCCTGAACATGTTCCTCTCCTTGCTCTGGCCGGCCCTGAACGGCCGCATGGACGCTCGGAGCATGATCACTGGCTTCATCCTGGGCTTCCTGGTCATCGCCATCGTGGAGCCAGAGTACGGCCGGCGGGTGCTGGGTGGCGTGGCCTTTGCAGGCTACGTGCTGCTGGCCATCCTGGAGAGCAACCTGCGCCTGGCCTGGATCGTGGTGCAGCCCCGCCCTCCCCTGGACCCGGGCATCGTGGCCATTCCGCTGACCGTCACCACGGACCTGGAGATCACCCTGCTGGCCTCCATCATCACCTTGACGCCGGGCACCTTGAGCGTCGATCTGCGAGAGGACAGCCAGGGCCGAAAGCACCTGCTGGTCCATTCCTTGCAGGTGAAGGACCGGGAAGCCTTCCGCCGAGAGATCAAGGAGCGTTTCGAGCGGCGACTCTTGGCCGTCACCCGGGGTGCGGACCAGGCTGCGGCGTTGATCCGGGCCGGAAGCAACCAGGAATAGGAGTGCAACGTGAACGAAGAGATTCTGAACGAGTTCTTCCTGCGCTGGATTCATCTGCTCATCGCTATCCTGAGCATCTCCCTGGTCATCTGCTTCGTTCGCCTCTACCGGGGGCCCGACGTGCCCAACCGCACCGTGGCCTTCGACACCATTGCCGTCCACACGGTGGGCATCTTCGCTCTCTTCGCCATCCTCAGCCGCACCTTCACCTTGCTGGAAGGGGCCATCGTCACCGCGGTGCTGGGTTTCCTGGGGACGGTGATGTTCGCCCGTTATCTGGAACGATCCCCGGAGGAAGAGTAGGTGAGCGAAATGGCCGGTGACACGTTGCGTCTGGGGGTGGTGCTTGTGGTGGCCACCATCGGGACCGTTTTCATGCTGATCAGTGCGGTGGGCGTGCTCCGTCTGCCGGACGCCTACACCCGCATGCACGCGGCGGGCAAAGCGGCCACTTTGGGGGTCAGCGGTCTGCTGCTGAGCACCGGGCTCTTCTTCATCCACGAGGGGCAGCTCCTGCGCATGATCGCCCTCATCGCCCTCTTCTTCGTCACTTCGCCCATCGCCACCACCAGCATGGCCCGGGCCGCCTACCGGCACCGACGCTCGCGGCGGCGTCTGCAACTGCGCCACGACGAGATGAGGGAAAGCCCGACCGAAGAATAGCGGAGACGTCAACGCCGCAGTAGTGCTGACACTCCAGAAGCTAGCGCCAAAGAAAAATGGCTCCCCGGCAATGGGGAGCCATTGGAGCAGGACAGTTCACCCGTCGCTGTTCACCTGTCAGAGCAGGAAGATCACCGAGGTGACGACGAAGATGGGCACCAGGACCATGACGGACCAGCGCATGTAGCCCACGAAGCTGGGCATCCGCAGCCCGCTCTCCTCGGCGATGGCCTTCACCATGAAGTTGGGGCCGTTGCCGATGTAGGTCATGGCCCCCATGAAGACCGCCCCCAGGGAGATAGCCGCCAGGATGATGCCGGGAATGCCCAGCACGGCATCCGCCCCACCGTGGATAGTCTGGAGTACGCCGCTCGAGCCCTGAGCCACGGAGAAGAAGGTCAGGTAGGTGGGGGCGTTGTCCAGGAACCCCGAGAGGAAGCCCGTCCCCCAGAAGAACTGGAGAGGGTGGATCAGCCCCAGCTCCGCGCTGTGTTTTTCCAGGAGCATGAGGGCCGGGGTCATGGTGGCGAAGATGCCAATGAAGAGAGCAGCCACCTCCAGGATGGGATGGAAGGTGAAGTTCTGGCGCTCTCGCAGGATCTTGGGGGTGAGGAACCAGGAAAGCCCGGCCATGGCCAGCATGACCCACTCCCGCACGAAGTAGTGGCTGAGATCCCCGATGTACTTCTCGTTCAGGAAGGCCACCGCCAGAACGATCCCCGCCAGCCAGACCAGGTTCAGCAGGCCGCGAACCCGCAGAGGCTCCACGCGAGCCCGGTCCAGGGTCAGGTCCATGGGGCTTTCCTTGCGGTAGGCCCGGGTGTCCAGGACGTAGTAGATGGCCAGCAACAGCACCGAGACGAAGAGCCACTCCTTCCAGAGGCCCAGGGTCCACTCGAAGGGAACGCCCCGCAGATACCCCAGGAAGAGAGGCGGGTCACCCAGAGGAGTGAGCAGCCCCCCTACGTTGCTCACCAGGAAAATGAAGAACAAGGGCGTGTGGATGGTGTGGCGTCGCTCGCTGTTGGTCCGCAACAGGGGACGGATGAGCAACATGCTGGCCCCGGTGGTCCCCATGATGGAGGCCAGGATCGTGCCCAGAGCCAGGAAAGCGGTGTTGACCTTGGGCGTGGCCTTGATGTCGCCCTCCACCAGGATGCCGCCAGAGACCACGAAAAGGGAGCCCAGCAGCACGATGAAGGCAAAGTATTCCTCCGCAGCGTGGATCAGCTCCTGGACCGCCCCCTCCGAGAGGAGGTAGGCCAACACGGGCACGCTCAGCAGCAGGCTCACGATGAGCTTGTTCCGGTTGCTCTCCCACCAGTGTTCGGCCACCAAGGGGAAGACAGCGATAGACAACAGCATGGTGACGAAAAAGCCGGACAGCCAGATGGGCAGATCCACCTCGATGACACCGGCCGCGACGGGTGAAAACTCCAAGATGTCCTCCTTTCCAGTTTCAGAAATGTTTCCAGTTCAGAGATTTCAGACGAACCAACGCCATGGAATTGACTGCGACGTTTGGCACAGTGTCTGACACAGGACTGACCATAGCGTTGACCATAGCGTTGACCACAGGGGTCTGTCTATAGTGTCGTCCAGAATGGAGCAGTCATAACTAGGAAATCGTACCCACAGCCAGAGGATCTAGCCCTACCTGCCCAGCTTGCCCGAGTCCCCCACACCCACTTTTCCCATCATCCCACTTACAGACAGACGAACAGAGAGAGCCCCATGTCCCACAAAAGCGTGCCCGATCCCCAAGACGAAAACCAGACCGACCACCCCCTGGCCGAGAGCACCCAGCTCCTCCACCGCTTCGACGACCCGGAGCAGCAGTTCGGCGCGGTGAACCCGCCGGTCTACCACGCCAGCCTCTTCGCCTTCCCCAGCTACCAAGCCTGGAAGAGCACCATCGACGGCAGCCACCCCCGCCCCTACGTCTATCACCGGCGCAGCAACCCCACGGTGCGCCTCCTGGAACAGAAGATCGCTTTCCTGGAGGGCGCCGCGGACTGTGTGGCCTCCTCCAGCGGCATGAGCGCCATCGCCATGAGCATCCTGGGCCTCACCAAAGCCGGGGATCACATGCTCTGCGTGGAGACGGTCTACGGACCGGTGCGCCGCTTCCTGGGCACCACCATGCGCAAGCTGGGCGTGGAGGTGACCTACTTCCCCGCGGCCGCCTCCACGGACCTGGCCCCCTACCTCCAGGAGAACACCAGCCTCATCTACCTGGAATCCCCGGCCAGCCTCACCTTCGACATCCAGGACCTCCGGGCCGTGGCCAAGCTGGCCCGGGAGCGGGGCATTTGGACGGTCATCGACAACACCTGGGCCACTCCCCTCTACCAGAAGCCTCTGGAGCTGGGCATTGACGTCTCCCTCCACTCCGGCACCAAGTACATCGCCGGCCACTCGGACCAGCTCCTGGGCTTGGTGGCCGGCACGGAGGAGGCCATCGCCCCCATCCGGGCCATCGCCCCCCTTCTGGGCGCCAGTCTCAGCCCGGACGACGCCTACCTGGGCCTGCGGGGCCTGCGCACCCTGCCCGTGCGCCTGAAGAAACACGAGGAGTCCGCTCTGCAGATCGCCCGCTGGCTCCAGTCCCGGCCAGAGGTGCGGGAGGTCCTCCACCCAGGCCTGCCCGACTTCCCTGGCCACGAGCTCCACCGCAGCCAGTGCCGAGGAGACAGCGGCCTCTTCGGCTTCCGGCTCCAGCCTCGGGGCGAAAAGGCCCGGGCCGCCTTCGTGGACAGCCTGCGGCTCTTCCACCTGGGCTACAGCTGGGGCGGCTTCGAATCCCTCCTGGTCCCCCTGGTCTTCAGCTACTACGGCAACCAGGAGCTGCGCCAACGCCTGGGCCTGGACGACGACAGCTACCGCATCTCCATCGGCCTGGAGGAGCCCGAGGACATCATCCAGGACCTGAGCCAGGCTTTGGAGGCCTACAACCAGGCCTGAGTTCCCCCCAGCCGGGCCACCTGCCATGAGGGCACAGCCATGCGTCCATTATCGTCCGGAGCGCTTTCCGATGCAACATCCTCCGGCCCCGATCCTCAGGCCATCGTCCTGGCCCTGGATGCGGGCAGCTCCTCCGTGCGTTGCAGCGCCTACTGGGCCACGGGAGAGCCCATCCCGGAGAGCCGGCAGCAGCTCCCATTCCACCTGTCCCCGGACGGAACCGCCCCGGTGGCCTCCTTTCGCCAGCAGGTGGAGCGGGCCGTGGATGGCTGTCTGGAACGCCTGCGGGGCCGAGGCCTGGCGCAGCGGATCCAGGGGGTGGGCTGGGCCAACTTCGCCATGAGCTGGCTGGCGGTGGACGAAGCGGGACGCCCCCTCACCCCCGCCTTCACCTACGCGGACACCCGCAGCGGGCCCGCCACGGACGAGCTGCGGGCCGAGCTCCAGGCCGCCGGGCTCCTGGACATCCTCCACCAGGAGACAGGCGCGCCCATCCACAGCGCCTACGCCCCAGCCCAGCTGCGCCGACTGGCCCAGGAGGACCCAGCCCTGCTGAAGCGGGTCCACAGATGGCAGACCTTGCCCAGCCATCTCCTGGCCTGCTGGCAGGGACGGCCCTGGCAGGCGGTGAGCAGCTGTGAGGCCGGCTGGACCGGTCTGCTGGACCGACGCCGCCTGGACTGGCACTCGGAGCTGCTGGCTCGCCTTCCCCTGGAGCCGGACCAGCTCCCCCCAGTACATGACTACACGCAATCCACGGCCGGGCTGACTCCCGCCTACGCGGCCCGCTGGCCCGAGCTCCAGGACACCCCCTTCTTCCTGGCGGTGGGGGACGGAGCCGCGGCCAACATCGGCAGCCAATGCCTGGGGCCGGAACGGGTGGCCTTGACCGTGGGGACCAGCGGCGCCATGCGGGTGGTCCTGCCTCGGGACGAGGCGCGCCCCGTGCCCCCAGGGCTCTGGAGCTATCCGGTGGACCGGGAGCGCGAGCTGGTGGGCGGCGCCATCACCGACGGAGGCAGCGTCTACCGCTGGCTGCGCCGCACCCTCCACGTCCCGGACGAGTCCCGGCTCCTGGCGGAGGTGGCGGCCATGTCGCCGGACAGCCACGGGCTGACGGTGTTGCCCTTCTTGCATGGGGAGCGCAGCCCGGGCTGGGCCAGCCAGGCTCGCTTCACCGTCCACGGGGCCACGGAGGCCACCACCCCGGCTCAGCTGGTGCGGGCCAGCATCGAGGCGGTCTCCTTCCGCCTGGGCCTCATCGGAGAGCGCCTCTTTCCCCAGATCCACCCGGAGGCCGGCTGCTTCGCCAGCGGAGGCGCCCTGCGCACAGCCCCCTACTGGCGGCAGATCCTGGCCGACGTGCTGGATCGTCCAGTCCACCTGGCCCCGGTCCAGGATGCCACCAGCCGAGGCGCGGCCCTGCTGGCCCTCCAGGCCCTGGGGCGCCTGCGCCTGGAGGAGCTGCCTCCGCCGTCCGCCATCCGCACGGCCCGGCCTTCCCCGGCGCGGCATGCCCGCTACCGGCAGGCCATGGCCCGGCAGCAGGAGCTCTACCATCGACTTCTGGGCTGAGCCGCTCTTCGGATGCGCCGGTCGACGTGAACGCGGTCGGTGGGGACGGCAGGGGTCACTGGTTCTGGAGGAACTGGATGCCCAGGTAGGAGAGGAAGGCCAGGGTGGAGTTGTAGGTGGCGTGGGTGATCATGGAGGTGGTGGTGTTGTAGCGCCTGCGCAGGACGCCCAGGACCAGCCCCAGAATGAAGACCACCAGGGTGGCGAAGGAGATCCCGTAGTTGCTGTGCACCAGGGCAAACATGGCACTGGTGAGGAGCAGGCCGAAGCGGGGCTGGATCGCTCCCCGGAAGAGGGTCTCCTCACCGATGGCCGCGGCCAGGCCGATGGTGAGGATGCCAGGCAGGGTGGTGAACAGATCCCCCAGCAGCAGCTCCATGAGATCCTCCACGGCCTGCTCCGGACCGATGCCCAGCTGGGCGGCCAGGGCCTCCAAGGTCACCACCACGGGCACCATGGCCAGGGCCACCCCCACCCCGATGAGGATCTGCCGACGGGTAGGTTTCTCCAGCCCCAGCCGGGCCAGGACCCGGGGAAGGGACCGCCGGGAGAGCCATCCCACCCCCACGAAGGCCCAGAAGGCCATCATCAGCTGCTGGGCCCAGAGCTCCGCCAGCCCCACCCCGCCTTTCTCCCCTTGAACCGCCAGGGATTCGCTCAGGTTTTCCAGCCCCACGCCCAGGGTCACGGCCATGTTGATGACGATGAGCATGGTGTAGGAGAGGGCCACCGCGTGGACGGTGCTGGCCGGATCCACCGGGATGAGGCGGGCCACGGCTCGGCGCACCGGGGGCAGCAGCAGGAGCAGGGCGATCAAGGAGGGCAGCCACAGGCCGAAAGCGATGAGCGGCAGGGACGCGACCACCTCCTCCACCAGGCCCGGCTCCATCCCCAGCTGGTCCAGAGAGCCGCTCTGTTGCACCAAGGGGCCGGCCACCTGCAGGATCACTCCCAGGAAGAGGAGCAGGCCGTAGAAGCCGCCCAGCAGCAGGTAGGTCACGGCTGCGGCTACAGAGCCGGGTTCGCCCTGCTCGCGGCGACCGTCGGCCAGGTTGGCCAGCCAGATGATGAAGATGAAGGGCAGAAAGACGACAACAGTGGCGAACACGTCCATGGGATCGGCTCCTGGGCTGGGGGAGAGGGGTTAGATCGGGAAATCCCTCGACAAAAGACGCAAGAGCACTTACAATAACGAGGAAAGCGGAAAAAATCAAGCCGCGCAGAGCCAGGCCCAGGAAGCCAGCCCAGTCTCCACGCCTCTGCGCTTTCACCGAGGTTGCCCATGTCCTCTTCCCGCTCACCCGCAGACCGCACCCGGGAAAGCCATCCCCCTCCGCAGGAACCCTTCGTCCAGGGGACGCCCGCCGGGCAGGTGACCGCCCCGGCGACGCGCCCCACCCCGCCCGCGGAGGACCCCTACGGGATCCTGCCGCCAGAGCCGGTCTACGTCCCCAACGTGGACATCACCACCCTTTCCCTGGACGAGCTGAGCACCTCCCCGGAGATCTACAACCGGGAGCTGAGCTGGCTGGACTTCAACTGGCGGGTGCTCCACGAAGCCCTGGACCAGCGCACCCCCCTGCTGGAGCGGGTGAAGTTCCTGGCCATCACCAGCAGCAACCTGGACGAATTCTTCCGCAAACGGGTGGGCGGACTGAAACGGCAGCAGGCCGCGGGCGTGGCCAACTTGACCCTGAACGGCTGGACGCCCGAATTCCAGATCCAGCTCATCTCCAAGGCCGTCCACGCCATGACCGAGGTGCAGAGCAACTGCTTCCTGGACGAGGTGTTGCCCCGACTGGCCCAGGAGGGGGTGCGCCTGCTGGGCTACCAGGAGCTTGCCCCCCAGGAGCGGAGCAAGCTGAACGCCTTCTTCCGCCAGGAGATCTACCCCATCCTCACCCCCCTGGCCGTGGACCCGGGGCATCCCTTCCCCTTCATCAGCAACCTGAGCCTGAACCTGGCCGTGGTGCTTCGGGATCCCAAGAGCGGAGAGCAGCGTTTCGCTCGGGTGAAGGTGCCCCCCAACCGGCCGCGCTGGGTCCAGGTGGAGCCAGGCTACCGGTTCGTGCCCCTGGAGCAGGTGATCATCCACAACCTGGACAGCCTTTTCGCCGGCATGGAGATCCAGGCCGCCTACCCCTTCCGGGTGACCCGCAACGCGGACATCGCCCGCAACGAGGAGGAGGCGGATGACCTGCTGGAGCTGATCAGCGAGGAGCTGCGGGAGCGCCGCTTCGCCCCCATCGTGCGCCTGGAGGTGGCCCAGGGGATGCCCCAGGCCATCCGCTCCATCCTGCTCCAGGAGATGGGGCTGGAGCAGATCGACCTCTACGAGGTGCGGGGGCCCCTGGGTCTGGCCGACCTCTTCCCCCTCACGGAGCTCAACCTGCCCCACCTGAAGTACGAGCCCTGGACGCCGGTCACCCACCCGGCCTTCACCGGGCTGAGCAGCCAGTCCCGGCCCAGCGAGATCTTCAACATCATCCGCAAAGAGGAGATCCTGGTCCACCACCCCTACCACAGCTTCGTCACCAGCACCCAGCAGTTCATCGAATCCGCGGCCCGGGATCCCCAGGTGCTGGCCATCAAGATGACCCTCTACCGCACCAGCCCGGACTCGCCCATCGTCCAGGCTCTGATCCAGGCCGCGGACCGGGGCAAACAGGTGGCCGTCCTGGTGGAGGTGAAGGCCCGTTTCGACGAGGAGCGCAACATCGCCTGGGCCCGCACCCTGGAGGACGCCGGCTGCCACGTGGCCTACGGGCTGGTGGGCCTGAAGACCCACACCAAGACCACCCTGGTGGTGCGGGAAGAGGAGGACGGCCTGCGGGCCTACATCCACATCGGCACAGGCAACTACAACCCCAAGACCGCCACCCTCTACACGGACCTGGGCCTGCTGAGCTGCCAGCCGGAGCTGGGCGCGGACCTGATGGACCTGTTCAACTTCCTCACCGGGTACAGCCGGCAGCAGCACTACCGCAAGCTCCTGGTGGCCCCGGTGAACATGCGCCAACGGTTCACGGAGATGATGGACCGGGAGATCGCCAACGCCCTGGCCGGCCGACCGGCCCGGATCATCGCCAAGATGAACGGCCTGGACGATCCGGCCATGGTGCGCAAGCTCTACGAGGCCAGCCAGGCCGGGGTGCGGGTGGATCTCATCGTGCGGGGGAACTGCCGGGTCCGCCCGGGCCTGCCCGGGATCAGCGAGAACATCCGGGTGATCAGCATCATCGGCCGCTTTCTGGAACACCACCGCATCTTCTATTTCGAGAACGGCGGCTCGCCCCGCTACTTCATCGGCAGCGCGGACTGGATGACCCGCAACCTGAGCAACCGAGTGGAGGCCATCACCCCAGTGGAGAAGCCTGCCCTCCAGGAGCAGCTGTGGCAGATCCTGGAGATCTGCCTCCAGGACCGACGCCAGGCCTGGGAGATGCTGCCCGACGGCCGCTACCGGCAGCTTCGGCCGCCGCCCGGCGCCAGCGGCCCGGCCGCCGAAGGGACCCACCGGGCCCTCATGGAGCTGACCCTGCAGAGCGTGCGCCCCATCTGACGCCGTTCAGCCCCACCCGCAACCCGCTCCTCAACCCCCACCACTGGAAACCGAAGGCAAAAAACGTCCCCGGCGCTGGTGCACCGGGGACGTTGGCGTCTGGGAGGGGCGGCGAGCAGGGCCGATCAGCCGGGGAGCAGATCCGCCACCGTGGCTCGCTCCTCCAGGAGCTCCTGGCCGGTGATGGACAGCCGCTCCCGGTCGAAGTCGCTCAGGGTCAGCCCTTCCACCACCTGGTAGACCCCGTTCTTGATGGTCACCGGGTAGCTGAAGATGACGCCCTTGGGCGTGTCGTAGGCGCCGGTGCTGGGGATGGCCATGCTCACCCAGTCCCCCTCGGGGGTGCCGTGGTGCCAGCTCTGCACGTGGTTGATGGCCGCGTTGGCCGCGCTGGCGGCGCTGCTGTGCCCCCGGGCGGCGATGATGGCCGCGCCCCGCTTCTGAACCGTGGGAATGAAGACCTCCTTGATCCAGGCATCGTCGTTGATCACCTCGGGCGCGGGCCGGCCGCCGATCTCCGCGTGGTAGGCGTCCGGGTACTGGGTGGAGCTGTGGTTGCCCCAGATGGTCACCTTCTTCACTTCCGTGACAGGCACGCCGGCCTTGTGGGCCAGCTGGCTCTTGGCCCGGTTGTGGTCCAGCCGGGTCATGGCGGTGAAGCGTTCGTTGGGGATGTCCGGGGCGTTGCTCATGGCGATGAGGCAGTTGGTGTTGGCCGGGTTGCCCACCACCAGCACCCGGATGTCGGAGGCGGCGTTGTCGTTCAGGGCCTTGCCCTGGGTCACGAAGATGGGGCCGTTGACGCTGATGAGATCCTTGCGTTCCATGCCCTTGCTCCGGGGGCGCGCCCCCACCAACAGGGCCCAGTTGGCGTCCTTGAAGGCCGTGTTGGGATCGTCGGTCAGGACCATGTCGGCCAGGAGGGGGAAGGCGCAGTCATCCAGCTCCATGGCCACCCCTTCCAGGGCCTTCATGGCCGGGGTGATCTCCAGGAGCTGCAGAATCACGGGTTGGTCGGGGCCGAAGAGGTCACCGTTGGCGATGCGGAAGAGGAGAGCGTAACCGATATTGCCTGCGGCACCGGTCACAGCGACGCGAATTGGGGTTGTCATAGCTACCATCTCCTTTGATGATGAACGCGTGATGAACGCGTGTTGGATGGATGCCTTCCACCAAAAACAGCATACTCCCATTTGGGGGAATCGTCAACGTAGACGGCCCTTCGCACGCCACAAATTTTGAGGGGAGCGCAGGGGGTGAAGGCCCTGCCCGGCGGCGGTGGCGAGAGGGCCTAGAGTGGGGGGATCATGGGCGAAACGGCGTCAAAACGGAGCCCAAACGGAGCACGCCAGGATCGGTTGGGATTCGGCCCCGCCCTTCCGGCTATGCTATAATCCTGCCTGCCAGCGCCCAGGTCCTGTTGCACTGAACCGAACACCCGAGATCCAAGCGTCTCTCCCCCGGACCGGATGTCCCGCCCTGCGCGGACATCCGTCATCCATTTCAGGCGGCATCGCGGATCCCGAAGAGACAGAAAAGCCTGCCGGAGAAATCTGCCAAATAAACTTGCACGAAATGACCATCTGCACAAGGAGAACGACCATGCACATCCAACTGAGGAAACACCGCCGGGCCCTCCACTGGGCCCTGGCCCTGGCTTGGCTGGCCACCCTTGTCCTGCCGCTGAGCCCGGCCCAGAGCGCGGAGAACAGCCCTGGCGCCACCCAGGACGACGAGATCATCTACATCGACGGCTCGGGCGTCATCAAGGTCATCGACCCCAATGTGCCGGTCGGCAGCCAGCCGATCAAGTGGCAGAGCCCGGAAGGGGGATGGATCGACTTCGCCACCGGCGACTTCGACAACGACGGCGACCAGGAGATCGTGGCCATCGCCGCCAACAAGCTCACGGTCTTCGACCCGGTCTACCCCAACACAGCCGGGGACGCGGACGGGGAGATCGACCTGGTCCCCTGGAAGCGGCTCTACGAGCAGCCCCTGCCCGGCGTGCCCAACCTCATCGGCGCGGGGAACATGGACCAGAACGTGGCCGGGGACGAGATCATCGTGGGCTTCGCGGTGAACGAAGGGGCCATCACCTACCGGCTGCAGGTGCTGAAGACCACCAACGGCAAGGGCACCGCCTGGACCACTCACCTGGACCAGGGCTACGGCGCGCCCTGGAAGTTCGTGGCCGTGGGCAACATCAACAACGTGGGCTCCGACGACGTGGTCCTCATCCGGGACGTGGACTACCGGGTGGACGCCCGGGAGGTGGACAACAACCTCAACCTCATCTTCAGCCGCTCCGGGAACAGCCTCTTCACCTATGTCCACGCGGCCATCGGCCAGATGTACCCGGGAGGAACCGGAGAGGTGGCCATCGCCCGCACCTTCGCCGGCACCGCGGAAAGCCCCTCCCTGCTCATCTACCAGTTCAAGAACAACCAGTGGCTCATCGAGGAGTCGGACCAGAACGACGACAGCCTTCACTTCTTCCCCCACCCCAAGTTCCTCTTCATGGCCGACGTGAACGGCAACGGGGACGATGAGCTCTTCTGGCTGCGCGACGTGCCGTCCACGGCCAGCAGCCCGCGCCTCTTCATGATCAACCGGGGCTCCGACACCCTGCCCGGCTTCCAGGCGGCCCTGGACGCGGACAACGGCTACAAGGTGGGCGCGGCCGGGGATGTGGACGCGGACGGCAAGGACGAGGTGCTGGTCATGCGCAACAACCGCATCCGCAACTTCCACGCGCCGGAGACGGGAGACCCCAACCAGTTCACGGACTACGCCAACCTGAGCACCAACAGCAAGAGCCTGCGGGTGGCCAACCTGGACGGGGATGGCTTCGCGGCCGGTCCTCGCTTCGATGCCGACCCCAACCCCATCAGCGTGACGCTCAAGGCCGGCAC
>CAYQEB010000016.1:22783-27651 GCA_964416395.1 uncultured Caldilineaceae bacterium | reverse complement strand
GACATCGTGATCAACCTGACCGTCACCCCCGCGGACTTCACCGTCACCCCCTTGAGCGTGGGCCTCATCTCCACAAGCCCCTTCACCGCCACGGTGACGGAGACGGTGAGCATCCAGGGGCTGTCGGGCCTGGTCTACTCCGCGGCCATCCTGGACATGCCCTCCTTCACCGCGGCCCGAAAGGCCCTGGGGCAGACGCCCCAGTTCGGCTACATCGACGAAGACGGGGAGCTGGTCCTGCGCAACAGCCTGGGCGAAGAGTTCCAGGTGGCCTTGCCGGCAGCGGTGAGCCCGGCGGCCAGCAGCGCCCAGAGCTGGCCCTCGGGCGTGGCCTGGGCCAGCGCCGCCTCCGCTGGCAACACCGTGCCCGACGACATCGTCATCAGCGGGGATCCCACCCAGGTGAGTGGCACCTCCGCGGAGGCCATGCTGGTGATCATCGCGGACGAGCGGGCCGGGGACACCGCGGAGAACGCGGTCTTCGTGCCCATCAACCTCCTCAAGGCCGCGGGACAGATCTTCCTGCCCTACGTGCGGCAGTGAGAGGGGGACGAAAGCCCTGAGGCGAAAACCCTGAAGAGACTCCAGGCTGGAACGCGAAGCGGGGCTGCCGATCCTGGCAGCCCCGTCTGCGTGGAGTGGAGGCAGGGGACGCTACTCCTCCTGGCCCAGGGCCTGGGCGCAGAGAGCGGCGATGGCCGGCAGAGAGACGGCCAGGTCCTCCCGGATGACCAGATCGGCCCGGGAGTCGGCCAGGGTGTGTCCCAGGTTCAGGATGAGGAGCCGGGCGCCCCGGCGCTTGGCCAGCAGGGGCAGGTCCGCAGCCGGCATGACCTCCAGGCTGCTGCCGGCCACCACCATCAGGTCGCAGCGCAGGACCGCCTGCTGGGCCTCCGCGAGGAGGGCCGGAGGCAGGGCCTCGCCGAAGAGGACCACGTCCGGTTTCACCAGGCCGCCACAGGCCGGACAGCGGGGCACGCTCTCCTGACCCTGGAGCAGGCTCTGCCAGAGCTCCTGGGCCGGCTGGCTCTGGCCGCACTCCAGGCAGACGGCCTGCTGGGTCTGGCCGTGGAGGTGGAGCACCCGCCGAGATCCCGCCTGGGTGTGCAGGTCGTCGATGTTCTGGGTCACGATGGTGTGGACCAGGCCGAGCTCTTCCAGCTGGGCCAGGGCTCGGTGGGCCGGGTTGGGCTGGGCCGCCTGCATCTTGGCCGCCAGGGGGCGGATCCAGCGGTAGAAGCGGGCCGGGTCCGCGCGGAAGCCCCAGATGGAGGCCACGTCCGCGGGGTCCACGAACTCCCAGAGGCCGGATCCGGGGCTGCGGAAGTCCGGGATGCCCGAGGGGGTGCTGATCCCGGCGCCGGTGAGCACCACCGTGCTCCGGGACTCCAGGAGGAGCTGGCTGGCAGCCCGGTGCTCGTCGGAGCCGGGAGAGTCGCTCTCGTCACCCCGGAGCCAGTGAAAACGTCGGTTTGGATTCCGCTTTGGCCAGGCCACAGGCGCTCCTTTCCCAGGTGGATAGGGCAGTGGAAGGGCGGTTGTCTGTCCGGCCGTCCCTGCCCGCGTCTCTACCTGAATTATATCACCGAAGCCGGGGCTGTCTCAACGACGGTGAAAACATGGGCCGCCCCCTGGCTTTTGACGAGACGCGCCCTCCGGGGTAAGATTGTCCCGTGGGCCGTGGCGCCAACGAAGCTGGTTTTTCTGCAACAGAATCTCAACAGAAAGTGGTGAGCTATGCTATCCAAATATGGGCGTGCCTTCCTCAAGGGGCCACTGATCCGCCTGGCCCGGCTGCTCCAGAAGACCGGCATCACCCCCAATGCCCTTTCCTACACCGGCTTCGTGTTGACCGTCCTCTCCGCGCTGGTCCTGGCTGCAGGCCATCTGCGCTGGGGCGGGGTGCTCCTGACCCTGGCCGCCCTCTTCGACATGCTGGACGGCGCCCTGGCCCGGGAGACGAACCAGATGAGCAAGTTCGGCGCCTTCCTGGATAGCACCCTGGACCGCTACTCGGAGAGCGTCACCCTGCTGGCCCTGGCCTTCTACTACATCTCCTTCCAGTCCCAGGCCCGCACCGAGCTCTTCCTCATCTTCCTGACCCTGGTGGGCTCCTTGATGGTGAGCTACACCCGGGCCCGGGCCGAGAGCCTGCAGATCGAGTGCAAGGTGGGCATCCTGCAACGACCGGAGCGGCTCACCATCCTCATTGCCGGGCTGATCACCGGCTGGATGCTCCCGGCCCTCTGGATCCTGGCCATCTTCACCAATGTGACCGCCCTGCAGCGGGTCCACGAAGTCTACTGGCGCACCACCCGGCAATCCCCCAACCCCAGCAGCGGAGACTGAGGGGCAACGGGGGCGGGGAGCTCGATTTTCTGCACCTTGCACCCGGCATCGCTTTTTGACCTGACCGGGGAGATCCAGTAAAATTAAAGGTCGACAGCGCCCTGGTGATGGGCTGTGAGCTGCACGCGGCTCATGGGGCGTTTCTTTGTGCCCAGAATCGTTGGACCCAGAATCGCTAAGCCCGAGGCGCGGGGGAACCAACGAGCGCTCTGCAAGGACAAGCAAGCCGGTGTTCGAGAATCTTTCCGACAAGCTACAGGCCGTTTTCGACAAGCTGGCCACCAAAGGCAAGCTGACCGAAGCCGACGTCAACGCCGCCCTGCGGGAGGTGCGTCTGGCCCTGCTCGAGGCCGACGTCAACTACAAGGTGGTGAAGGAGTTCGTGGCCCGGGTCAAGGAGCGGGCCGTGGGCGTGGAGGTCATGGAGAGCCTGAGCCCGGCCCAGCAGGTGATCAAGATCGTCCACGAAGAGCTGATCGAGCTCCTGGGCAAGCCGGCCCCCCTGGATCTCTCCGGACCGCCGCCCAACGTGATCATGCTGGTGGGCCTCCAGGGCTCGGGCAAGACCACCACCGCCGCCAAGCTGGCCCTGCGCCTGCGCAAGGACGGTCAGCGCCCCCTGCTGGTGGCCGCGGACATCTACCGGCCCGCCGCGGTGAAGCAGCTCCAGATCCTGGGCGAACAGATCGACATCCCCGTCTACAGCGAGGGCACGGAGACGCCCGCCTCCACCATCGCCAAGAACGCCCTGCGCCACGCCCGGGAGAAGGCCTACACCGTGGTCATCCTGGACACGGCCGGTCGCCTGCAGATCGACGAGCAGATGATGCAGGAGCTGGAACAGGTGCGCATGGTCACCCGGCCCAAGGACGTGCTCCTGGTGGTGGACGCCATGACCGGCCAGGAGGCGGTGCGGGTGGCCCAGGGCTTCCACGAGCGGGTGCCCATCACCGGCCTGATCATGACCAAGATCGACGGTGACGCCCGAGGCGGCGCAGCCCTGAGCATCCGCCAGGTGACCGGGGTGCCCATCAAGTTCCTGGGCACCAGCGAAAAGCTGAACGGCCTGGAGCCCTTCCAGCCGGATCGCCTGGCCAACCGCATCCTGGGCATGGGGGACGTGCTCACCCTCATCGAGCGGGCCCAGGAGGCCATCACCGAGGAAGAGGCCCGGGCCATGGAGGAGAAGCTGGCCTACGGCGACTTCGACTTCGAGGACTTCCTACAGCAGCTCAAGCAGATCAAGAAGCTGGGGCCCATCACCGATCTGCTGGGGATGATCCCGGGCATGGGCAGGATGGTCAAGGAAGTGGATCCCCAGATGGCCGAGAAGAACCTGAAGCAGGTGGAGGCCATCATCAACAGCATGACCCGGCAGGAACGCCGCAACCCCGGCCTGCTCAACGCCAGCCGCCGCCGCCGCATCGCCCGGGGCAGCGGCACCACCGTCCAGGACGTGAACGCGCTGGTGAAGCAGTTCCGAGAGATGCGCAAGATGATGAAGCAGCTGGGGCTGACCGGCTCCAAGAAGAAGGGCCGCCGAGGTCGCCGAGGCCCGAACCTGGGCGGCTTGATGGACCTCTTCGGGGGGTAAGCCATTTGGGGGCTAAGCCGTTCGAGGCCAGGCCAGGGCTCCCCAGCTTTTGGAGACAGAACCCAGAGAGCCGCAGGAACCGAGACCGATAGCAACACCGACAATCGACAACCGACAACCGACAACCGTTTGCAGTTTGCATTCCGAAGGAGCGAAAAACCGTGGTACGCATCCGACTGCGCCGCATGGGCGCCAAGAAGAAACCCGTCTACCGTGTGGTGGTGGCCAACCAGCGGGAGGCCCGCAACGGCCGTTTCATCGAGACCATCGGGCTCTACAACCCTTTGACCGACCCAGAGACGGTGGAGATCAAAACGGACCGGGCCGCCTACTGGATCAGCAAGGGCGCCCAGCCCAGCGACGCGGTGGCCCGGCTGCTGAAGAAGGTGGGCGTGCTGGACGAGAACGGCAAGCTCATCACCCAGGCCGAGGCCCAGGAAGAGAACACCCAGGAAGTGGCCGAGCCCGCGGCCTGACCGAACGAGGCCAAAACAGCCGGGGACGACCGTGGCCCGAGGCGGGGATGGCGAACGCGAACCCCTCTTCGGGACGCCCCGCTGCTCAGGAAGGGGGAACCGGATGGAAGATCTGGTCAAATTCATGGCCCGCAACCTGGTGGAGGAGCCGGACGCGGTGCGGGTCTCCAGTCGCCGCATCCGCGACGGCATGGTGATCCAGCTGCAGGTGGCGCCAGAGGACACCGGCCGGGTCATCGGCAAGAACGGGCGGGTGGCCAACGCCATGCGCTCGGTGCTCCAGGCCGCGGCCCTGCGCCGTCGCCAGCACGTGATCCTGCGCATCCGCTAGGTCACGGCACCCGACCATCCAGATACCGGACCGCAGAACAGCGGAGGGCGCCGCGCCTTGCGCTGTTTTTGCGTTCGGACGAAGGCCCACGACCAGAGACACGGCCAAAAGGACACGG
>CAYQEB010000016.1:15414-22683 GCA_964416395.1 uncultured Caldilineaceae bacterium | reverse complement strand
GACACGGCCAAAAGGACACGGTCAAAGCCACATGAGCACTGAACCGAAACGACCGAAGAAACGCGCTGCCCGCCGGCGACGCCAGCTCTACACCTACTACAACCGCCCTGTCTTCATCCCGGAAGGCCACCTCATCGTAGGGCGGATCGTGGGGGTCCACGGTCTGAAAGGGGAGGTGAAGGTGGAGCTCCACACCGACTTCCCGGAGCGCTTCCAGCCCGGCGCGGTCATGTACCTGGGCGAGGAGCTGACGCCCGTGAAGCTGGTCAGCGTACGCCCCCACAAGGGACGCCTGCTGGTGGGCCTGGAAGGAGTGGAAGGGCGCCCCGCGGCCGAGGAGCTGCGAGGAGAGTGGCTCTACATCCCCGAGGAGGAGGCCCACGAGCTGGAAGAGGGAGTCTACTGGATCCACGACCTCATGGGCCTGGCCGTGCAGACGGAGGAGGGCCGTCCCCTGGGCGTGATCAAGGACGTGCTGGTCACCGGCGCCAACGACGTCTACGTGGTGAAGACCCAGGAAGACGTGAACCAGGGCCGGGACCTGCTCATCCCCGCCATCGCGGACGTGGTCCAGGAGGTGGACCTGGAGCGGGGCGTGATGACCGTGCGCCTGCTGCCTGGCATGGAGGAAGAGGCCAAGCCGCCCAAGAAGCCAGGCAAACGACGTCCGCGCAGGGGCCGGGGCCGACAGGCCCAGAGGTCGGGAGAGGCAGAGCCGCCCTCCAAGGACAGCCCAGAGTGACGGAAACAGCGGTCAGCGATGAAGATCCCGGCGGGCGTGAGGCCTTCACGCCCGTTTTCGCATTGGCGAAGCATCCCGAGACGAAGCATCCCAAGGCGGCGCGTCCCAGGCCAGCACACACAGGCCAGCGCCCATCGATCTGGAGAGCGAAGAGCTCCCTGGTTGACAAAACGCCAACCCTCCTTTATCCTCCATTCCGTCGATTGCCCGGACCTGGTCGCCAGGATCGCCTGCCTTTCATCCCCCATGCCCATGGACAACAGCCCGAACAGCCACGCCTACTGGATCGCCTTCAACCGAGTGCCCGGGATCGGCCCTGCCCGGCTGCGAGCCCTGCTCCAGGTCTGCGGATCCGTGGAGGCGGCCTGGCAGGCTTCGGTGCAGGAGATGCGGGAGGCCGGGCTGGACCGGCGCAGCATGGAGAGCCTCCTGGAACATCGCCGGCAGCTCGACCCCCAGGCCGAGTGGGAGAAGGTGCAGCGGGCCGGTGTCCGGGTGCTCACCTGGGACGACCCGGACTACCCGACCAACCTGGGCCAGATCCCCTTGCCCCCGCCGGTGATCTACGTGCGAGGCTCGCTCCTGCCGGAGGACGAGTGGGCCGTGGCCATCGTGGGGACGCGCCGGGCCAGCGCCTACGGCCGAGAGGTGGCCCACCACCTGGCCACGGAGCTGGCGGCCAACGGCGTCACCGTGGTGAGCGGCCTGGCCCTGGGCATCGACGCGGTGGCCCACCAGGCCGCCCTGGACGCGAACGGACGCACCCTGGCGGTCCTGGGCAGCGGTGTGGACCAGATCTACCCGGCCAAGAACCGCAAGCTGGGCCTCCAGATCGCCGAGCAAGGCGCCCTGATCAGCGAGTATCCTCTGGGCACCCGACCGGAGGCCGGCAACTTCCCTCCGCGCAACCGGATCATCAGCGGGCTGAGCCACAGCGTCATCGTGGTGGAGGCCGGCCAGCGCAGCGGCGCCCTCATCACGGCCCGCTTCGCCGCGGAACAGGGCCGGGACGTCTTCGCAGTGCCCGGCAGCATCCTCCACCCCAGCAGCGCCGGCTGCAACGCCCTGATCCAGGAAGGCGCCATCCCCCTCCTCTCCGTGGACGACGTGCTGGCAGAGCTGAACCTGGAACGGATCCGGGAACAGCGCAGCGTGCGCCAGGCCGTGCCCCCGGACCCCACCGAGGCGGTCCTGCTGGAGCACCTCTCCAGCGAGCCCCGGCACGTGGACGAGATCGTCCGGGAGGTGACCATGCCCTCGGCCCAGGTCAACAGCCTGTTGGCCATCATGGAGCTGAAGGGGCTGGTCCGCCAGGTGGGCAGCCTGCGCTACGTCCGGGCCCAGTAACCCCCAACACGACACGAAAGGACACGTGACCCAGCATGTACGCGGTGATCCTGGCCGGCGGCGTGGGCACTCGACTCTGGCCCCGCAGCCGTCAAAGCCACCCCAAACAGTTCACAGACATCACCGGCAGCGGGCGCACCCTGATCCAGGCCACGGCGGACCGGCTGGACGGGCTGGTTCCCCCGGAGCGGATCTACGTGATCACCGGAGCCGCCTACACGGAGCTGACCCGCGAGCAGCTGCCGGAGCTTCCCCCAGAGAACATCCTGGTGGAGCCGGAGGGCAAGAACACCGCTCCGGCCATCGGCCTGGCCTGCGCCCATCTCCACCGCCGGGACCCAGAGGCGGTGGCCGCGTTCCTGCCCGCGGACCATGTGGTCCAGGACGCCGGGGCCTTCCGGACGGCCTTGAGCAGCGCGGTGCTGGCCGCACAGGCCGGCTACCTGGTCACCCTGGGCATCGAACCCCGGTCGCCCCACACCGGCTACGGCTACATCCAGCGAGACGACCGGCTCTCCATCCCCGCCCCCCTGCCGGTCTACCGGGTGGAGCGCTTCCTGGAGAAGCCGGACCTGGAGACCGCCCGTCGCTTCCTGGCCGACGGCCGCTACTTCTGGAACGGCGGCATCTTCGTCACCCAGGTGGAGACCATGCTGGCGGAGATGGCCCGGCAGCTCCCAGAGCTCCACGCCAACCTGCGCCGCATCGAAGAAGCCCTGGGCAGCCCAGAGGCGGAGCAGCTCCTGGCCCAGCTCTGGCCTCAGATGCCCACCATCAGCATCGACTACGGGGTCATGGAACAGGCCCAGAAGGTGGCCGTGGTCCCCCTGGACGCGGGGTGGAACGACGTAGGCAGCTGGGACGCCCTGGAGGAGGTGCTCCACAAGGACGGCAACGGCAACTGCCTGGTGAGCGGCGAGCAGCTGGGCCTGGACATTCGGGGCAACATCATCGTGGGGGACAAGCGCTTCATCGCCCTCATCGGCATCGAGGACCTGGTGGTGGTGGACACGGAGGACGCCCTGCTCATCGGGCGCAAGTCGGAGATGCAGCGGGTGAAAGAGGTGGTGGAACAGCTCCGGGCCATGGGCCGGGAGGAGCTGCTCTAGAGACCCCAGGAAGGAACGCCATGCAGACCCATCGAATCCACGAGGATAGCTCACGGCCCCTCTGGCTGGCCCTGGCCGGGCTGGCGCTGTTCCTGGGGTTGATCCTGGGGTGGGTGCTGGGCCGAGCCAGCGCGCCCGCCTCCCTGGATCGACTGCCTCCAGAGCAGAAGGCCGAGTACGTGGCTGCAGTGGCCGACGCCTACGTGGCCGCGGGCGGCCAGGGTCAGGCCGCCGCTCTGGCCCTGGAGCGGCTGCGCGCCTTCCAGGAGCCGGCCCAGGCCGTGGACGAGGCCATCCGCTACTTTCAGGAACAGGAGCTGAGCCAACGGGGGGACCGCAACATCCGCCAGGTCAACATCCGCTTCCTGGCCACCCTGCTGGCGCAGAGCGAGCCGAGCGTCAGCCCAAGCCAGGTGGAGGAGCAGGCGGTCCCAGCCCAGGCCGAAGCCCAGCCCTCCCAGGAAAGCGCCGGCAGCAGGCTCAACCAGGTGCTCGGCTTCCTCATTGCCCTGCTTTTGCTGGGAGCCATGTTCGCCTGGGCCGTGCGCCTGCGGCTCCAAAATGCCAAGCGCTTTGTCGAACAACAACGGGCCGGTGGGCCGAGAAGCCACCCCCCGAAGCCGCCCTCCATCGTCGAGACCTCCAGCCCTAGCCCCCCCTGGGACCGCTCCCAGGAGATTCGCCCTGGGGGCCCCGTCTCCCCGGATCCGCCTGGGGGCGTGCTGGAGCTGACGCCCGAGCCAACCGGGCCCGCCCTGGAGACAGAGTCGACCGTCCTGGACGCGGACAGCGAGTGGGATCGGCTGGAGGAGGCCCGAGCAGACGAGAAGCCATCGGGGCCAGGGTTCTCCCGCATTGTTCCCCGGGCTGTCCCAGGGGGGCGGGAGAAGGAAGGGGAGGCCGCTCCAGAGCCCAACCCCAGCAGCCGGGGGTCAGCAGCGGGGAGAGAGGAGGCGAAGACCGATGCGCCCCGCGGCCAGGTGGTCGCCGAGGACGTTCCCCTGCCCGCCCGGCTGGCCAGCCTGACCCCCCAGGGCCTGCGCCAGCGCCTCTTCAGGCAGCCAGAGCCCCAGGGCCCCTCCCTGCTGGGCGAGTTCACAGCCCACTACCGCCTGGGCATCCCGGACTACGACGAGAGCTTCACCGTGCTGGCCGAGGGAGCGGACGGCGCGGAGCCCCTGGGGGCCTGCGGCATGGGCGCCCACCGGGAATTCGAGATGGGCGATGGCGGCGGCGAGCACATCTGGGCCCTGGACGTCTGGCTCTACGACCGCCAGGACATCCGCAGCCACAGCCAGCTCCTGGTGAGCCAGGCCGTGCCTCGGGAGCGGCTCCAGAGCCACACCGACAGCGCCGGCACCGTCACCGGCGAGCCTCTCGTCCCGGAGCCGGGGATGCGCTTCACCCTGGCCGGCCGTCACCTGCAGCTGGAGTGTCAGGTGCGCCGGGTGATGTACGTGGAATCTGGCCCGGCGGAGGGCGCTTTCGCCGAGCTGGAGCTAGCCATGACCGTGAGCAGGGGAGGTGGGGGGTAGAAGGCGGGAGTTGGGAGGCGGGAGGTGGGGTGTGCGCCTGTCCTGGCCCGCTCCACGCCAAATTCCCGCCCCTTTCCCGCGGATCCTCCCGGCCGCTGGCCTCCCCTCGCCAGCCCTCGCTCACGCCCGCTCCTCCGGCCCCTACACCCCTTTCTGCCCCCTACACCCGCTCCTCTGGATCGTAGAGCCGTTTGTGCTCCTGAATGGCGAAACGGTCCGTCATCCCCGCGATGTAGTCGCAGACCACTCGATGCAGACCGTCTGGCCCCTCGCTGGCCCGGCGCTGGGTGTCCGGCGGCAGCTGGGCCGGCTCGCTCACGTAGGCGCTGAAGAGCTCCCGGATGACCCGGTCCGCCTTGGTGGCCATGCGCACCACCCGATAGTGGCGGTAGAAGTTGTCGTAGAGGAAGCGCTTCAGCTCCAGGTTCTCCTGGATGAGCTCAGCCGAGTAGGTGGCCACGTTGCCTGGCAGCCGGCGTAGCTGCTCCAGGCTCTGGATACCCGCCTCCGTCAGGGCCTGGTCCGTGGCGGCGATGACGTCCGAGACCTCGATGCCCACCAGGCGGCGGATGAACCGGTAGCGCATGAGGGTGTCGCCCAGATCCGCGTTCGGGGGCTCGCCCAGGCTGGCCAACACCCGCTGGCTGATGGCCAGCTTCCCCACCGCCCGGGGGGCCAGGATGCCGCTGCGCAGGCCGTCGTCCAGGTCGCTGGTGTTGTAGGCGATCTCGTCCGCCAGGTTGCTCAGCTGACACTCCAGGGTGCCCCGCTCCTCCGGGTGGTAATCCCGGGCGTCCACCACGTCGTACTCCGTGTCGTGCTTCACCACCCCCTCCCGCACCTCGTAGGTCAAATTCAGGCCCGGGAACTCCGGGTAGCGCCGCTCCAGCTGGGTGATGATCCGGTAGGTCTGCTTCTGGTGATCGTAGCCGCCGTGGTCCCGCATCAGGTCGTTCAGGGTGGTCTCCCCAGTGTGGCCGAAGGGCGGGTGTCCCAGGTCGTGGGCCAGGCAGATGGCCTCGGTGAGATCCTCGTTGCAGCCCAGGGTGCGGGCCAGGGTGCGGCCGATCTGGGCCACTTCGATGCTGTGGGTGAGCCGGTTGCGGTAGTGGTCTCCCTCGGAGTAGACGAAGACCTGGGTCTTGTACTCCAGGCGGCGGAAGGCCGTGGTGTGGACGATCCGATCCCGGTCCCGTTGATAGGCGGTGCGGTACGGATGCTCCTCCTCCGGGTGCTGGCGGCCCCGGGTCTGGCTGCTGCGCATGCCATAGGGCGCCAGGAAGGTCTCTTCCCGCTGCTCCAGTTCTTCACGGGTGAATTGCATGGAACTCCCTCCTTCGTCGATCCGGCCTGGGAAAGTGCAAAATTTTCTTGACACGGGCCCAGGGGGTCGCTATAATGGATGCAGGGAATGCAACCGATTGCATTACGGCTTCCCCAAGCAGGCCAGGGTCTCCCCACGCTACGTCACCAGCCCTGGCCCAGGACACCACCCCCGGGCGTCCTCAAGTGTACACTCCAATTGGCCAGAACTCAATTCATTGCGCGGAAAGGCGTTCACCGTGCCCACCATCCGTGACGTGGCCGCCAGAGCAGGCGTGCATCCCAGCACCGTGAGCCGGGTCTTCTCTGGCCGAGCCTCCATCAGCCCAGAGACCCGGCGCCGGGTCCTGGAGGCGGCCCAGGCCCTGAACTTCCAGCCCAACGCCATTGCCCGCTCCCTGAGCGAACAGCGCACCCGCACCATCGGCATCGTCGTCCCCCACGTTTTCGACGGCTTCTTCGAGGACAGCTTCTTCCCCCAGGTCATGCGGGGCCTGCTGCGGGCCGCCTACGCCGCCGGGCACCGGATCCTGGTCAGCGGCAGCAGCGGCCACCAGGACGAGATCGACCAGGTGCGGGAGATCCTGGGCTCCCGTCAGGCCGACGGCATCGTGGTCATGAGCAGCCGCCTGGACGTGGACACGGTGGGCACCCTCCAGGAGAAGGGCACCCCCTTCGTGCTCCTGGGCCATCCGCCCGCGGACCATCCCGGCGTGGCCTGGGCCGACGCGGACAACCGCCAGGCCACCCGAGAAGCGGTGCGCTACCTGGTGGGATTGGGCCATCGGCGCATCGCCTACGTGGGGGGTGATCCGGACGTGCTGGTGACCAAGGAGCGGCTCCAGGGCTACCAGGACGCCCTGGAGGAGGCGGGGATCCGCCCCCACAGCGGCTGGATCGACTACGGCTACTTCGCGGAGGACGGGGGCTACCAGGCGGTGGGCCGCATGGTGACCCTGGGCGGCCAGGTCCCCACCGCCTACTACGCGGCCAACGACCTCATGGCCCTGGGCATCCTCCGAGCCCTGCGGGAGCGAGGCATCCCTGTGCCGGGCCAGGTCTCCGTGGTGGGGACCAACGACTCCCCGGAGGCGGCCCACGTACACCCGGCCCTGACCAGCCTGCACGTCCCCTACGCGGCCATGGCCGAGGCCGCGGCCACCATGCTCATCCAGGCCATCGAGGAGGGGCGAACCCCCAGGGGCTTCACCCT
>CAYQEB010000016.1:3982-15314 GCA_964416395.1 uncultured Caldilineaceae bacterium | reverse complement strand
CAACCCAAAGGAGAGTGACCCATGCAGAGGAAATTCACACTTGCAGCCGCCCTGATCCTGGTGCTGGCCCTGCTGCTCTCGGCCTGCGCCGCGCCCGCGGCCCCACCCGCGCCGGCCCAGGAAGAGGCCGCACCGGCCGCCCAGGAGGCCGCCCCCGCGGAAGAGGCGGCGCCGGCAGAGGCCACCCCGACAGAGGAGGAAGCCGCCCCCGCGGAGGAGATGGCCGGCCCCAAACTGGTCATCTGGGCGGACTCCACCCGAGCCCCGGCCCTGGAAGCCCTGGCCGCGGACTTCGAGAGCGAGTACGGCGCCAGCGTGGAGATCGTGGAAGTGGGCTTCGGCGACATCCGAGACCAGTTCAAGGTGGCCGCGCCGGCCGGTGAAGGCCCGGACATCATCATCGGCGCCCACGACTGGCTGGGCGAGCTGGTGGTGAACGGCCTCCTGGAGCCCCTGGACCTGGGCGACAAGGCGGACCAGTTCCTGGACGCCGCGGTGCAGGCCTTCGTCTACGAGGGCAAGCTCTACGGCATGCCCTACGCCACCGAGAACGTGGCCTTCGTCTACAACCCGGAGATCGTGGCCGAGCCCCCCACCACCTGGAGCGAGGTCCGAGAGATGGCCGCGCAGCTGGAGGGTGACGGCGTAGTGGAGCAGGCCTACGTCCTCCAGGAAGGGGACCCCTACCACTTCTTCCCCATCCAGACCGCCTTCGGCGGCTACGTCTTCGGCCTGACCGAGGAGGGCTACGACCCCAATGACGTGGGCATCGACAGCCCGGGCTCCATCGCCGCGGCCAAGTGGCTGGACCAGATGGTCAAGGAGGGGCACCTGAAGGCCGGCGTGGACTGGGAGACCATGCACGCCATGTTCGAGAGCGGCCAGTCGGCCATGTTCATCACCGGCCCCTGGGCCCTGCCCCGCATCCGGGAATCGGGCATCCCCTACGCCATCACCACCCTGCCGAGCGAGGAGAAGGAAGCCCAGCCTTTCCTGGGCGTCCAGGGCTTCATGGTGAGCGCCTTCAGCGAGAACGCCCTGCTGGCTCAGACCTTCCTGCTGGACTTCGTGGCCACGCCCGAGACCATGCAGGCCATCTTCGAGGCGGACCCCCGCCCGTCGGCCTTCCTGCCTGTGCGGGAGGCCATGGACGACCCGGATCTCCTGGGCTTCGCGGCCGCGGGGGCCAACGGCCTGCCCATGCCGGCCATCCCGGAGATGTCCGCCGTCTGGGCCTCCTGGGGTGACGCCATCACCCTCATCTTCAACCAGGCCGAGGATCCCGAGGTGGCCTTCAAGAACGCCGCCGAGCAGATCCGGGCCGCCATCGCCGGCGAGTAATGTCTAGCCCTATCGCGAGCGGGAGGGGCGCAGCTGCGCCCCTCCGCTCCATCACCGACCAGATCCTCCCCCTGCTCCTGCGCCTGGGCGCCCTGGGCTTCATCGACGCCTTCGCCCTCTTCTACATGCTGCCCCAGCTCTTCCGGGATGGGGTCTGGTACCTGGGCGTCACCATCGCCCTCATCACTCTCCTCATCAACGTGGTCTTCCTCCGGGAGGACCTCTACCCCCTGCGCTGGATCTCCCCGGGCCTGGCCCTGATGATCCTCACGGTCATCTATCCCATCGCCTTCACCGTCTACACCGCCTTCACCAACTACGGGGACGGCCACCTGCTCACCAAGCAGCAGGCCATCCAGATCATCACCCGGGAGCAGTATCTGCCCGAGGGGGCCCCCACCTATCGCTGGACCCTCTACCAGGCCCCGGACGGCAGGCTGGCCCTCTGGCTCGTCCCAGCGGACGGGGAAGGGCAGCCCCTTTTCGTCCCGGAGGAGGGGGAGCCGATAGCGGTGGAGGGGGCCAACGGGGGCGCAGAGCCGCCGGAGAGCTTCCAGGGCTACCGGCGAGTGGAGCGACGGGAGCTCATCGCCCTGCTGGGCCAGCTCCAGGAGAAGCGCTTCGGCCAGCCGCCGGACGTCTTCAAGATCAGCTCGCCCAGCACCGCGGCCCAGTTTCAGCAGCGCTACGTCTACGACCCGACCCAGGACGCCATCATCGACCAGGCCACGGGGAAGATCTATCGCCCGGTGCAGGGCGCCTTCACCGCGGAGGACGGGGAGGAGCTGACCCCGGGCTTCCAGGTGGTGGTGGGCGCCCGGAACTTCCGCCGCCTCTTCACCAGCCCGGCCCTGCGGGGCCCGTTCATCAAGGTCTTCATCTGGACCATCCTCTTCGCCACCTTCAGCGTGCTGACCACCTTTGCCCTGGGCCTCTTTCTGGCCGTGGTCTTCAACGCGCCGGACATGCCCCTGCGCAAGCTGACCCGCTCCACGCTCCTCATCCCCTACGCCATTCCAGCCTTCATCAGCGTGCCCATCTGGGTCGGCCTGTTGAACCCCCACCTGGGCATCATCAGCCTGACCATGCAGGACCTGTTCGGCTGGGCCCCGCCCTGGTTCTCGGACCCGTTCTGGGCCAAGGTGGGCATCATCCTGGTGAACCTGTGGCTGGGCTTTCCCTACATGTTCCTCATCTCCACCGGGGCTCTCCAGGCCATCCCCACGGACATCTATGAGGCCGCGGACATCGACGGGGCCAATGCCTGGCAGAAATTCTGGTATCTGACCCTGCCTCTGCTCCTCATCTCCGTGGGGCCGCTGCTGGTGGCCTCCTTCGCCTTCAATTTCAACAACTTCGTCATCATCGACCTCTTCAACGAGGGCGGACCACCCATGAGCGGCACCCCCACCCCCGCCGGCCACACGGACATCCTGGTCACCTACACCTTCCGCCTGGCCTTTGCCAGCAAGCGGGGCGCGGACCTGGGCTACGCCGCGGCCATCACGGTGACCATCTTCCTGATCCTGGTGGTGATCACGTTCATCCAGTTCCGCTTCACCAACATGCTGGAGGAGGCCTCGGAAAATGTCTAGCACCAGCCCCAAACAGCTCGGCTCCATTCGCCGTCAACGCCGGATGGCCCTGCTCTGGCGCCTCGCCCTCCTGGTGGTCGTGGTGGTCTACGCCCTCTTCCCGGTGGTCTGGATCTTCTCCGCCTCCTTGAACCCGGCCAACTCCCTGGCCAACCAGAAACTCATCCCGGACAACGCCACCCTGGACCACTACCGGGCCCTCCTGGCCGGGGGCCGGCACCCCTACATGCTCTGGATGGGCAACTCCCTGAAGGTGGCCTCCGTCACCGCGGTGCTGGGGGTGATCCTCACCGCGCTGGCCGCCTACGCCTTCTCCCGCTTCCGCTTCCGGGGCCGGCGCAGCCTGCTGCAGACTATCCTGCTGATCCAGGTTTTCCCCAATTTCCTGAACATGGTGGCCCTCTTCCTGCTCCTGCGCCAGCTGGGCCAGTACGAGCTGACCAGCTGGCTGGGGCTCAACACCCACGGCGGCCTGATCCTGGTCTACCTGGGCGGCGTCCTGGGCATCAACACCTGGCTGATGAAGGGCTTCTTCGACTCCATTCCCCGGGACCTGGACGAGTCGGCCATGATCGACGGGGCCAGCCCCTGGCAGTCCTTCTGGTACATCATCCTGCCCCTGGCCCAGCCCATCCTGGTGATCATCGGCCTGCTCAGCTTCATCGGCGCCTACTCGGAGTTCGTCCTGGCCCGGGTGCTGCTCCAGGCACCGGAGAAGTACACCCTGGCCGTGGGGCTCAGCCTCTTCATCCGTGGCCAGTTCACCCAGCGCTGGGGCCAGTTCGCGGCCGGGGCCCTCATCGGCGCCCTGCCCATCGTCATCATCTTCCTAGCCCTGCAGCGCTACCTGGTCAGCGGGCTGACCGCCGGCGCGGTGAAGGGCTAGGGCGAACAGAGAGTGGAGAATGGAGAGTGGAGAGCGGAGAGTGGGAAGTGCGGAACAGTGCTGGAAATTCGGTGAATCGGTGTCGGTGAACCCTGCTCAGGAGGAACGGTCCATGAAATTTGCTTCCAGAACCCTGCTACCCCTGCTGCTGATCCTGGCTCTGTTCCTGGCGGCCTGTGAACAGGCCACGCCCACGCCGGAGCCCCCCGCGCCCACCGCCCCGCCTGTCTCCACGCCCACGGAAGCGCCCCCCACGCCAGAACCTTCCCCCACCGCCCCGCCGGAGACGGGCCAGCCCCTCTACCTGAGCATCATCTGGCACCAGCACCAGCCCGTCTACTTCAAGGACCCGGAGACGGGCATCTACGCCAAGCCCTGGGTGCGCCTCCACGCGGCCAAGGACTACGTGGACATGGCCGCCATCCTGGAGAAGCACCCGACCATCCAGGTCACCTTCAACCTGACCCCCTCCCTGCTCAAACAGCTCTTGGACCTGGAAGCCGGGGCCCAGGACCTGTACGAGGTCCACAGCCTCGTCCCCGCCCAGGAGCTGACCGACCAGCAGAAGGCCTTCATCCAGGCCCGCTTCTTCGACATCAACCCCAAGATCATCGCCCGCTTCCCCCGATACCAGGAGATCGCCGCCGACCGGGCCAACTGGCAGAATTGGGACGACCAGACCTGGCAGGACCTCCAGACCCTCTTCAACCTGGCCTGGACCGACCCGGACTGGCTGGCCCAGGAGCCCCTGGCCGGTCTTGTGGCCAAGGGCCGGGACTTCACCCCGGAGGACGTGCGCACAGTCCTGGCGGAGCACCGGCGCCTCATCGGGGAGGTGATCCCCCTGCACCGCCGCCTCCAGGACGCGGGGCGCATCGAGATCACCACCACACCCTTCTACCACCCCATCCTGCCCCTGCTGGTGGACACCAACCTGGCCCGCATCGCCACCCCGGACATCGAGCTGCCCAGCCGCTTCACCTACGGCATCGACGCGGTGGAACAGACCCGTCGGGGCGTGGCCTTCTACCGGCAGCTCTTCGGCCGGGATCCTGTGGGCATGTGGCCGGCGGAGGGCGCAGTGGCCCAGGAGATCGTGGGCATCGTGGGCCGGGAGGGCATCCAGTGGATGGCCAGCGACGAGGAGGTCCTGGCCCGCAGCCTGGGCCGCAAGGGCTTCCCCCGGGACGCCACAGAAACGGTCCAGGACCCGGACGCCCTCTACCGCCCCTACATCACCCGCAGCCGCAACGCCCAGGTCTACGCCATCTTCCGGGACAAGGTGATCAGCGACAAGGTGGGCTTCACCTACAGCGGCAGCGACGGCCTGGCCGCGGCCCAGGACTTCATCCGCCGCATCCTGGCCATCCGGGAGCGGCTGGCGGAGAGCGGCGCCGAGGGCCCGCACCTGGTCAGCGTCATCCTGGACGGGGAGAACGCCTGGGAGAACTACCCCAACGACGGCAAGAAGTTCCTGAACAGCCTCTACCGCCTCCTGGAAGAGGAGCAGGCCAAGGGAACCATCCGCACCATCACCCCCAGCCAGTTCATCCAGATGCAGCCGGAGCAGCCAGCCATCGAGCGGCTCTGGGCCGGCAGCTGGGTCAGCCCGGACTTCCTCACCTGGATCGGCGAGGAAGAGGAGAACCGGGCCTGGGACGTGCTGAACCAGGTGCGCACCTTCGTGGCCCGGCAGCAGCGCAACCTGGACGATGAGACCCTGGCCCAGGTCATGGAGGCCATCTACACCGCGGAGGGGAGCGACTGGTTCTGGTGGTACGGCGCGGACCAGAACAGCGGCGACGACGCCAGCTTCGACCGCCAGTTCCGCCTCACCCTGCAGCAGGTCTACCAGATCATGGGCAAGCCCGTGCCCACCTTCCTGAAGGTGCCCATCATCCCCGAGACGCCCCAGCCCCCCACGGCCGGCCAGTCTGGGCCGGTCAGCCCGGAGATCGACGGCCAGATCCAGGAGGGCGAGTGGGCGAACGCCGGCTACTACCAGGAGGAAGGGGGCGTCCAGGCCGGGCCGGACCAGGTGGTGGATCGCCTCTGGTACGGCTTCGACGCCCAGGGCCTCTACTTCCGCCTGGACGGCCGCCGGGCCTGGCAGGAGATCGGGGACGACACCCGGGTGGGCTTCTACCTCACCCGGCCCGGCAGCGGGGACGTGGCCTTCTTCAGCCGGGTCTCCCAGCTCCGAGGAGACGACGAAGGGACCCTCCTGGGCTTCGGGGCCAACATCCTGGCCGAGGTGGCCATCCGCCCGGACGGGGCCCAGGCCACCCTCTACGCGGTGACCGACGGCGACTTCCAGCCTGTGGACCAGCTGCCCGTGGCCGTCTCCGGTGACGTGCTGGAGCTGGCCCTGCCCTACGAACAGCTGGGCAAGCCCGCCGCGGGGGACATCTTCAAGCTGCGGGTGGTGGTCAGCGAGGACGAGCAGCGGGACATGCAGGTGGTCCCCGAGGAAGGGCCGGCCCAGCTCGTCGCCCCGGATCTGGGCCTGACCACCCCCATCCTCACGGTCCAGGATCCGGAAGGGGACGATCACGGGCCGGGCAGCTACACCTATCCCCTGGACCCGGTCTTCAAGGCCCGGGCCTACGACCTGACCCAGTTCCAGGTGGCCGAGGACGAGGCCAACCTCATCTTCCGCTTCACCTTCGCCGGGCCTCTGAACAACGACTGGGGCGCGCCCAACGGCATGGGCATCCACACCCTGGACGTCTACATCGACGCGGACGGGCCGGAGCAGGGCGAGCGCAAGCTCCTCCCCGGCCGCAACGCCGCCCTCACCCCGGACCACGCCTGGGATGTGGCCATCTGGGCCGAGGGCTGGACGCCGGGCGTCTACGGCCCACCCCCGGAAGGCCAGAACGAGCCGGTGAAGCTGGGGGGCGTGGAGGCCCTGAACATCGTCAGCGATCCGGGCCAGCGCCGCATCACCATCCGGACGCCCAAACAGGTCCTGGCCCAGGCCCTGGGTGTGGACGTGGAGGAGCTGGATCCCAGCCAGTGGAGCTACCTGGCCCTGGTCCTCAGCCAGGAGGGCTTCCCCTCCAGCGGCGTCTGGCGGGTGCGGGACGTGAACGTCAAGGCGGAGCAGTGGCGCCTGGGCGGCGCGCCCCCCAACAGCAACATCCATCCCCGCATCCTGGACGTGGCCTACCCAGAGGACTTCCCGGTGAGCCAGGAGGAGGCCCTGAGCCGCTTCACCCCCAGGATGGTCCCGCCCCAGGAGCTGGCCCAGCTGCCGCCGGACGAATTCGCCCAGCTGCCCATGTTGAGCCCCTAGCCGCCATGCAGGACTTCATCTTCGGCGGCATCGAGGCGGATGACCGCCAGCTTCTGGCTGCGGAGCGGGCCCGCTGGCAGGGGATCCGCCACCTGCAGCGCCTGGATCCCCTGGATCCAGAGCCAGGCCAGCCGGTGCGCATCCAGGTGACCGTGGGCCAGGGCGTCCACGTGGACCGGGTGGCCGCCTACCTGACCACCGACGGCTCGGACCCGGCGGGGGAGCGGGGCGTGGCCCAGCGGGGCCAGGCCATCCCCCTGCAGCGGACGGGCATCCGCTGGCAGCCCCTCATCTGGGACTACGTGGAGGAGTGGCAGGGAGAGCTCCCGGGCCAGCCGGACGGGACCCTGGTCCAGTACCGCATCCAGGGCTGGCACAGCCAGCTCCCTGGGCCGGGTCACTGGAGCCGGGAGCCCAACATGGAGGGCGTCCCCGAGCTGCCGGCCCTCTACGGCTACCACGTGGACCGGCACCGGACGCCGGCCTGGGCCCAGGAGGCTGTCCTCTACCACATCTTCGTGGACCGTTTCGCCCGAGGGCCGGAGGGGTCGCCGGTCCACGTGGGCTGGCTGAGCCCGGAACAGCTGGGCCGCTTCCTGGGCGGGGATCTGCAGGGCATCACCGCCCGGCTGGACTACCTGGCGGATCTGGGGGTGACGGCCCTCTGGCTCAGCCCCATCTTCACCACGTCCTCCTATCACGGCTACGACACCGTGGACTTCTACGACGTGGACCCTCGCTTCGGCAGCAAGGCCGACCTGCGCCAGCTGGTCCAGGAGGCCCACGCCCGAGGCCTGCGGGTGCTCCTGGACTTTGTAGCCAACCACGTGAGCCGGGACTTTCCCCCCTTCCAGGAGGCCCTACAGGATCCCGCCTCGCCGCACCGGGCCTGGTTCCACTTCCATCCTCGCTACAAGCACGGCTACCGCTGCTTCTTCGACGTGGCCAGCATGCCCCAGCTCAACACGGATCACCCGGAGGTGAGCCGCTTCCTGGTGGACGCGGCCCGCTACTGGCTCACTGAATTCCAGGTGGACGGCTACCGGCTGGACTACGCAGCCGGGCCCAGCCACCGCTTCTGGAGCCAGTTCCGGGCCGGGTGCAAGGAGGCCGCGCCGACCTGCTGGCTCTTCGGGGAGGTGACCCGGGCCGGGGACGAGCTGCGCAGCTACGTGGGGCGTCTGGACGGCTGCCTGGACTTCGCCTTCGCGCGGGCTGTGCGCCGTCTCTGTGCGCCGACAGAGCATCCCATCTCCCTGACAGAGTTCGCCGCCCTCCAGGAGCGGGAGCCCGCCTTCTTCCCCCAGGAGTTCCTGCGCCCGGCCTTCCTGGACAACCACGACATGAACCGCTTCCTCTGGCTGGCCGGGAACGACAAACGACGGCTGCGGCTGGCGGCTGGGCTCCTCTTCACCCTGGCCGGGCCGCCCATCCTCTACTACGGCACGGAGGTGGGCCTTTCCCAGCCCCGGGCCAAGGCCCCCCACCAGGAGGAGGCCCGCCAGCCCATGCCCTGGGGCCCAGGCCAGGACCAGGAGCTTCGGGCCCACTTCCGGCGCCTGGCCCGGATCCGCCGGGCCCACCCCGCCCTGACCCAGGGCGATCGCCGCACCCTGGCCCTGGATCCCGCCCAGGGGATCTGGCTGTTCCAGCGTCAGGCCGGCCCGGACCGGCTGCTGGTGGCGGTGAACACCAGCCCGGCGGAACGACGCATCCCCCTGCCGGGTCCCGCCTTCACCGAGCTGCTCACAGGAGAGCCGGTGGGCCAGGATCTGCCCCTGGCGCCTTGGAGCGTCCGCATCCTCCAGCCCCGGCCTGGCGCCGAGTGAAGCCCTGGCTCAGCCGGCCTTGCGGCAACCCCAGCGCTCGCCCCCGTCCACGGTGAGCACGTCCCCGGTGACGTAGTCCGCCTCCACCAGGTAGGCCACAGCCCGGGCCACATCCTCTGGGCTGCCCCAGCGGTTCAGCAGGGTGCGAGAGGCGGTCTGGGCCAGCTTCTCCGGACCGTAGCCTGGGGGCGGCAGAACGGGCCCCGGCGCCACCGCGTTGACCCGAACCGTCGGGGCCAGCTCCAGGGCCATCTGCCGGGTCATGGCCAGGAGGGCGGCTTTGCCCACCCCGTGGGCCATGAAGCCAGGCCAGGGCTGCCAGGCAGAGAGGTCCACGATGTTCACCACCAGCCCCTGGCCCCGCTCCAGCATGCCCGGGGTCAGCTCGTTGCTCACGTAGAAGGCCCCGTCGATGGTGACCCGGGTCACCCGATGCCAGGGGCCCAGGTCGTCCGTGGGGAAGGGGTGCTTCTCGAAGAGGCTGGCTCCGTTGACCAGGATGTCCACGCCGCCGAAGCGCTGGCGGACCGTGGCGGCCATGGCCTGGACCGAGTCCAGGCACGCCACATCACACTGGACGGCCAGGGCCTGGACACCCAGCTCCTGGGCCTGGGCCACCGTCTCTTGGGCGGCCTCCTGGGAGGAGCGATAGTTCACCACCACGTTGGCGCCCAGGCGGGCCAGCATCAGGGTGATGGCCTTTCCCACCCGGTGGGCGCCTCCGGTGACCAGCGCGGTCTTTCCTCGAGGATCCATAGGTCTCTCCTTTCCTGTGGCGGGGATGATTCTGGGGCACGAATCGGATGGACAAATCGGAGTGAAAGAAAAAGCCACGACGGGGGGTCGTGGCTTGCTTCCTGGCTTTGGAGCGGGTTCCGGTCCTACTTCTGGACGGTCTCCAGGGTGCGGGCGATGATCTCCTCCTGGATGTGGCGTTTGGCCTTCTTGCGCCGCTTCTTCTTGCGGCCCTTTTCCGGCTTCAGCTCGACGCCCTCCGCCTCCATGGCCCGCTTGAAGGCCAGCTCCATGGGGGAGAGGACCTCCACGTCCTCCAGCTCGTCCACGAACTCCTCTTCCCCGAAGGGCTCCTCCTGGGCCTCGGCCTCCGGCTCTTCCCGCAGGCCCTTCAGGGTCAGATCGATGCGGCGACGTCGGCGGTTCACCGACTTGATGCGCACCTGGATCTTCTCGCCCTGCTTGACCACATCCTCCACCTTGGCCACGTAGCCGCTGCTCATCTCCCGGATGTGGAGCAGGCCATCCACGCCCACGCCGATGTCCACGAAGGCGCCGAAGGGGACGATGCGGGTGACGGTGCCTTCCAGCACCTCTCCCTCCTCCAGGTCCCGGATGGTCTTGGTGTCGGGATCGATCATGGTGAGGCTGATGCGGTTGCGCGCCCGATCCAGCTTCTTGATCCAGACCGTGACCTCCTGCCCCTTCTGCACCACGTCGGTGACCTTGGCCACCCGGCCCAGGGAAAGCTCGGAGATGTGCACCAGGCCATCCCGCCCGGCCCCGATGTCGATGAACGCGCCGAACTCCGTGGTCCGCTTCACTGTGCCGGTGAGCTTCTGGCCCACGCTCAGCTTGCGCACCACCCGCTTCTGAGGCGTCCCCTGGCCCTGGGCCACCGGGGCCTGAGACGCTTCCGGGGTGGGCTCCGCTTCCGCCACGGGCGCTTCCTCGGCCGCCTGGGCTACAGGCGCTTCCACTGGGGCCTCGGTCGGTGTCTCGGTTGGGGTCTCGGACGGCGTCTCGTTGGCCATCTCCGGCGCGGCCTCTGCCGTCACCGGCTCCGGGGCGTCGTCCGCGGGCGCGGGCGCGGACTCCGTCGCTTCCTCGGCCGCCTGGGCCACGGGCGTTTCCGGGCTCTCGGGCGTTTCGGGGGCCTCGGGGGCTTCAGGAGCTTCCTCAGCTGCAGGCTCCTGGCTGTGAGCAGGGTCCTCGCTTGGGACCTCCGGCATTTCGGCGAGGTTTTCGTCCCCTGTGCGGGCTTCTTCGGTCATGGTCTCCTCCATTTCGATCTGGGCAGCGCTCTGCGTTGTAAGTCCTCTTATTATAAACCGTGTTAGGGTTATTGCCAAAGAAAAGCCCAGTGGCGGAAACCACTGGGCTCTGAGCTTACAGCGAGGGGAACGAAGGGGCGTCAGCGCACCACGACCGGCAGGAAAATGCGCTGGGAGTGAGCGGACGGGACCTTCGGCGGGCCGATAGTCACCACCTCCCCGGGCTGGCGCTGGGGATCGTCCTCCACCCACTGGTGCAGGTCCGCCATGGGCAGCTCGGACAGGTTGGTTCCGCTCCAGGTGTAGCCGCCGCTCCAGGTGTACCCATCACTCCAGGTGTACCCATCGCTCCAGGTGTAGCCGCCGCTCCAGGT
>CAYQEB010000016.1:1752-3882 GCA_964416395.1 uncultured Caldilineaceae bacterium | reverse complement strand
TGTACCCATCACTCCAGGTGTACCCATCGCTCCAGGTGTAGCCGCCGCTCCAGGTATAGCCGCCGCTCCAGGTGTAGCCGCCGCTCCAGGTGTAGCCCCCGCTCCAGGTGTAGCCACCGCTCCAGGTGTAGCCTTCCGCATCCATCAGGTAGAAGTTGCCGTCCTCGTCCTGGTTGGCTGGGCCGCCGTAGTGTTCGACGTCCTCCAGGTCCTTGTTGATGTCCAGGCCCTGGTTGGCGCAGCCGCTGACTGTGGACTCCACCGCGGCCAGGGCATCCACCCGGCCCGCGCCCTGCTGGAAAATGGAGAACGCCAGGCTGCCGTCCGGGTTCAGGGCCTGCTGGGCGCTGGCCAGGAGACGGCACTTCACGTCGTCCGGGGAAAGGTCGGGATTGGCCTGGAGGATGAGGGCCGCGATGCCGCTGACCACAGCGGTGGCCTGGGACGTGCCGGACATGGTGAAGCCATCCCAGCCGTCGTGGTGCTTCGGGTACTTGGTGGCCAGGTAGGTCCCAGGGTCCATGAGGCCCAGCATGTGGGCGCCGGGAGCGATGACGTCCGGCTTCACGAAGCCCTCCACTGTGGGCCCAGCGGCGGAGAAGGTGGTCACGAAGTCATCGCTGGCGTCCGTGGGCGTGTAGTTGTCCGACAGAGCGCCCACGGTGATGATGTAGGGCACGTTGCCTGGCACGCCGATGGTCATGGGATCTGGGCCGGTGTTGCCGGCCGCGGCCACTACCACGATGCCCGCCTGCCAGGCTCGCATCACCGCCTGGTTCAGGGGATCCTCCCAGTAGTAGGACTGGGGCGGGGAGCTGAAGGAGAGGTTGAGAACCCGAGTGTTGTAGATATCCCGGGTCAGCACCACCCAGTCCAGGGCTTTGATCACGTCCATGTAGGTGGCGGTGCCGGTGGCGTCGAAGGCCTTGATGGAGAGCAGGTTGGCGCCAGGGGCGATGCCGTTGTACTTGCCATCCACTCTGCGGCTGCTCAGGGCGATGCTGGCCACGTGGGAACCGTGTCCGCTCTCGTCCAAGTTGGCGCTGCCGGCGGGGCCCTCGTTTGTGACGTCGCCGACAGCCAGAGCCTCCTCGGTCTCCAACACGTCCAGGATGGCATCGTAGCGGGCCACCACCCGGTACTTTCCCTCCCCGTCCAGGGCCAGGGCCGGGTGGGCCCAGTAGCCGGTGTCGATGACCGCCACGGTGATCCCCCTGCCGTCGATGCCCTCCTGGTGCAGCGGGGAGGCGTCCACCACGCCGGGATAGGCGGTGCCCTTGGCCTTCACGTAGCTGATGGCCACATTGTCCAGCTTGAAGTGCTCCTTGGGATCCCCATAGCCATCCAATACCCGGAAGCGAACCTGCGTCTTTGCCGAGGCGAAGGCCGTGATATCGAAGCGCAGAGAGTCCTTGTAGTCCCCCGAGTACTCCTCGATGATGTCCAGCAGGGCATAGCTGGCGCCCCCGTCAGAGGAGATCTCCACGGCAACGCGATCCTTGTAGGCGTCCGCACCCTCCAGGACGAAGTCGAAGGAGAGGGTGGCGGACACCACGCCAAAGGAGAGATCCACAGCCCGAGCCACGCTGGGCTGGTAGAGGAGGCCGGCCCGGCTCTGCATCCGCAGCTCCCCCTGCTCCACCTCCACGTTGCCGTCTTCAGGGCCTTCCCCGGCCTCATCCACCTCCATCCAGGGGCTGGCCCAAACCAGGCTGCCGTCGTTGTTGTTGAACGAGACCTTGGTGAAGGTATCCAAGGCCTGGCCGGTGTCCTTAGCGGCCGCTGGGCTCAGACCCTCCAGGCTCACCTTTCGGTTGGGGGTGATGCGAAGCGTGGGGTCAAGCTGACGCAACCGGGTCTGCTGAGCCGGGGTCAGCTCCGCCCCCACCGCCTGGATGATGCCCAGCTCCGCGGTGACGGTCCCACCCACCTGACGCACCAGAGAGGCCACCCGGGCCACGTCCTGGCCCTGGATGATCAGCGAGGCGGGGGCGGCCTCCACGCTACGGGAAACCACCGCCTCGCTCTGGTTCCCCGTCCACGCTGAGGGCTGGGCCGGGGCCGCGCAGCCCGCCAGGATCAGCACCAGAGCGAGCGTCAACACCAACAGGTGCATGGAGGGCTTGCTCG
>CAYQEB010000016.1:0-1652 GCA_964416395.1 uncultured Caldilineaceae bacterium | reverse complement strand
ATGCCCGCGGGGCTGGACATGCCGCCGGCCCAGTTGAGCCCCTGGGCCAGGGAGATCTCCCCGCCGGACCAGGTGGCGGCGCCGCTGGAGAGGAGATCCCAGTCGATCCAGCGCATATCCGCGGCCTGGGCGGCGCCCATGCTGTAGACCTGGCCATCCTGAGCTCGAATCTGGTAGAGGTAGGTGGAGCCGTCGTCGCTGAGGATGCGCTGGACCGGCCCCTGGTAGTGGTAGGCCCGATCCCCTTCCGTGGCGTAGCCGTGGGCCAGATCCGCCTGGATGTCCATGCCGTAGTTGGCCCGACCATCCACGGAAAAGTCGCCCAGCACCGCGTCCGGGGCCCAGATCCGACCAGCTCCCTGCTGCAGGATGTTGTGGGCCAGCTGATCGCCGACCACCGCAGGACGAGCCGAGTGCATCAGACGGAACTTCACCTGATCCGGGGTGAGCTCCGGATTGGCCTGGAGCATGAGGGCCACCACACCGGAGGTCACCGCGGTGGCCATGCTGGTGCCGCTCATGCGGAAGAGGCTGGTGCTCTCGGAGTAGTCCGGGTGCCGCTTGGCCAGGATGGCAGAGAGCTCGGGCTCGTCCGGGTCGTTGAACATGAAGGAGACGATGCGGCCGCCGGGGGCCAGCACGTCCGGCTTCACGAAGCCGTCCTGGGTGGGGCCGGTGGCGGACCAGACGGGCAGCACGTCATCGGACCAGTCTCCCGGGGTGCGCCTGGTGTCCACAGCCCCCACGGTGATGACGTAGGGATCATTGCCGGGCACGGTGATGCTCTCCGCGCCTGGCCCCTCGTTCCCCGCCGCGGCCACCACCACGATGCCCGCATCCCAGGCCGCCTCCACTGCCCGGTTCAGGGGATCCACGAAATAGGGCGCCGTGGCCTCCGCGCTCAGGCTCATGTTCAGCACCCGGATGCCGTACTCGTCCTTGAACTTTACCGCGTACTGGATGCCCTGGATGGCGTCCTCGTAGTTGCCCCGGCCTTTCTCGTCCAGAATGCGGATGCTGAGAAGCTCCGCCTCCGGGGCGATGCCCAGGTACAGGCCCGTGGCCAGGTCCTTGAAGCGGTTGCCCACGATCCCCGCCACGTGGGAGCCGTGGCCGTAGCCGTCCGCGCTGGCCCCCATGAACTCCAGGCAGTAGCCGTCCCGTTGCTTGGAAAGATAGCGCTGCTGAAAGGTCTCGAAGGCGCAAGTGCCGTCACCCAGGAAATCCGCCTGGGCGATGAAATTCAAGAAGGCCTCCTGCCCGGTGAGATAGGCCAGGACCGGGGGGAAGAAAATGCCCGAGTCCAGCACCGCCACCGTCACGCCCTGGCCGGTCAGGGGCGCGCCATCGGGCAGCGTGGCAGCGTGGACGATATCCGCGCCCACATCCATGCCCACAGGCCAGGACTGGTCCGTCTCCATGCGGAAGCTGTCGTACGAGCCGCTGGTGGGCCAGGATCCGAATGCAGAGCCGATCTGGGCAGGCCCGGCTGTCCAACCGGAGCTGGTCACCTGCTTGTTGTCCACCACCGCCTGGATCCCAGGCTGGGCGGCCAAATCACTCAGCCGATCCTGAGGGATGGTGGCCCCCACTCCATCGATGAGCCAGAGCTCGCTGGTCACCTGACCGCCGATCTGGGCCACGGCCCGAGC
>CAYQEB010000015.1:54622-56294 GCA_964416395.1 uncultured Caldilineaceae bacterium | reverse complement strand
CACTGCCCTTGACCGAACCATGCCCGCCCCAGACCCTTCCCCACACCCGCTTCATCCCCTGCGCATCTGGCTCCTGGCCCTGGCCCCGGTGATCCTCTGGGGCGGCAGCTTCGTGATGACCAAGTCCATCTTCGGGGAGTGGCCGCCCCTGAGCGTGGCCGCGGGCCGCTGGCTCCTGGCCAGCCTGGTCTTCGCCCTCTACCTGCCCCTGACTGGCCAGACCCAGCTCCTGGCCCGGGCCCTGCGCCAGGATCTGGGGGCCATCCTGCGCTTCGGCTTCGTCGGGGTGGCCCTCCTCTACGCGGTGCAGAACGTGGCTCTCTCCTACACCACCGCGGCCAACGCCAGCGTCCTGGGCAATCTGGTCCCCCTCTTCGTGGCCCTGCTCTCCGTGCTCTTCCTGGGGGAGCGGCTCACTGCCCGCCTGCTCCTGGGACTGGTTGCCGCCACGGTGGGCGCGCTCCTCTTCAGCCTCCAGGGCGGCGCGGTGACCGTGGCCCCGGAGCATCTCCTGGGGGACGGGCTGACCCTGCTCTCGGCCCTGGCCGGGGCCATCTACGTGGTCCAGGGCAAGGCCATCGTGGATCGCTACCCGCCCGGGGTGGTCACGGCCCTGGCAGCTGGCGTGGGGGCCCTCTTCCTGCTCCCTTTGGCCCTGCTGGTGGAAGGCGTCCCCCCTTGGCCCAGCCTGAACGCCTGGGGCGGCCTCCTGGGCCTGGGCCTGGGCGCCAGTGTGCTGGCCAACCTGGCCTGGTGGCACGTGGCCGAGGCCTTGCCGGCCAGCCGGGCCGCGGTCTTCATCCTCCTGGTGCCCGTGGTGGGCGCGCTCCTGGGAGCGATCTGGATGGGCGACCCCCTGACGCCCCTGGCCATCCTGGGCGGTGGGATGATCCTCTCCGGGGTCTACCTGGCGGAGACGGGCTGAGGCGGGGGAACATTTCCCCGGCCAGGGACGTCCCAGTGGCGACCATCCGCCGACACCCGCTCGTCGGCGCGCCGCTGCTGATGCGGCATCCCGTCGCCACGGGAGCTCCCCGCTCCTGGACCTCGCCAAGGAGGCCGAAAATGTCCTGGTTTTCCCCGCCCACATCCGTGAACCCGCCCTCGAGCCCGGGCGCCGTCCGCCAACCTCGGGGCATGACCGCCCTGGCCCTGGGGATCGTCCTGGCCTTGACCCTGCTCCTGGGTGTTCTGCTCTCTGGCCCTGCACCGACCCAGGCCCAGGGCATCGTCCCCCCGGACCCTCTGCCGCCCTTTCCCGGGCCGACTTCCTCCATCGCCGTGGAGCGCTACAGCGTGGACGCGGTGGTGGATGGGCCCGTGGCCACCGTCCACGTGACCCAGGTCTTCCGCAACGACACACCCGGGCCGGTGGAGGGGACCTACGTCTTCCCCCTGCCCCCGGACGCGGCGGTGAGCGACTTCCAGATGACCGTGGACGGCCAGGTCCTGGAGGGCAAGCTCCTGGGCAAGGAGGAGGCCCGGCGCATCTACCAGGAGATCGTGCGGCGCACCCGGGACCCGGCCCTGCTGGAGTACCTGGGCCGGGGGCTCTTCCAGGCCAGCGTCTTCCCCATCCCGCCGGGGGAGAGCCGCACCATCGAGCTCACCTACCGCCAGGTCCTGGCCCGGGACGGGGAGCTCTTCCGGTTCAGCTATCCCCTGCGCCTGC
>CAYQEB010000015.1:51032-54522 GCA_964416395.1 uncultured Caldilineaceae bacterium | reverse complement strand
GAGGAGGGCTTCTTCCTGCTCCTGGCCGCGCCCAGCGTGGACGTCTCCGCCGCCCAGGTGGTCCAGCGAGATCTGGTCATGGTGCTGGACGTCTCCGGTTCCATGGAGGGGGAGAAGCTGGCCCAGGCCAAGCGGGCAGCCCAGTACGTGGTGGAACACCTGAACCCCGGGGATCGCTTCAACCTCATCGCCTTCAGCTCCGGGGTGCGCTTCTGGCAGGGCCAGCTCCAGCCTGTGGGCCCGGAGACCCAGGCGGCGGCCCTGGCCTGGGTGGATGAGCTGGCCCCTGGTGGCTCCACGGATATCAACCGGGCCCTGCTGGAGGCCCTGGCTCAGCTCCAGGTCCGGGAAGAGGCGGACCGGGATCGCCCGGCCTACGCGCTCTTCCTCACCGACGGCCTGCCCACCCAGGGGGTCACGGAGGTGGAGCGGATCATCGACAACGCCCTGGCCAACGCGCCGGAGCGCTCCGTGCGCCTCTTCACCTTCGGCGTGGGCTACGACGTGAACACGGATCTGCTGGACACGGTGAGCCAGGAGCTGGGCGGGCGCAGCAGCTACGTCCTCCCGGAGCAGCGCATCGACGAGGCGGTGAGCCACTTCTACCAGGGCATCAGCACCCCGGTCCTGACCGACGTGCAGGTGCGCTTCCTGGGCGAGGATGGCCCGCTCCTGGTGGAGGAGAGCTATCCCTTCCCCCTGCCGGACCTCTTCGCGGGGGATCAGCTGGTGCTGGTGGGCCGCTACCGGGCGGGCGGTCCGGTGACGGTGACGGTGGAAGGCCAGGTGAACGGCCAGGCCCAGCGTTTCACCTTTCCCGATCAGGAGCTGGTGGAGGCCGGAGGGGAGGATTTCGTGGCCCGGCTCTGGGCCACCCGCAAGATCGGCGCCCTGCTCAGCCAGGTGCGGCGCACCGGGGCCAACCCGGAGCTGGTGGAGGAGATCGTGGCCCTGAGCACCGAGTACGGCATCGTCACCCCCTTCACCAGCTACCTGGTGCTGGAGCCGGACGTGGCCAACCGCATCGTCTCCCCCGACGCACCCCCTCCCTCGCCGCCTGCGGAGGCCGCAGCCGAGGAGGCCATCGTGGCTGCGGAGGCCTATCTGCGGGTCGCGCCGGCCGGTGCGGACGCGGTGGCGGCCAGCCAGGCTCGCCAGGCCCTGGCCCAGGCGGAGCAGGCCCAGCCCGGGCCCCAGGGGCTCCGCTTCGTGGCGGGCAAGAGTTTCGTCCAGCAGGGCCTGGTGGAGGGCGCGGACGGCGCGCTCCTGCCCCTCTGGGTGGACACAGCCTACCGGGAGGAGATGCCCCTGGAGACGGTGCCTTTCGGGAGCGAGGCCTACTTCAAGCTGGCCGCCCGCCGGGAGGTGGCCGAGTGGCTCTCTGTCTCGCCGGAGCTGATCCTGGTGGTGGAGGGCAAGGCCCTGCGCATCACCACCGCCGAGGGCATGCCCACGGTCAGCCTGGAGGGGCAGACGAAGCTGGACGGGTCCCTGCCCGGAGCGCCCCGGGTCAAGGAGGACGATCCGGACCTGCAGGAGCGGGTCCAGGAGATCCTGCGCCGCCTCTGGGAGCTGGTCCCGGGCCGGTGAGCCAGGCTTTTCCCAGTTTGGGCCAGCCGCGCTCAGGCCAGCTGCGCCCGATCCGACTGTGCCCGATCCTCGGGGCGTTCAATCCAATCCACGAAGCGATCCGGCGTCAGGGGTGTCCTCCCCCGGTCTCCGCCGCCGGATCGCCTGTCACTCCAACCACCTGACCCACCCATGCCGCCATCCCAGACTGCATCGTCCCAATCTTCCCTGACCCAATCTTCCCTCACCCAGCGCCTGCTGACCATCTACCGCCGCCTGCTGGATCGCTACGGTCCTCAGCACTGGTGGCCGGCGGAGACCCCCTTCGAGATGATCGTGGGGGCCATCCTCACCCAGGCGGTGACCTGGAAGAACGTGGAGCGGGCCATCGCCAACCTGAAGGCCGCGGGGGTCCTGAGCCCGGAGGCCATCCACGCCCTGTCCGAGGAGGAGCTGGCCGAGCTGATCCGCCCGGCCGGCTACTTCAACGCCAAGGCCCGCAAGCTCAAGGCCTTCGTGGCGGCGCTCATGGAGAGGTGCCGGGGCGATCTGGACGCCTTCTTCGCCCAGGAGCTGCCCCGGCTGCGGGCGGAGCTGCTGGCCATCCACGGCATCGGTCCGGAGACCGCGGACGCCATCCTCCTCTACGCGGCCCACAAGCCCATCTTCATGATCGACGCCTACACTGTGCGCCTCTTCACCCGCCTGGGCCTGGCCCGGGAGGGCGTCCGCTACCAGGAGCTGCAGCGGCTCTTCATGGAGAACCTGCCCCCGGATGTCTCCCTCTTCCAGGAGTACCACGCCCTGATCGTGGCCCACGCCAAGGAGACCTGTCGCAAACGCCAGCCCCGCTGCCCCGCCTGTCCTCTGCTGGACCTCTGCCCCTACGGCCAGGCGCAGGGCTGAGGCGGTCTGCATTCCCCGCCTCTTTTGGATATAATGTTGGGTGGATGCAGGAGTGGATCCATGCAGGAGCGAGGGGTTTTGCTTTCGTTCCGGAGGAAAGGGAATGGATCAACAGCGGGCGCGAGAGGGCTTCTTCGTCGCCCAGGAGGCGTTCGAGCCGGCCGTCTGGGCCTGGGGGCGGCCGTCCCAGGGGATCAGTCCGCCTGTTCCGGCGGCTCTCCGGTGACCAGGGCCCGGAGCGTGGTCGCGTTCTGCACTGCGTAGCCGTGGAAGTCGTTGTTGAAGTAGGCGTAGACCTGCTTCCCTTCCTGGAGCCAGGCCCGGACCCGCTCCGCCTCCTGGGCCAGGAACTGGGGGCTGTAGCTGGAGGCGTAGAGCTTGCCCGGCCCGTGGCGGCGCAGGTAGACGAAATCCGCGGTCACGGGCCCCTCCACGGAGCAGCCGGGCCAGTCGCTGAAGACCAGGGCCACGTTGTGTTCCTCCAGGATCCGGTAGCAGGCCTCCTGGAGCCAGGTGGGGTGGCGCACTTCCAGGGCCCAGCGCAGGCCGGGGACGATGGACTGCTGGTCCATGAGCTGGGCCAGATGGGTCAGATGCTCCTGGTGGAAGTGCAGGGACGGGGGGAGCTGGAAGAGGAGCATGCGCAGCTTGGGGCCCAGGATTTGGGCCCGTTCCAGGAAGACGCCCACAGTTTCGTCCGGTGCGGCCAGCTTGTGGACGTGGGTGATCAGCCGGCTGGCCTTCAACGTGAAGGCGAAACCGTCCGGCGTGTTCTCCCACCACTTGCGGAAGGTGCTCTCCTGGGGCAGGCGGTAGAAGGTGGCGTTCACCTCCACCGTGTTGAAGTGTTTCGCGTAGTACGGGAGCCACTCTCCCTGCCGCAGCCCGGGCGGATAGAAGACGCCCCCGGCCCAGTGCTTGTAGGACCATCCGCTGGTGCCGATGAAGAGCCTGTCCCTGGTCTGCATGCTGCCCTCCCTGATGCGAGCCTCCGGGGAGCCGTTGGCGCTCTTTA
>CAYQEB010000015.1:49306-50932 GCA_964416395.1 uncultured Caldilineaceae bacterium | reverse complement strand
GGGTGAACATGGCGGGGGCGCCAGGCGGACCGGGGAGCAGGTCCTGGAAAGGGCCCGCTCCCCGGGCGATGGGGCGGCCGGCCGAGAGCGGCCTAGTCGAAGCTGGCGATGAACTCGTCGATGGGAAGCGCGGCCATGGTCAGGATCTTCACCGTGCCCCGGGAAGCCAGCTCCGCGGAGACCCGGGCGATGGTCTTGTTGTCCGGCGCTTCCAGCACGTTCACGAAGTCGTAGGGCCCCAGGGTGGCCCACTGGGAGATCACCTTCACGCCCAGGGCCTCCAGCTCCTGGTTGACCTCCTTGATCCGGGCCGGTCGGTGCTTGATGGTCTTGGCGCCGTCGTCGGTCAGGTTGCTGAGCAGGATGTACGTGGCCATTTCCAAACCTCCTTTTTGGTTGTCGGGCACGTGCCGATCTGGCAAATCCCCTGCAGACAGGACACCTTGAGAACTGGGCGCGATGTGGGGCTCAATGAGCGTTCCCACCCTCTATTATACGCGAAAAAAGCCCTCCTGTGGGGGCCTCTTTTCCGAGACCGACCTCTCGGATCCTCGGTAACCCAGCAAAGCCAGAGCACGTTCTGGCACTCTCCACCATCCGGGCGCCGTCCATCATCTACGCGCCGTTGGCCGTTCACACCTCTACCACACACGCAAAGGAGTCGCACCCATGATCGCATTCGTCCTCAGCGGCGGCAGCACCCGGGGACCTCTCCAGGTGGGCGCCCTCCAGGCCCTGCTGGAGCACGGCCTGAAGCCGGATTTCTACGTGGGCACCTCCACCGGGGCCTTGAACGCCGCCTACATGGCCGCCTGTGGCAACGATCCGGCCTGCGCGGAGAAGCTGGCGGACATCTGGCGAGGGGCGGACGCCAAGGTCATCTACCCAGGCAACTGGCTAACCCTGGCCTGGCGGGTCCTGCGCAAGGCGGACAGCCTCTACAGCAGCGATGGCCTGCGGGCCCACATCCAGGCCAGCCTGCCGCCGGGCGTCACCACCTTCGGGGACCTGAAGCTCCCCTGTTACGTCACCGCGGCGGATCTGCGTTCCAACACCCTCTTCCTCTTCGGGGAGGAGCCCCAGGCGCCCCTGGTGGAGGCGGTGATGGCCAGCGCGGCCCTGCCCGCCATCTACCCGCCGGTGACCTACCAGGAGCTGCAGCTTGTGGACGGCGGCGTCCTGGACAACGTGCCGGCCAGCATCGCCATGGACAAGGGAGCCACCACCATCTACGCGATCAACGTGGGCTACGGCGGCGACCGACTGCCTCCCGCCCGAGGCGTCATGCAGGTCCTCACCCGCAGCCTGACCACCATCATGGCCCAGTCCTTGCTCACAGACCTGGAGCGGGCCTTGGAGAACCCAACCATCGACCTCCACCACATCCACATCCCCGCTTTCAGCGACGTGGCCTTCAACGATTTCAGCAAGACGGAGGAGATGCTGGCCGCTGGCCGGGAGGCGGCCCAGGCCTATCTGGCCAATCCCCAGCCCCGGGCCGTGACCCCCATGCCCAGCCGGGGCGTGACGGAAGGGCGCTCCGTGGCCGGGGCCCGGGCCTACACACCACCCCACCGGCGTTGATCGGGCCGGTCGTCTTCTCTTCAGAGCCTTGGCAAGAAAAAA
>CAYQEB010000015.1:45779-49206 GCA_964416395.1 uncultured Caldilineaceae bacterium | reverse complement strand
AAGACAAAACCTTGGAAAGGAAAGCCTTGGAAAGAAAAACGTGGAAAGGTCTCGGGCGACTTCTGGAGGGCTCCCCGGGCCGTTCGTGCCGCAAAACAGAATATGATATACTTGACGAATCCCCGGCCTCGCCAGCCCCTAGCTTGGGGGAGGTTTCCGCACTTTCGCTGATAGTACCCAGGTAGCAGTTGGGCTAGGTTTAGGACGGGGGAGCAGCCCCTTGGGGCACTTCCTGAGGCGCCATCGTCCCTCACATCGACGCACAACATCCCAATCGATCGGTCACATTCCATGGGCAAGAAACCATCCAGCGCAACCAACGGCCAGGCAAAATCCGGCGGGTCCCTCCAAGTGAAGGAGAAGTCGCCCGACCAGGAGCCTGTTCAGAACCACCTGGTGCTCCTGGATCAGCTGCTGGACGCGCAGGACTTCGCCGGCTACTGGGAGCAGTGCATGGCGATCCTGCGTCGGGAGCACCACGCGGAGATGCTCTCCGTGCGCATCTTCCGCTCCCAGTCCACCGGCGCGGACACAGTGCTGCGCCTGGGCGAGACGGACCCCGTCAACATGGTGCGCATCGAGCGCTGGGAGGAGAGCCTGCGCGGCAAGCCCCTTGCCGACATTCGGCTCCTGGACGACCAGGGCACGGAGCTGAACCTGGGGCGGCGCAACCGGGACGCGCCCATCCTGCACGTGCGCCTCTTCCTGGATGGCGTCCTCCGGGGCGGCATCAGCCTGAGCTTCGACGGGGAACACACGCCCACTCCGGAACAGTACACCCAGATCGCGGCCATGGCCCGCTCCATGGTGCGCCACGGGCTCCGGGCCCGACAACTTCGGGAGACCCAACACCGGCTGGAGCAGCTCAGCCTGGTCTACCAGGTGAGCCAGGCCATCACCAGCAGCCTGAATCTGCAGACCGTGCTCAAAGAGACCACCGAGCTGGCCGCCAGTGTCCTGGGAGCCCAGGCCAGCACCCTCTTCATCGTGGACCACGAGCGGCGGGAGCTCACCTTCTCTGTTCCCACCGGCAGCGCAGGAGGGATGCTGCGGGAGAAGCACATCCCCATCAACCACGGCGTGGCCGGCTGGGTGGCCACCACAGGGGAGTCGCTCATCGTCAACGACCCCCAGTCCGACCGCCGCTTCGCCTCGGACATCGACGAGGAGACCGGCTTCACCACGGAGAACATCGTCTGCGTGCCCCTGCGCATCCACGACCGCATCGTGGGCGTCCTGGAGGTGCTGAACAAGTCGGACGAGGAGGGCTTCACCGAGGAGGACAAGCACTGGCTGGAGACCATGGGCAACCAGGCGGCCATCGCCCTGGAGAACGCCCGGCTCTACGAGGACCTGCGCAAGGAACAGGAGCGCATCATCAAGGCCGAGGAGGAGGTCCGCAACCAGCTGGCCCGGGATCTGCACGACGGCGCGGCCCAGATGCTGAGCCTGATCATCATGAACGTGGACGTGACCCGACGTCTCCTGGACCGAAAGCGCCTGGACACCGTCCGCTCCGAGCTGGATCTGCTGGAGGATCTGGCCCGCCAGGCCAATCGGGAGGTGCGCACCCTGCTCTTCGAGCTGCGCCCCATCATCCTGCGCAGCCGGGGCCTGGTCCCTGCCCTGCGAGCCTACCACGAGCAGCTCCAGGGCTCCATGAAGAGCCAGGTGCACCTGGAGGTCCAGGAGCTGCCCTTCCCCATCTCGGACCAAGCGGCCATGAACATCTTCTCCATCGTCCAGGAGGCGGTGAACAACATCCGCAAGCACGCCCAGGCCGCCAACGTCTACATTCGCCTCTCCGTCCAGGGGGATCACCTGCACTTCGAGGTGGAGGACGATGGCCGGGGCTTCGACAAGCAGAGCGTCCAGGACCGCTACGAGGAGCGGGGAAGCCTGGGGCTGCTGAACATGCACGAGCGGGCCGAGATGTTGGGCGGCCGCCTGGAGATCCTCTCGCCCAGCCCACGGCTCAAGCAGGGCACGTTGGTGCGCGGCCAGGCGCCCCTTTCCCAGATCCGGCGGGTGGGTTAGTTCCTTCTCCGTTTCATCCAGCCTCAACTTTGACAGAGCGGGATTGATGCGATAGCGTTAATCCCGCTCTTTTCGTTGTCTGCTTGTTGACCGTTTTTCGCCGGTTTCCGCCAGCTTTTCCCGTCTGCCGTCCCGGCGGATGTTCCAGCGTCCCGGACTCTCACCAGCACAGTTGCGGATGAACCCTTTCACCTTCCAGCTGCACCGAACCGACGGGCGGGCTCGCCTGAGCACCTTCCACACTCCCCACGGCCCCATTCCCATGCCCGCCTTTGCGCCGGTGGGCACCCTGGCCAACGTGAAGACCCTGGACTCCCGGGATCTCCAGGAGCTGGGGGCGCCGCTGGTTCTGGCCAACACCTACCACCTCTACCTGCGCCCAGGCCACGAACTGGTGGCGAAACTGGGCGGCCTCCACGGCTTCATGGCCTGGGACGGGCCCATCCTCACCGACTCCGGCGGCTTCCAGGTCTTCAGCCTGGCCCACCGGCGTCAGCTGGACGAGGATGGGGTGACCTTCCGCAGCCACATCGACGGCAGCATCCATCGCTTCACCCCGGAGCGGGTCATGGCCATCCAGGAGGCCCTGGGCGCGGACATCATCATGGCCCTGGACGAGTGCCCGGACCCCTCGGACCGGGCCTACAACGAGGAGGCTCTGGAGCGCACCCACCGCTGGGCTGTCCGTTGCAAGGAGGCCCAGACCCGGACCGACCAGGCCCTCTTCGGCATCATCCAGGGGGGCATCTTCCCGGACTTGCGGGTGAAGAGCGCCCAGTTCCTGGCCGGCCTGGATCTGCCCGGGTACGCAGTGGGGGGGCTCTCCGTGGGCGAGACCAAGGCGGAGATGTACGCCACCCTGGATGAGACCTGCCCGGCCCTGCCGGCCCACAAACCCCGCTACCTCATGGGGGTGGGCGCGCCGGAGGACATCGTGGAGTCGGTCTACCGGGGCATCGACTTCTTCGACTGCGTCATGCCCACCCGCATCGCCCGCAACGGCACCCTCCTCACCCCGGAGGGGCGCCTGAATATCCGCAACGCCGCCTTCGCGGAGGACCCCCGGCCGGTGCAGGAGGGCTGCTCCTGCTACACCTGCCGCACCTACAGCCGGGCCTATCTGCGCCACCTCTACAAGGCCAAGGAGATCACCGGCCTGCGCCTGGGGACTATCCACAACGTCCATTTCCTGCTCCGGCTCATGGAGCAGATCCGGGAGGCCATCCAGGCTGGGCGCTTCCAGGAGTTTCGGGAGGCGTTCCTGGAGCGCTACCGCATCTCGGATCAGCAGGCCCGGCACGAGCAGCGCCGCAAGTGGATCGCGGCCTCCCAGTCCAGGCCCAAGCCCTAGCGCGAAGGGGCATCCGACAGCACATCCATCAGCGCATCC
>CAYQEB010000015.1:43551-45679 GCA_964416395.1 uncultured Caldilineaceae bacterium | reverse complement strand
CATCCATCAGCGCATCCGAAAACGCGTCCGGAGGCGCGTCCAGAAACACGCAGCGAAAGGCAACCCCTGTGTCCGACTCCCTCTTTCAGATTATCCAGGCCATCGTCCTGGGCTTCGTCCAGGGCGCCACCGAGTTCATCCCGGTCAGCAGCAGCGGCCACCTGGTCATCGTTCCCTGGCTCCTGGGCTGGGAGAAGCCGCCCCTTCTCTTCGACACCGTGCTCCACTGGGGGACGCTCCTGGCCATCGGTCTGGTCTTCTGGCGGGATCTGTGGACCATCGCCCGGGCCACGTTGACCAGCCTGGTGCGCCGCTCCCTGGACGACGTGAACGCCCGAGTGGGCTGGTTCATCGTGGTGGGGAGCATCCCCGCGGTGGTGGCGGGCCTGCTCTTCAAAGATTTCTTCGAGAGCCTCTTCGCCAGCCCAGCCGCGGCCGGGGGCTTCCTCCTGGTGACCGCCGGTCTCCTGGCCTTGAGCGAGTGGATCTCCCGTCGCCTCCAGCGCCTGGGCGGCCTGGAGCAGATGAGCCTGGCCGATTCCCTGGTCATCGGCCTGGCCCAAGCCCTGGCCCTGGCCCCCGGGATCAGCCGCAGCGGCAGCACCATGGCCGCAGGCCTGGCCCGCGGGCTGCGCCGGGACGTGGCCGCCCGCTACAGTTTCCTGCTGGGGACGCCCGTCTTCCTGGGGGCGGGGGTGCTGCAGCTGGCCGACGCCCTGGCCGTGGACCCAGCCCAGGTGGCGGCCCAGCTTCCGGCCCTGGCGATGGGCTTCCTGGTGGCTGGGGTGACGGGCATCCTGGCCATTCGCTTCCTTCTGGCCTACCTGCGCACCCGCAGCCTCATCCTTTTCGCCGTCTACTGCGCCGGGCTGGGGCTCTTCGTCCTTCTGGCCAACCTGCTCTGAGGCGCACTGGGGCCCTGGAACCGGCCGCTGTTCAGGAATCACCCATGCCGAAGAACCCATCCACCCTGTCTGTCGTCTTCGTCCTCCTCCTGGGCATCCTGGCCTTCCTGGTGGCCGGCTGCGCCCAGGCCATGGTGGTCACCCCGGAGCCCACTACGGTGACCATCGCCGGCTCCACGGCCATGCGCCCGGTCCTGGCGGAGCTGACCGACCAGTTCAGCCAACAGCACCCGGATGTGCTCTTCAGCATCCAGGGCGGGGGGAGCACCCTGGGGGAGACCTGGGTGGCGGAAGGTCGGGTGGACCTGGCCGGCAGCACCTTGCCCCCGTCCCCGGCCCAGGAGGCCGCGGCCCAGGAGCGGGGGCTCTTCCGGGTGCCCATCGCCCTGGATGGTCTGGCCATCGTCGTCCACGCCAGCAACCCCGTCTCGGAGTTGGCCCTCTTTCAGCTGCGCAACCTCTACAGCGGCCGCTTCCTGGACTGGAAGGAGGTCGAGGGCAGGCCTGGCGAGGTGCTCCTGGTCAGCCGGGAGGACGGCAGCGGCAGCCGGATCTTCTTCGAGGAGCGGGTCATGGGGGAGGAACGGGTCTCCCTCACCGCGGTGGTCATGCCCTCCAGCGGGGACGTGGTGGCCTACGTGGCGGACCATCCCGGCGCCATCGGCTACGTCTCCCGGGCCTATGTGATCGACCTGCTGAACGCGAGCGAGCCCTCGGAGGAGCCGGGCGGCGGGGAGCATGGCCCGGCGGACGTGAAGGTCCTGGCCCTGGAGGGCCTGCTGCCCACCCAGGAGAACCTGGCGGCCCAGAGCTATCCCCTGACCCGTCCCCTCTATCTGGTGACCCGGGGCGAGCCCCAGGGCCAGGTGCGTCAGTTCATCGACTTCGTCCTCAGCCCCCAGGGGCAAGGGATCGTGGCCGCCTATCACGTTCCCATCCGCTGAGTCCGGGCCCTGCTTCCTGCCCGGATTCCCTGGCTTCCTCCTGGATCCGGCCAGGATCCTCGGTGGACCAAATTTGAACGCAGGGCCGAGATGTGCTATACTGTTCTCGGTCTGGATCGACCGCCGTGTGTCCGTTTTGACCTGAGTCGAGCTCTCGTCGAGAAGTGGGGTTACCCCCACTTTTCTTGTTGTATGGATTGTTTTTCAGGCGATGGTTCCCAGGTCAGTGGTGGGCGCCGCTCTAGGTCGATTGTTCACAGAGATGTGTTCACAGAGATG
>CAYQEB010000015.1:41601-43451 GCA_964416395.1 uncultured Caldilineaceae bacterium | reverse complement strand
TGTTCACAGAGATGTGTTCACAGAGATGGCAGAAATAGAAGTGTTTAGGAGCACAGAGAAAAGATGTCGAAAGCGCTAATTGCCGGGATCAACCAGGTCGCTGCGGACCGAGGACTGGATCGAGAGGTGATCTTCGAGGCCATCGAGGCCGCGCTGGTCTCCGCCTACAAGCGGAACTACGGATCCGTCTCCAACGTCACCGCGGAAGTGGACCGGGAGACCGGCGAGATGAAAATTTACGCGGAGAAAGAGGTGGTGGAGGAGGTCATGAACCCCCACACCGAGGTGGCCCTGGAGGAGGCCCGCCAGTACGAGCCGGAAGCTCAACTGGGGGACGTGATCCGGGTGCCCAGCGTGCCGGACGAGTTCGGTCGCATCGCCGCGCAGACCGCCAAGCAGGTGATCCTGCAGCGGATCCGGGAGGCGGAGCGGAACACGGTCTACGAGAATTTCAAGCACCGGGTGGGCGAGATCATCACCGTCCAGGTGCGCAGCGTGGACTACTCCTCGGGCACGGTCACGGTGCTGCTGGACGACAAGCACGAGAGCCTGCTGCCCCGGGAAGAGCAGATCCCCACGGAGCGCCTGCGCCGGGGCGACTACATCAAGCTCTACATCGTGGACGTGCACAAGAGCAACCGGGGGCCGGTGATCAAGCTGAGCCGCACCCATCCCGCCCTGCTCCGCCGCCTGCTGGAGCAGGAGATCCCCGAGGTGCGGGAGGGCACGGTGGAGATCAAGGCCATTGCCCGGGAGCCCGGCGCCCGCAGCAAGGTGGCTGTGGCCGCCACGGTGGACGGGGTGGATCCCGTGGGCAGCTGCGTGGGCATGCGAGGCCTGCGCATCCAGAACATCGTCAACGAACTGGCCGGGGAGAAGATCGATGTCCTGGAGTGGAGCCCGGACCTGCGCACCTACATCGCCAACGCCCTGAGCCCGGCCAAGGTCCAGAGCGTGGTCCTGAGCGAGGGGGAAGGGACGACCAAGACGGCCATCGTCATCGTGCCGGACCGCCAGCTGAGCCTGGCCATCGGCAAGGCGGGGCAGAACGCCCGACTGGCCGCCAAGCTCACCGGCTGGCGCATCGATATCAAGAGCGAGACCGAGGCCCGAGCCGAGGGGCTGGACCTGCTGGCCGCAGAGCAGATCGCCAAGTCCATGCCCGCCTTCGGGGATGTGGGGCTCATGTCCCGAGCCGAGGCCCTGCTCCGAGGCCAGGACGCGGACAGCGAGGAGCTCTTCCGCAAGGCGGCCGAGGCCATCCAGGGCACGGAGGGCTCGCCGGAGCCCTTCCTGGCCGAACAGGAGGGCAAGGGCGGGGTCTCCCTGGAGGAGATCGCCGCCTCCCTCACCGAAGAGGCCGGCATCGCCGGCACCGAGGAGGACCAGAAGGCTGCTCTGGACGCCTTTGCCCAGGCCGCGGCCAAGGTGGCCTCGGACGTTCCCGCCTTCCCCAGCTTTGAGGAAGTGCTGGAGACAACCCCGACGGACCTGCCCAAGCCGTCCGAGGAGCCCGAGCTGCCCCAGGAGCCGGAACGCTCGGCCGAGGCGGAGATCCCAGCCGAAGCCTCCAAGGAGGAAGAGCCGGAGACCATGATGACCGGCGAGGATCTGCCCGAGGTGATCACCGCGGACATGCTGCGGGCCCGCATGGCTCAACGCAAAGCCGAGCAGGTGGACTGGGACGAGCTGGAGATCGAGGTGCCGCCGGAGCTGCTGGCCGGCTACGAGGAAGAGGACGAGGAAGCGCCCAAGGCCAAGCGCAAGAAAGGGCGCAAGAAGCCCAAGCCTCGCATCGAGGACGAGGACTTCGAGGAGCTCATCTAGGCGCCTGTCCAGGAGCCCAGGGA
>CAYQEB010000015.1:23016-41501 GCA_964416395.1 uncultured Caldilineaceae bacterium | reverse complement strand
AGGAGCCCAGGGAGGCAGCCCCATGGCGCGGAAAGGTGCAGGAGCCCGGCCCAGGCGAGTGCCCCAGCGGATCTGTGTGGCCTGTCGGAAGACCGCGGGCAAACGGGAGCTGATCCGCCTGGTGCGCACATCGGAAGGGGTGAAGGTGGATCCCACGGGCAAAGCGCCCGGTCGGGGGGCCTACCTTCACCCGGATCGACGCTGCTGGGCCCGGGCCCTGGAGCGAAACATGCTGGCCCGAGCCCTGCGCACCCAGATCCGGCCCGAGAACCTGGCGGAGCTCCAGGCCTACGCCGCCTCGCTTCCTGAGGAGGGCCGGCCGGAAGACGAGCCCCAGGGCCAGGGGGCAGGATGAACATTGGAGACGCTGGAACAGAGCGCATTGGATCGGGGTGTACGCCCAGGCGCGCACCGTTTCCCGTGGGACAACGGCTGTCCCACCTTTCCGTGAAGGATGGCATATGCACTGCTCACCGCTGGGCTGTCGGCCAGCACCATGAACAGGCACACGTCAATGTCTGAGGCCATGGCAGTGGACGGAATCAGCCATGCGGCTTGTGGGACGATCTGCCGGCAAGGCGGCTGGAATCAGGGGGCGATGACCATGTAAGGCCATCGCCCACCTCCTCCCCGCCCCGATGCAGCGGCATTCCCGGTGTTCACCGGTCTGCGCAGAATCTCCCACAGAACTGCCCCTGGTTCGATTCCCTTCCGTCCCCTTCCTGTAGTGGGCCGCTGCCGACCCCACCTTTGACATGGCCGCGACCTGCGGCTTCGACCGACGGCTCTGGCCTGACAGTGCCTGAGTGGGCATGCCGTGCGCTAGATCCAGCAGAGTTGGGCTGTGCGCGGGAAGCCGAGGAGCCGCCTGGGATGGTAAAGTGGGCCGTGTAGACGAGGTGGGGCCCAGACGAAATGTGGCCCGGACAAAAAACGTGACAGCACAGCAGGCGGAGAACGTTTTCGCCGCCTGTCCAGCTGTCCCTTGAGACGAAGTTATGGTATGATTACCTGTTCCAAATGGGGGCAGTGGGAGGAGTAGAACTTATGGCGACAAAGAGCAAAGTACAGCAGACAAAGAGCCAGACAAAGAGCCCGGAGAAAGCAGTGGAAACCCAGAAAAACGGGAAAGAAGAGAAGACGGTCGTAGAGGTCGGTGATTTCGTCACCGTGCGGGAGCTGGCCAAGCTCATGGGACGAAGCCCCATCGACCTGATCAAGGTGCTCATGCAGTTCGGCATCATGGCGCCCATCGACCAGCGGCTGGACCATGACACCGCGGCCATCGTGGGGGATGAGCTGGGCGTGGAGGTCCGCTGGCCCGAGCCGGAGGTGACGGAGGAGGAAGCGGCGGAGGAAGCGGCCGCCAAGGAGAAGGTCGCGGCCATGCCCAAGACCTTCATCCAGAAGGTCCTGGAGCAGGAGGACCCGGCCAAGCTGGTGGAGCGTCCGCCAGTGGTGGCCATCCTGGGCCACGTGGACCACGGCAAGACCACCCTGCTGGACCAGATCCGCCACACCAACGTGGTGGCCACCGAGGCCGGCGGCATCACCCAGCACACCGGCGCCTACCAGGTGGAGGTGGACGGCCGCAAGATCACCTTCCTGGACACGCCGGGCCACGAGGCCTTCACCGCCATGCGGGCTCGGGGCGCCCAGGTCACGGACATCGTGGTCCTGGTGGTGGCCGCGGACGATGGGGTCATGCCCCAGACCCGGGAGGCCATCAACCACGCCAAGGCCGCGGGAGTGCCCATCATCGTGGCCATCAACAAGATCGACAAGCCCAACGCCAACATCGACCGGGTGATGGAGGAGCTCTCCAAGGAAGGCTTGACGCCCGAGGAGTGGGGTGGGGACACCATCATGGTGCCCATCAGCGCGCTGAAAGGCATCGGCATCGACGATCTCCTGGAGAACATCCTGGTGGTGGCCGAACTGGAGCAGTTCAAGGCCAACCCCAACGGCAAGTGCGTGGGCACGGTCATCGAGGCCAAGCTGGATCGCTTCCGGGGCGTCACCGCCACCCTGCTGGTCCAGAACGGCACCCTGAAGCGAGGCGACGCCATCGTGGTGGGCGCCACCTGGGGCCGGATCAAGGCCATGTTCGACTACCAGGGCAAGCCCATCAAGAAGGCCGGCCCTAGCACGCCGGTGGTGGTCCTGGGCCTGCAGGAGATCCCCAAGGCCGGCGAGGTCTTCGAGGTGGTGAAGAACGACAAAGAGGCCCGGCGCATCGCGGAGGAGCGCAAGGAGGCCGAGCGGGCCAAGGCCCGAACGCCCCAGCGGCGCATGAGCCTGGAGGACCTCTTCGCCAAGGTGGAGGGCGGTGAGGTCACCACCCTGAACCTCATCGTCCGGGCCGACGTGCAGGGCACCCTGGAGCCGGTGGTCCAGAGCCTGGAGCGCCTTTCCGGGGACGAGGTGAAGCTGAAGATCCTGCAGGCGGCCATCGGTGACATCACCGAGTCGGACGTGATGCTGGCCGAGGCCAGTGACGCCATCATCATCGGCTTCAACGTGGGCGTGGAGAAGTCCGCGCAGCGGCGAGCCGAACAGTCGGGCGTGGAGATCCGCCGCTACAAGGTCATCTACAAGATGATCGAGGACATCGAGGCCGCGCTGAAGGGCATGCTGGAGCCGGTCTACGAGGAGTCCATCCTGGGCCACGCAGAGGTGCGGGAGGTCTTCCGGGTTCGCCGCACCGGCACCGTGGCCGGCTGCATGGTCCTGGATGGGGTCATCCGCCGCAACGCCAAGGCCCGCCTGCTTCGGAACGGCGAGGAGGTGGCCAACACCGTGGTGGAGACGCTGAAACGCTTCACCGAGGACGTGAACGAGGTGCGGGCCGGTTACGAGTGTGGCATCAAGCTGGCCAACGTGACCGACTACCAAATCGGCGACATCATCGAAGCCTACGAGATGGTGGAGGTCCGCTAAGGCGGGCCACCCCGGGATCTTGCGTTCCCTGACAACCGGCAAAATGTCCCTGGACCTGGCAGGTTACCCCAACTTGCCAGGTCTCTGTCCTGGTGCTGGGCTTCTCCCATCCTCTGGACGCCCAGGCCAGATGAAATCGAGTGCAGCCATGTCTACCACTATTCGACAGCAACGGGTCTCCGAGCTTCTCTTCGAGGAGCTGGGCATCCTCATCGCCAACGAGCTCAAGGATCCCCGCCTGAGCTATGTGGACGTGACCCACGTGCGGGTCAGCCCAGACCTGCGCAGCGCCCGGGTCTACGTCTATCACTGGGACAAGGACGTGCCCCGGCAGCAGGTCCTGAAAGCCCTGAAGAAGGCCGCCCCCTTCCTGCGCAGCCAGCTGGCCGCCCGCTGCGGCCTGCGCCAGGTGCCGGAGCTCCTCTTCTACTACGACGACACGCCGGAGCAGGCCGCGCGCGTGGACCAGATCCTGGCCAAGATCGCAGCGGAGCGGGCGGGCCGAGAGGCGGCCGGGGAGTCCACGCCAGAGGACCTGGCCGCGGCCTCCGCGGAGACCCCCGCCGCGCATCCCCCGGAAAGGCCGGAGGAGAGCGCCCCCGGGGACGTTGCCTCGGCCGAGCAGGATCGCTAGCCGGCATGTCCCACGGAGAGGGCCCCCACGGAAGGAACCCCACGGAAAGGACAGTGTGAACCAGGTGCCAAATTCAGCGCCGAACCGGCCCCAGGACGGCCGTTCCAGCCGCAAACAGTTCGCCATCGAGCGCAAACTCCTGACCACTCTACGGCAGAGCCAGCGCATCCTCTGTGTGAGCCACGTGGACCCGGACGGGGACGCGGTGGGCAGCCTTCTGGGCATGGGCTGGCTGCTCCGAGCCCTGGGCAAGGAGCCGACCCTGGCCCTCCACGATCCTGTGCCGGAGAACTTTCGCTTTCTGCCCGGCGCCCAGGCGATCATCGGCCCGGAAGAGGTGGGCGACGACTATGACCTCATCGTCTGCCTGGACGCCTCCAGCCCCGACCGCATGGGCGACGTCTACCGGCCAGAGAGCCACGCCGCCCTCCCTCTCGCGGTCATCGACCACCACGTGACCAACACCTACTTCGGCACAGTCAACTGGGTGGAGCCGGCCTGCGCCGCCACCTGCCAGATGCTGGTCTACCTGGCCGACGCCCTGGCCGTTCCCCTCCGGGATGAGCTGGCTATCTGTCTCCTCACCGGCCTGGTCACCGACACCCTGGGCTTCCAGACCAGCAACACGGACGCGGAAGTGCTGGGGGTGGCCATGCGCTTGGTGGACGGCGGCGCGAACCTGCCTCGCATCGTGGCCCAGACCCTGCGGCGGCGTCCCTTCGCCGTGCTCAAGCTCTGGGGGCTGGTCCTGCCTCACATGCAGCTGGAGGACGGGGTCATCTGGACCACCATCAGCCTGGCCGAGATGGCCGCGGCCGGTACGGAGATGGGCCAGGACGGCGGCCTGGCCAGCCAGCTCATCACCGCCCAGGAAGCGGACATCAGCGCCACCTTCACGGAGAAGCCGAGCGCCGAGGGCCAGCCCCAGGTGGTCTGCAGCTTCCGGGCCAAGCCGGGCTTCGACGTGAGCCAGGTGGCCTTCGAGCTGGGCGGCGGCGGCCATCCCCCCGCGGCCGGCTGCACCGTTCCCGGCACGTTCGACCAGGTGGTGCCCCAGGTGGTGGCCCGCCTGAAACAGGCCCGGCAACAGGGACTCCAGCAGCGCCAAGCCCTTCCCCAGGAGAGCTCATCCGGTGACTGAGCGACAGCCCAGCCCGTTGCACGGGCTCCTCATCGTGGACAAGCCGGGCCTGGAGGGCCCGACGCCCCAGCAGCCCGGGGGCGGCGACCGTCACCTGCCCACCAGCCACGACGTGGTGCTCATGGTGCGCCGGTGGAGCGGACAGCGGCGCATCGGCCACACCGGCACCCTGGACCCCATGGCCAGCGGCGTGCTGGTCCTCTGCCTGGGCATCGCCACTCGGCTGGTGGAGTACTACCAGGGCCACGACAAGGTCTACCTGGCGGAGATCACCCTGGGCGCGGCCACGGACACCTACGACGTCCTGGGCCAAGTGACCGAGACCGCGCCCGTTCCTCCCCTGACCCCTGAACAGATCGGGCAGGCTCTGGCGGCTTTCCGTGGGCCTATCGAGCAGGTTCCTCCCGTCTACTCCGCGCTGAAGCAGGGCGGCGAGCGGCTCCATGTCCGGGCCCGGCGGGGGGAAGCGGTGACGGTGAAGCCCCGGGCCGTCACCATCCACCGGCTGGACCTGGTGAACTTCCAGCCCCCAGACCAGCTGACCGTCCGGGTGCACTGCTCCGCGGGGACCTACATTCGCTCCCTGGCCCACGACATCGGCCGGGCCCTGGGCACGGTGGCCCATCTCAGCCGCCTGCGCCGGGAGCGGGTGGGGCCCTTCTCCCTGGAGCAGGCCCACACCCTGGACGAGATCCGGGCCGCGGCGGAGGCCGGGGAGCTGGCCCGCCTGCTCCTGCCTGTGGGCGCCGGCATGGACCTGCCCGCCATCCCGGTGGACCAGGAGGCCATCCGTCGCCTGGGCCAGGGCCAGAGGATCCTCCTGCCCCTGCCCGAGGATGCGGCCCCTGGGCTGAAGGTCTGGAGCCTGGCCCAGGCCGTGGATCCCCGGGGGCAGATGGTGGGCATCCTGCGGGTGCTGGAGCTGCCGGAGGAGCCCGGCGACCAGGCCCTGGTCAAGGCCCACAAGTGGTTCGCCCATCATCTTCAGGCCCGCCCCACCCGCGGCCAGGAGCCTGGGTCGTCATGAGCTCTGTGCACTGCTCTGCTCGCCGCTCTACTCACCGAGGCGTCGGCCCAGCCGCCTATCGACCGGTTTCGCTTTTCACCGCCTGGCATCCGGGCGCTTTTACGGACGCTTCCTTCCGCCATGCAGATCTACCGTGACGTGCGAGAGGCCCATCTCCCCGGCCCCACCTACCTGACCATCGGCAACTTCGACGGCATCCACCTGGGCCACCAGGCCCTGCTGCGCACCCTCCTGGAGCAGGCCCGGCAGGACCCCAGCGGCCAGGCCCTCTCCGCCCTCCTCACCTTTGACCCCCACCCGGTGACCGTCCTGCGGCCGGGAACGGAGCACGCCATCCTGACCACACCGGAAGAGCGCATGGAGCTGGCCGGGGCCCTGGGCGTCCAGGTGGGCATCATCCAGCCCTTCACCCTGGAGCTGGCCCAGCTGGGGCCCCGGGAGTTCGTGGCCCTGCTCAAGCGCCACCTGGGCCTGGCGGGCCTGGTGGCCGGGCCGGACTTCGCTCTGGGCAAAGGGCGCTCCGGCAGCCTGGATGTGCTCCGGGCCCTGGGCCAGGAGATGGGCTTTCGGGTGACCGTGGTGCAGCCGGTCACCGTGACCGGGGAGGATGGGCGCGCCCAGGAGGTGCGCAGCTTCCACATCCGCCAGCTCCTGCGGCAAGGAGACGTGACCGGTGCGGCCCGCATGCTGGGTCGCCGCTATCGGGTCCCGGGCCTGGTGGTGGAAGGGGACGGCCGGGGGCGTCAGATCGGCGTGCCCACGGCCAATCTCCAGCCCATCCCGCCCCAGCGCCTCCTGCCCGGGGACGGGGTCTACGCCACCCGCACCTGGCTGGGCAAACCCGACGCTTCCCCCGCCTTCCCCAGCGTGACCAACATCGGCGTGCGCCCCACGGTGGACGGCCGGCGTCACCTGGTGGAGACCCATCTGCTGGACTTCCCGCCGGACGGGGCCTCAGGAGATCTCTACGGCCAGCTGCTCACGGTGGAGTTCGTGGCCCGCCTGCGGGGGGAGCAGCGCTTCCCGGGCCTGGAGGCCCTGGTGGCCCAGATCCAGGAGGACATCCGCCGGGCTCGAACTGTCCTGGAGGAGTCAACGAGCGGATGATCCACGATCCGCGGCGGACCCGGAGGCCTGGAGGGGCAGAGACCCGGCATCGGTGAAGGGGTGACGGGGTGATGGGATATTCCCTCTGACCCCATCAACCAATCATCGCATCAACCAATCCACCTGTCCCTGCTCTCCAATCTTCCCACGCTTCGCCCCCGAGCTCTTGCATGTGAAGCTTTTCGGTTCGATCCCGGATCTTTCGTCCCTGTTCCCCCAATCACCCAGTTTCCAACACACCCAACCACCGCCTTCAAAGGTCGCAGCATGGCACAGCTCTCATCTTTTCGTGTTCGCATCCTCCCCCTGTTCCTGCTCTCCTTCCTCTTCACCATCCTATTCGCCGCCTGTGCACCGGCCAGCCCCTTCGTCGGTCCGGTGACCCCGGTGGCCGGGCCCACGCCCCCCAGCCGCGGACCGGACCTGCTGGGCAGCACCGGAGAGCCCGGCCCCGTGGACAACCTGGAGGAGGCCCTCCTCTGCCTGGCGGAGGGGCAACCGGTCTACGGGGTGATGGCCAGCACGGCCAAGGTGCGCCAGGGGCCGGATCTGGAGGCCTGCCGCATCGGACGGGCGCCGGCCCGCAGCCCTGTGCGCATCCAGGGCGTCTTCAGCCAGGACGGCCAGCTTCAGGTCACCGCCAATCCCCTGGACCAGGACATCCTGCCTCCCCTCCTCGGCTATGAGGAGGACATCCAGCCCATTTTCGAGGCCACCTGCAACTCCTGCCACGGGGAGACGGTCCAGAACCTGGGGCTGAAGGTGACCGAGTACCAGGCCCTCATGGATGGGAGCGAGAACGGGCCGGTGATCGTGCCGGGCGACCCGGAGAACTCCCGACTCTGGCAGCAGATCCGGGACAACATCATGCCCCTGGTGGGGGAGCTGGACCCGGTGGAGAAGGAGAAAGTGCGGGCCTGGATCCAGGCCGGCGCGCCGGAGTCCCGCCCCCCGCTGCCCCCAGCAGAGGAGCTCTGGTTCCGCCTCCACCCGGACACCTTCAACCTGGTGGAGAACCAGTGCCCGGCCGAGGAGTCCGGCGCGGCCTTCGTCAACGGGGAGCTGGTGCGGCTGGCCAGCTGCGGCCTTCCCCCCACCCAGGAGCGGGTCGCCCAGCTCCTGCCGGCGCCGGAGATCCAGGCCGCCGCGCCCTCGGGCGGGGAGGGCCAGAGCGGGGGGCAGGGTGACGGTCAAGCCGGCGGCGCGTCCCTGGCTGTGGTCCCGGCTCGCCCGGCCATCAGCCTGGGACAGGTGGGCATCCAGGCCGCGCCCCTGGGCCTGCCCGCCCCCTCGGACGGGGACCCCTGGCTGATCCCTCAGGGCGGCTTCTGCATCGAGCAACGGCTCCAGCGCCTGGAAGGGAAATTTGGCATCACCAGCATGGCCTTCGCCCCGGACGGTCGCCTCTTCCTGGGGCTGGACTCCCCCTCCGTGGGGGACATCGACCCCAACATCATGTTCGACGCCTTCCACCCCAGCCGCTCCATCGGCGTCTACCAGAGCATCACCGACGACAGTTTCTACACCATCCTCCAGGAATCCAGCCGGGTGACTGGCCTGGACTACGCCAACGGCGTCCTCTACGTGAGCCGGGCTGGGGAGGTGGGGCGCATCCCGGACGGCGGGGGCTACGAGCGGCTGGCCGCGGGCTTCCCGGTGAACGGGCGGCTCTTCCACGCCAACAACGGCATTGCCCTGGTGGATGGCTGGGTCTACGTCTCCGTGGGCGGGGTGCGGGACGGCTACTCCGACGGCCTCATCAACCCGGGCACCACAGATCCCCCGGAGGAGACCCAGGCGGTGAACATTGCCGCCGGGGGCAATCCCTACGGCGCGCGCCTGGTCCGGGCCTCCCTGGATCGGCTGCTCAGCGAGCGCAACATCGGGGCCTTCCAGACCGCGGCTCGGGGCTTCCGCAACCCCTACGGCCTCACCGGGGACCCCTACGGCCGCCTCTGGATCACGGACAACGGGGCCACCAACGTGCCCGGCGAGTACGGCGCGGGGGACGAGGTGAACCTCTTCGATCCCCGCACCCTCTCCCCCGGGGCCCGGGCTGGGGACGAGAACGCCACCCCGTTCTACGGCTTCCCTCTGGTGCTCAGCGGCGTGGTGAAGGATTGGTACACGCCTCCGGTGCTGGAGCTGGTCAACACCGCGGCCCCTACGGGCATCACCTGGGCCTACGGCACCATCTTCTTCGCCCAGTACGGCCGCAACCCCGGCCTCTACCGCCTGGCCAACGCCGGCGGGCGGCTGGTGGCCGAGCGCATCCTGCTGGCCTGGCCCATCCAGGCCATGGCCACCGCCCCGGATGGGGCGCTCTGGATCGGCACCGGCGACGGCGGGGTCTACCGCCTCTCCCCGGGCTGCAACTGAGGTGATCCCATGCGCATCCTCTTCGTCTCCGCGCCCCTGCCCGGCCACCTGGACTGGGGTGGCTACGCGGCCACCGCCGCGGAGCTGCACCGCCGGGGCCACCAGGTGCTCTGGGCCTCTGGGGAAGGGGTGCAGCCCATCCTGGAGAAGCTGGGCCTGCCCTTTCACCCCCTGGCGGAGACGGGCTGGCGCTGGCCCCCGCCCCCGCCCCTCCAGGTGGATCCTGGCGCGGACCAGGCCACCTTCCAGCGTCTGCGTATGGTCCGCTCCCTGGACCAGTGGCTGGGGGAGGATCGGGTGGAGCGGGCCACCCAGGCCCTGGTGGAGCTGGGCCGGGCGTTTCGGCCGGATCTGCTGGTGAGCGAGATGTTCATCGCCGCCGCGGGCATCGCCAGCGAGCTCCTGGACACGCCCCTGGTGGTGGCCGGCTGGCCCGCAATGCCCACCCGGGTCTCCCCCGCGGCCCGTTACATCGTGCAGATGGCTCAGGACCGCCTGACCCGCCTGCTGGAGCGCTTCGGCGCCCGGGGGGTCAACTGGATCACCGACGGGCCCCCGGCCCTCCTCTCTCCCCACCTCCACCTCACCTACTGGAGCCCCACCTGGTTCGCGGGCCTGGACCTCCTGCCCCAGAACCGGCACGTGGGCGGCCTGCCCGGCCCGGTGGCGCCGGAGCCGGCCTGGCTGGCGGCCCTTCCCCCGGATCGGCCCCGGGTCTTCGTGACTCTGGGCACCACCTTCACCGATGACCCCAACTTCTTCATCGCCGCGGCCCATGGGGTGGTCCAGGCCGGGGGCGCGCCCATCCTGGCCGTGGGCCGGGCGGATCCGGCCTTCCTGGAGAAGCTGCGGCCTCGGCTGCCCCGCCTGGCCCTGGTGCGGGAGCGGGTGGATTTCGCCCAGGTGCTGCCCCGGGTGCAGGCGGCCATCCACCACGGCGGCGCGGGGACGACCCACGCCCTGGTCACCTACGGGGTGCCCCAGATCGTGGTGCCCCACGCCGCGGATCAGGGGCGGCAGGCGGCTGGCGTGGTCCGCAGCGGGGTGGGCGCGCAGGTGCCGCCCCGGCAGGTCACGGTCCAGGGACTGGCGGCGATGCTGAGGGATTTCATGGCGGAGGGTTCCGCGGTGCGGCGTCGGGCCAGGGCGTTGCAGGAGGAGTTTGCCCGGCTGGGGGGTGTGCCGGCCGCCGCGGACCTGTTGGAGAAGGTGATCGAGGGCGGGATCGGGGGAGAGAAGGGCTGACGGGTTGACTCGAGGAGCGGTTGATTGGGTTCAAGAGGGCGGCTTTCCGGACGGTTCAACCCTCAATGACCCGGTTCACGCCACCACGCTGACCCCGTTCACCTTCTCCACCCGGATCAGGTTGTCCGTGGCCTGCTCGAAGGTGTCGTCGTGGCTGATGACGAAGAGCTGCCGAAAGCCCTGGATGCTCAGGATCTGCTGGGCCAAGGCCTCCCGGCGGTTCTCGTCCAGGTTGGTGGTGGGCTCGTCGAAGAAGGCCACGGAGACGTCGCTGATCTCCCGGAGCAGGGCCAGGCGCACGGCCAGGGCCGCGCTCATCTGCTCCCCGCCGGAAAGCTGGCTGAACTGGCGATCCCGCCCCTCCACCTCCAGGACGATGCCGTAGTCCTCCGGCTCCCAGCGCAGGTGACGGCTGTAGTCCAGCATGATCTCGCTGAAGAGCTGGGCCGCGCTGTGGCTGATCTGCCGGACCAGGGCCCGGGTGATGTAGGGCCCGGCCTTCTTGAGGATCTCCCGCAGCTCCTGGAAGAGCCCGATCTGTCGCTCCAACTCCTGGCGCTGGACCCGGGTGGCCTCCAGCTCCGCCTGCCATCCCTGGACGGTGCGGATCTGCTCCTGGATGTCCTGGGCCTCCTTCTCCTCCGCCTCCAGTTTGCCCCGCAGGTTGCCTTCCTTCCGTTGCTGTTCCTGGAGCTGGGCCCGGCGCTCTTTCAAGGCCTGGGGGTTGAATTCTGCGGCCAGCTGGGCCTTGGCCTGGGCGCGCTCGGCCATCCGTTCCTGGGCCTGGGCCACTCCTTCCTCCAGGCGGGCCACCTCGGCCTGGCGCTGGTCCCGGGTGTCGGCCAGCCCCTGGCTGCGGATGAAGGCCTGGTAGGCGGCCTGGTGTTCGGCCAGAGCCTGGGCTGCCTGGTCCAGCTCCTGGTCCAGCGCGGCGAAGCGGGCCAACTCCTCCTCCAGCTGAGCCAGGGCAGTCTGGTGTTCCGTCACCTGGGCCCGTTCCTGGGCCAGCGCCGCCTCCACCTGGGGGAGACGTTGGGCCTGGTGGGCGGCCACCTCCTGCCGCTGACGGGGATTCCCCAGCTCGTCCAGGGCCTGCTTCAGCCCATCCAGCCGGGCCGCCTCCTGGGCCAAGGCCTGGCGCTCCGCCTCCGCCGCTGCCCCTTTCTCCTGGATCTGGGCCAGCTCCTCCCGAAGCTTGGCCAGCTCGTCCGGTCGGGGCAGGCGCCGCAGCTGGCCTTCCAGCTCCTGGACGCGCTGCTCGGCCCGGTCCAGCTCCTCCTGAGTGGCGGCCAGCTTCGCTTCCAGGGCCTGGCGTTCCTGGCCTAGCTGGGCCAGGCGGGTCCGGTTGCGCTCCAGGAGCTCGGCCCGGTGCTCGGGCGTCAGGGGCTGCTCGCAGACTGGGCAGACGGCCTGCTCCACGGCCTCCAGGGCCTGGTTCTGCTTCTCCAGAGCCTCCGTCTCCGCGGCCAGCCGGGCCAAGCGGTCCCGGCCTTCCTGGAGGGCGGCCCGCAGAGTTTCCACCTTCCCCCGAGCCTGGGCCAGCTCTGCTTCCAGCTCCTGGGCCCGGGCCAGGGCCTGCTCCAGCTGGGCCAGGCGCTCCCGCCGGCGGGCCTCCTCGTTTCGGAGCTGATCCAGCTCCCGCTCCACTGCCTCCAGGCGCACGGCTGCCTGCTGGACCTGGGCCAGCTCTGCTTCCAGCTCCTGTTGACGGGCCACCAGGGGAGCCAGCCGCGCCCGCTCCTCCTCGGCCTGCTGGATGGCGGCCAGCTCCTCCTCCAGGCGTTGCACCTGGGACTGGGCCAGGCTGAGCTGCTTATCCAGCTGGGCCCGTCGCTCTCGCAGGGTCTCCCGCTCTCGGAACCGGGCGTCCAGGGCCTGTTTGCGAGCCTGGGCCTCCTGGTAGGCCTGGTAGCCGGCCCGGTGACGCTCCAGGAGATCCTGGGCCTCCAGGGCCTCTTCCAGGCGCTTCCGGGCCTGCTGGAGCTGAGCCGTCAGGGAATCCACCTGGCTCTGGGCCTGCTCCCAGGCCCGTTCCGCGTCCCGGAGCTGTTTCTCCAGGGCCTCCAGGGCCTGGACCTTCTCCTGGAGCTGGGTGCGTTCGGCCGTCGCCTGGGCCAGCTCCTGCCGGCCTTGCTCGATGCCCGCCTGGAGCCGCTTCAAGCGCTCCTCCAGCTCTGGCAACCGCTCCACTCGCCCCTCCAACCGACTGATGCGCACCTCCAGCTCCTGGCTCTGCGCTCTCAGCAGCCGCTGGGGCTCGTTCAAGCGCTCGTAGGCCTTCTTGTACTCCTGCACCCGCAGCAGGGGATCGAAGATGGGCTTGCGGTTGGCCGGGCTCTGGAGGAAGGCCGCGGTGAGGGTCCCCTGGGGCACGCCCACCGCGTCGGCGAAGAGCTTGCGCAGGTCCGTGTTGGGATCCACGCCCATGTGCTCCCGCAGGAAGTCCAGCACGTCCTTCTTGCCCTGGCAGACTTTGGCGTTCAGCTCCGGGTCGTAGACCGCGTACTGGTTGCTGCTGCCCCAGCGGCGCACCACCTGGTAGGCCCGGTCGTCCCTGCTGCTGAGGAAGGTCACCGTGACCGTGGCGCTGCGGGCCCCTTCCCGTTTGAATTCGTTCTGGTTGTAGGGGAGCTGGTCGAAGAGGGCGAAGCCGATGGCCTCCAGGATGGTGCTCTTGCCGGCCCCGTTCTGGCCGACGATGGCGTTGGTTCCTGGGGTGAAATCGATCTGGGCGGCGATGTAGCTCTTGACGTTTTCCAGAGCCAGGGAGTGGATCAACATGGTCGGGCGTCGGGGTGGGTGAGGGTTGAGTGGGTGGTCACAGGGTCGTCTCTTCCTCCTGGGCGGCTCCCTGCTCCTCGGGGGCTGGGTGCTGGGCCAGCCATCCCTGGAACTCGTCCAGGATGGCCTCCGGGCTGACGTCTTTGGACTCGGCGACCATCTGCTTCAGCTGGATGGCCAGCTCCGCCCAGGCCTCTCCCTGCCCCTGGAAGAGGGGACGCTGCTCGGCCAGCTCCGTCAGCACCTGCCGTTCCAGCTCTTGCCGGTTCAGCCGGTCGCTGGGGTCCACGCTGATGTCCCGGGAGACGGCGCCGTTCTTGGCCAGGACGAGCAGGGGGGAGAAATGCTCCTCCACCAGGGCCCGTAGCCGGACCATGTCCAGCTGGCTGCGTTCGAAGGCCAGGGTGCCGGTGAGGGTGAGGGAGACCACCGGCTGCTGCGGGATGATCTGGGCGTGGTCCCGGGCTTTGCGGGCGATGACCTCCTGGCAGTGGTCGTAGAGGGCCTGGGGCGTGGCGGCCAGGTCCACCTTCACGTGCAGGCGCAGGAAGGGGCGGCGCCGGTTGGCGTGAAGCTGGGCCTGGTGTCGGGGCTCCTCCGACTCCCGGGGCTTCTCGGTGTCCACCTGGACCAGGTAGTACCCCCGCTCGGGCCAGGAGACCTCGTCCAGGGAGCAGGTCTCTGGGCTGCCTGGGTTGTAGATCCAGCCGCCGAACTCGTAGGGCTTGTGGATGTGGCCCAGGGCCAGGTAGTCCACGAAGGGGCGCAGGGGGGCGAGCTGGCGGTGGCTGAGCCCGCCCATGTGGCCGGGCAGCACCCCTTCCACCCCGGTGTGGGCCACGAAGATGGTGTAGTCGATGCCCTGTTCCCGGGGTGGGTCCTGGGCCAGGAGCTGGGTGTAGATCTCCAAGGCCTTGGCGGTGCTGGCCCCCATGTAGCGCAGGCCGTAGACCCGCACGCCGGGCAGGGGATCGAAGTAGGCCCCGCGCTTGTTGGCGTAGGCCCGAAGGCGGCTCTCCCCGTCCTGGCGCAGGTCCGGGTTCAGCAGGATGAGGAGATCCTGCTGGGCCAGGAACTCCATCCAGCCGATGGTGTCGTGGTAGTAGGCCAGCTCGTGGTTGCCTTCCACGGCCAGGCAGGGGATGCCCGCGTCCTGGAGCATGCGCAGACCGTGGACCGCCTGGTTCAGGGTCAGGGCGTCGATGGCGCGCTTCTGGAAGAGATCCCCGGCCAGGACGACGAAGTCCACCTGAGCGTCGATGGCCCGTCGGATCACGTCCAGGAAGGCTCGGGCGAAGTCGTTGAAGCGCTCCTTGTGGCCGTACTGGCGATAGCCCAGGTGACAGTCCGCGAAGTGGAGGAATGTGAAGCGCACGGTGGGTCCTCGAGAATGGGTTGGCAAGCGGATGGGTTGGAAGCGAAGGTCTGGGACGAAGGCACCTGAAAAAGCGATGGGCGGCGGTGGAGATCGTCGAAGGTGGCGATCGGCGGATGCGAGATTGGGGGATGACCGGCCCGGCGACTCGGGCCGAACTCGCCGATCATCCAATCAACCGGCCAATCAACCAACGCTTCAATCGTCGTTGTCCGCGACGAAGATGCTCAGCAGGGTGCTGACAATGCTGATGATGACGCCGCCCAGGATGGCCGCGCCGAAGCCCTGGACCTCGAAATCCTTTCCGGCCAGCCAGTCGGTGATCTCCAGCATCAGGCCGTTGACCACGAAAGTGAACAGGCCCAGGGTGAGGATGTAGGCCGGGCAGGTGGCCAGCTTGACGATGGGCTTGATCACCGCGTTCACCAGGCCGAAGATGAGGGCGATGATGAGCAGTGTCCCCAGGTTGACGCCGCCGCCCTCGCCGAAGCGAATGCCGGGGACGATGTTGGCGGTCACGTAGAGAGCCACCGCGTTGATGAACAGGCGGACGACGAGCTTGGACACGAAAGGGCCTCCCGGAGTGGTGAGGTGGATGGGAAGGGGGAAACGTTGGGCCTCAGATGTCCGTGGCCAGCTTCACAGATCGGCGCATGGTGAGCAGGGTGTACTCTTCCTGAAAGCCGTACTCCTCCAGGACCTGCCGGGCCGCCTGGTCCACGGTGCTCAGGGTGATCTGCACTGGCCAGCGGGGGTGCTCCTGCAGGGCGGCCAGGGCCCACTGGATCAGGGGACGCTCCAGCTTCCCCTGCTGCTCCGGGCGCACCCAGAGCTGCATCTCGTGCGGAGGCTGCCAGCGGCGGGCCGTCAACACCAGCGCGGCCTCGTACCGATCCGGGAAGTGCTGGACGGCCCGGCGCAGCACGGCCTGTCGGCCCACCAGCCGGTTGAGCCACTCCCCCAGCTGCTGCTCCAGGGTCACCTGGAACTGGCTGCGCCGAGGCGCCCGCCACCAGTGGATCTCCGGGTGGGGCTGGCTGGTGGCCAGCTCGTAGAGGAGGCGCCCCTGGGAGGCCGGCATGGGGATCAGCCCCTCCATCTGAGGAAAGGGGACCCCTGTCGGCGCCTGGGAGGCCACCATCTTGGTGTGGCCGCCCAGGTTCTCGAAGCCCAGGCGTTCGTAGAGCCCTCGGGCCACCCGGTTGTTCTCCCGCACCTGGAGCACAGCCCAGGCCCCGCCCATCTCCTGGATGTGGCCCAAGGCTCGCTCCATGAGGGCTCGGCTGATCCCTCGGCCCCGGTAGGCCGGCGCCACGGCCACGTTGGCGATCTGCCAGCGATAGCCCCGGCTGTCCGCCTTCTGGATGGTGACGTTGCCCACCAGCTGGCCGTTCTCCACCCAGACGAAGCCGTTGAAGATGTCCCGGAACTCGCTGGTGCTGCGGCTGAGCAGGCGCATGAGGCCACCCATGTAGCTCATCAGGCGCAGCTCGCGCAGGGCGGCTCGGCCCTTCTCATCCAGCTCGTCCGCGAAGGCCTGGGCGATCAGCCGGGCCACCGGGCGCAGGTCCCGCCCGATGTCGAAGGGGCGAATGCCGGATTCGCCCTGCTCTGCCGCCTGGCCTGTCCTGCCGTGGATGGCCACCATGCCGGATCACCTGCCCGAAAAACGTCCCGGCTGCCCTTGCCGGAAGGGACCGAACGGGCCGGGCGTGTTCGGTCCTCTGTGTGGGTGTGGGGAACGGCTACTGGGCGACCCGCACCAGGGCCGGTCGCAGCACCCGCTCCTTGTGTTCGTAGCCGGTGCGCACCGTCTCGATGATGTGGCCGCTCTCCACCTCTTCGCTGGGTTCATGGGAGATGGCCTGGTGCAGCTCGGGGTTGAACTCGCCTTCTCGCTCGATGGCCCGCAGGCCTTCTTCCTCCAGGATGGTCACCAGCTTGTGGTAGATCTGGCGGAAACCGGCCAGCCAGGCCTCGGCTTCGGCCTGCTGCTCCTCCGGGACGTTCTGGAAGGCCATCTCGAAGTCGTCCAGCACAGGCAGCAGCTTCAGGATCAGGGCCTCGGTGGCCCGTTCGATGCTGGCCTGGAGCAGCTGTTCCTGGCGTTTGCGGGTGTTCTGGAACTCCGCGGCCATGCGCTGCATCTTGTCCCATAGCTGCTGGGACTTGGCCCGCTCCTCGGCCAGTTCCGCTTCCAGCTGGGCCAGCCGTTCCTTCAGCTGCTCTACGGATTCCTGGGGTTCTTGGCCGGCTTCCTGGTTGGCTTCCTCCTCGGGCTTCTCCGAGATCGCCTCCGAGGGCGCCTCCGGGGTCTCCCCGGCCTGGGCCATGGCCTTTTCTTCGTTCACGTTGCCGTTGCCGGCCTCTCTGTCGTTCGTCCCCGTGCTCATGGTCAGCTCATTGTCCTTGTTCTGATCGCTCATTTCTGTGATCTTGGTTTCGCTCTGCCTGCGGTCGGTCATGGTTCCATTCCTCCAGACTACGGATGAGCGGGCGGACGCCCTTTCCTGGAGGGCTGCCCGCTGGCGTCAAAGCCCGTAGATCTGCTGCATGAGATCGCTCATCAGGCCGGACACGTAGCGCACCGCGCCGATGGTGCGGCCGTAGGGCATGCGCATGGGGCCGATGACGCCCAGGATGCCGGTGGTGTGCTCCTCCACCCCGTAGCAGCCCAGGACCAGGCTGATGTCCTCCAGCTCGGCGAAGCGCCCCTCCCCGGCGATGATCACCTGGACGTCTCCCAGGTTGGTCATCTCGCTCAGGATCTGCTCCAGGAGGGAGCGCTGCTCCAGCACCTGGACGATCTTGCGCACGTTCTCCCCCTCGGAGAACTCCGGCGCTTCCAGCACCTGGGCCAGGCCGTCCCGGTAGATGCGTTCGCCCAGCTTGCCGTCCAGCCGATCCATCATGTCCTGGACCAGGAGGGCCACCTGCTGGGCCAGCGGGGAGAGGATGGGCTGTTTGGCCTCGATCTCCCGCTGGTCTGCGCCGGCCAGGAGCTCGTTCAGCTCGTTGCTCACCTTGCTGAGCTCCCCCTGGCTCACCGGGCCGTCCAGGGTGAGGATCTGCTGGCGCACGGTCCCTTCCTGCAGGACCAGCACCAGGAGCACCACCGTGTCCCGGATGCCCACCAGCTCCAGGTGCTTGAAGCGGCTCTGCTGGGCCCGGGGCAGGGTGGCCAGGGCCGCGCTCTGGGAGATCCGAGCCAGGACCGCGGTGCTCAGGCGCAGCCATTGGTCCAGCTCCTGCCGGGCCTGGTGGAACTGGTGGCGGATCATGCGCTGCTCGTTGTCCGGCAGTTCGGCGTCGGTGAGGAGATAACGCACGAAATAGCGGTAGCCAGCGTCCGTGGGCACCCGTCCCGCGCTGGTGTGGGGATGGGTGAGCAGCCCCACCTGTTCCAGATAGGCCAGCTCCTTGCGCACCGTGGCCGGACTCACGCCCAGCTGGTAGTGCTCGGTGATGCTCTTGCTGCCGATGGGCTGGGCCGTGTCCACGTACTCCTGGACCACGATGCGCAGGATCTGTTTCTGGCGTTCGCTGAGTTCCTGCTCGGGCATGCTCTCTCCTCGGGGCCGTTTCTGGAGGCGTTTCGCCCCCTGTTCTATCGCCCTGTTATTTTACCACCATTGGGCCCTTCCCGTCATTTTGCCCCAAGGCGTTTTTCCGCCTCCAGGGGCGCAAAAAACTAGCACTCCCTGCGCTAGAGTGCTAGTTTTGTCTCTATGATAGCATCGGGGTAAGGGGTGTGTCAAGAGGGTCGGCAGGGTGTAGACCGGTGCAGACGGGTGCGGGATGGGAGAACAGGGCGGGGAGGGAGGGACCGGAGCCCGGGGCAGGCGCGAAGCCCAGC
>CAYQEB010000015.1:15243-22916 GCA_964416395.1 uncultured Caldilineaceae bacterium | reverse complement strand
GGAGAACAGGGCGGGGAGGGAGGGACCGGAGCCCGGGGCAGGCGCGAAGCCCAGCAAAGAGGCGCCCAGAAGAGACGCTTCCGTCAATACGCGTTGTGGTTGTGGCCGAAGAGGGTCTGGATCACCGTGCGGATGAGGATCTTGATGTCCAGGGCCAGGGACCAGTTCTCGATGTACCAGAGGTCGTACTTGGTGCGCTCGTCGATGGAGGTGTCCCCCCGCAGGCCGTTGACCTGGGCCCAGCCGGTCATGCCGGCCTTCTCCCGGTGACGGTCCATGTAGCGGGGGATGCGCTGGCGGAACTGCTCCACGTAGACGGGCCGTTCCGGGCGAGGCCCCACCAGGCTCATGTCCCCCAGGAGGACGTTGATCAGCTGGGGCAGCTCGTCGATGTTGAAGCGGCGCATGAACCGGCCCAGCTTGGTGCGCCGAGGATCGTCCTCGGTGGTCCAGCCAGGGCCTTCCTTCTCCGCGTCCTGGTGCATGGAGCGGAACTTGAGCATCTTGAAGGGCTTGGCGTCCAGCCCCATGCGCTCCTGGGCGTAGAAGACCGGGCCGGGGCTGTCCAGCTTGATGAGGATGGCCATGAGGAGCATGAAGGGGCTGAGGAGGATCAGGCCCACGCCGCTGAGGAGGATGTCCATGCCTCGCTTCAGGGTGAGCCGCCAACCCTGCAGGGCCACATCCCGGATGGTGAGGAGGGGCAGGCCGCCCAGGTCGCCGATGGTCACCTCGCTGGCCATGATCTGGAAGACGTCCGGGAAGACCCGGATGCCCACCTTCTCCCGTTCGCACAGGCTGATGATGCCCACGATCTCCTGGTGGCTGCTTTCGGGCAGGCCGATGATCACTTCGTCCACCCCGTAGCGCTCAATGACCTGGGGGATGTCCGCAGTGCTGCCCAGGACAGGCACGCCCAGGATGGAGGAGCGGGCCCGGCCGTTGTTGTCGATGACCCCTACGATCTGGAACCCCAGCTTGGGGTTCTGCAGGATCTTCTGCAGGATCATCCGTCCCACTCGACCCGTCCCCACCAGGAGCACCCGGTCGTCCCCGATGCCCCGGGCCTGGGCGCTCCACTGGATCTGGGCATGGAGCAGCCGCCCCACGGTGAGGATGCCGATGTTCAGTCCCCAGGCGTAGGCCACGAACATGCGGTGGTAGGTGAAGTCTCGCAGGAAGAGGGCCACCAGCCCCACGGTCAGGAGGGTGGCCAGGGTGGTCAGGCTGACGATGCGGTAGATCTCGTCCAGGTGGGCGATGGGGCGGCGGCGCTGGTACATGCGCTGAGTGAAGAAGATGCCCAGGAGCAGCCCTGCCTGGATGGCGGGCAGGGGCCAGAACTCCCAGAAGGAGCCGATGATCACGTCCGGGTCCAGGCGCAGCAGGGAATAGGCCGCGTAGAAGGCCAGCCAGACGCTGCCCAGGTCGATGACCACCAGCGCCAGCATGAAGAGGAGCTGGGGGCGTTTCAGGATCCCCGGCCGCTGGGTGCGGCGCATTTGGAAGCTCTCCGCGGCGCCTGGGGGGAGGCTCGAGGCCATCACTTGGTCTTTTGGAAGCTGCACGATGCGTGAACCCTGGTGCTCTGCGAAGGTTGCATTGAACGGCGTTTCTGGGTGCATCTCTGGGCGTGCGTCTCCTGGGCGGCTGGCGGCCGGCCTGGCCCTCGAGGCTCAGGTGGAGAGGGGCTGGCCGTCGGGCTGCTCGTCCCGGGGCAGGCGCCGCAGTCGCCAGAGCCGGGCGGCGATGTCCAGGCCCCCTTTCAGCCCGATGCCGGCCAGGATGAGCTTGTCCAGGAGCCAGGGCGTCCTCGCCCGGTAGTGCTTGCGGTAAAAGATCCACATGGCTTCGTAGAAGGCGATCCGGGCCTTGCCGCTGCGTTTGCTGGCCGCCTCCTTCACGTGCAGGACCTCCACCTGGCCGTTGTACCAGACCTCCCAGCCCGCGTCCTTGATCCGCTTGGCCCAGTCCAGGTCCTCGCCGTACATGAAGTACTCCTCGTCCAGCAGCCCCGCGTCCCGGATGGCCTCCCGGCGCACCTGCATGTAGGCCCCCACCACCGAGTCCACCGGATGCACCCCATCCTCGGGCAGGAACTCCAGGTTGTAGGCGTTGAAGCGGGGGCTGCGGGGGAAGAGGCGGCTCAGGCCCACCATGCGGTAGAAACTCACCGCGGGAGTGGGGAAGCTGCGACGACAGGCCCGATCCAGGCTGCCGTCGGGCCGGCGCAGGCGAGGACCGGCCACGCCCACCCGGGGGCGTTGGTCCATGAAGCGGATCATCTCCGCCAGGGCCGTGGGCGGCACCACCGTGTCCGGGTTGAGGAGCAGGGCGTATCGGGGCGCGGCCTGGCCTTCCTCTGCCAGCCGGTGGAAGCCGAACCAGCGCAGGGCCTGGTTGTTCCCCGCGCTGTAGCCCAGGTTTTCCTGGTTGCGGATCAGGTGGACCTGGGGGAACTCCTCCTGGACCAGAGCGGCGCTGCCGTCCTGGCTGGCGTTGTCCACCACGCAGACGCTGTAGCGGAAGCCCCCCTGGCTGGCCAGGACCGATTCCAGGCAGTCCCGGAGCAGCTCCCGGGTGTTGTAGTTCAAAATAACGATAGCCAGATCGACCGGATCTGGCCTGGAAACAGGGGCGAAATCCGCCGCCTGGGACGCTCTGGAATGGCTGGGGGCTCGGGGAGCGGCAGGGCCGTCAAGGAGAAGGGGCCCCTGCCACGAGACGCACTGCGCCTTCTGCATTCTTCTTCCTCGCACTCGGATAGGCCGCCGGAAGCTGGCTGGGGGCGACTCCAACCCCAGGCGGCAGCGGGACAGCGGCGTCCTCGCCAGGTCTGGGCACCCTGGGATTGTAGCATGTGACCTGGGTCCGGTCAAAGTTGGGCCGGATTTCGGGTCAGCCGGGCTTCTCGTCCTCGGCCTGCTCAGCCTGGGCTTTGGCCTCCTGGATGGCCACCTCCACCACCTGGCGCCGGTCGAAATCCGGGAGTTTCAGGTAGTAGGCTGCGGCCTGGAAGAGGGCGTCCTGGGGGATGAGGCCGATGAGTTCGCTGCGATCCATCTCCGTGCCCAGCTTGCGGGCCTCCTCTTTGATGGCCTCCACCACTACGTGGACCGGGGTGCGCTGGAAGTCGGTCAGGTTCATGCTCACCTGGGCCTGGCCCTCCACCAGCAGCCCCAGGGCCTTCACCGCGGGCAGGCCGCCGCTGCTCTCCCGGATGGTCTTGGCGATCTGTTTGGCGATGCTCACGTCGTCGGTTTTCAGGTAGACGTTGTAGGCGATGAGGAAGGGGCGAGCTCCCACGATCACCGCGCCGGCCGGTCCCACCCGGGCCGGGCCGAAGTCGGGCTCCCGCTCTGGGGAGCCGATCTCCTTCACCAGAGCCTCGAACTGCCCTCTGCGCACCTTGGCCAGGTTGCGCCGCTCCGGCCGGGTGGCCGCGGCCTCGTAGAGGTAGACGGGCAGCTCCAGTTCCTCGCCGATGCGCCGGCCCAGGCGACGGGCCAGCTCCACGCACTCCTCCAGGGTGATGTTCTGGATGGGCACGATGGGGATCACGTCCGTGGCCCCCAGGCGGGGATGCTCCCCCTGATGCTCGAAGAGGTTGATGCGCTGGCTGGCCACCTTGGTGGCCTGGAAGAGCCCCTCCAGCACGGCGTCCGGCGGGCCCACCACGGTGATGACGCTGCGATTGTGGTCCCAGTCGCTGCTCCGGTCCAGGACCAGGACGCCCGGCGCCCGCAGGGCGGCCTCGATGGCGTCCACCACCTCCATGCGGCGTCCTTCGGAGAAGTTGGGCACGGACTCCACAAGCACTTCCCGGCTCATGATCGGCTCCTTTTTGCTGGCTTGTTGCTCTGGTTCGTCGCTTGTTGGTTCGTTGCTTGCTGGCTTGCTGTCTGCCGGTGCGGTTGGCGGGTTGGGCGGGCCTGGGAGGGGATGGGTCCATTGTACTGGGAAGGCATGGATCCGCAAAGTGGCGGGGGTGCTGACAGGGCGCTTGGCCTGTTTGGGCTTCCTGACGCTTTCTGCTACAGTGGAGAAAAGCATGGAGAAAGCCATGGAAGAACCCCGTGACGGTCCTCATCCCAGTGGAGATAAACCCGTGGGTGGAGGGCTTGTGACCGGCTCGACCCAGGCTTGATCCGAGCCATCGATCCACTGGACCAGCCCAGAGAACCCATGCTGCCATCGCCACCCGACCCTTTTCCGCCAGTGCTCTCCCACTTCCAGGTGAAGCCTCTCCTGGCCGCCCGCCGCGCGGACCAACGCCAGGCCCGTCTCTCCCTGGACCTGGGCCGCTCCGCTGTGGAGGTGACGCTGGAGCCTCAGGGCGTGCGGCTGCCCCAGGGGGAGCTCCTGGCCTGGGATCTCCTGGAGCGCATCGCGGCGGAGGAGAACGCCTGCTTCCTGGTGCAGGGCGGGGAGTTGGCGAAGATCCAGCGCTTCTCGCCCGAGTTCAACCGGGTCTACACCCTCTATCCCACGCCGGGGCCGCCCACCCTGCTCATCTCCGGCATTCCCATGCACCGGATCAAGGGAACGGACCCGGGCAAGGACACCCAGGCCAAGATCCGGGCGGCGGGGCCCTTCACCGGCCCGGTGCTGGACACGTCCACGGGCCTGGGCTACACGGCCATCCAGGCCGCTCAGCAGGCGGAGCAGGTGGTCACCATCGAGCTGGATCCCGTGGTCCTGGAGGTGGCGGCCCTCAACCCCTGGTCCCAGGAGCTCTTCCGCAACCCTCGCATCCAGCAACACATCGGCGACAGCGCGGACGTGGTCCCGACACTGTCCGCCGAGCACTTCGCCCAAGCGATCCATGACCCGCCCATGTTCAGCCTGGCCGGCCATCTCTATTCCACGGCCTTCTACCGAGAGCTGTGGCGGGTGCTGCGTCATCGGGGCAAACTCTACCACTACATCGGCAACCCCAAAAGCAAGAGCGGACGGAACGTGACCCGAGGCGTGGCGCGCCGCCTGGAAGAGGCCGGCTTTGTCCGCATCCGTCCCGTCCCTCGCGCCTTCGGCGTCATCGCCTACAAGCCGTAGACCGCTCCATCCATCCGCCTCCCCAGCCCATCCCCGGGCGCGAGAGAGGGGACGCCGAGGTGATGACGGCGTCCCCTCTCTCGCGTTGACTGGGTTGTCCCGAGCCCCTACACCCTACATCAGGGTCTGGAGTTTTTCCAGGAGCTCCCGGTTGCCTGGCTCGGTGAGGACGCTGCCATCGGGGAAGAGGATGGTGGGCACGGAGCGGTGACCGTTGTTGAGCCGCTCCACGATGCCGGCCGCGTCCGGGTGGTGGGAGATGTCGATCTCCTGGAAAGGCACCTTCATGGATTTGAGCACCCGCTTGGCCCGCCAGCAGTCCGGACACCACTTGGTGGTGTACATGGTGATGGTCCCCGATGCCATGTTGTTCCCCGTGTTCGCGCCGTCCGTCATGATTGCCACTGCTCCTGTTTCTGTGATATGTTTGTGACGCTTGGCTGCTTCAGTGCAAGTCCCGAAAAGTATACCACAACTTGCCCCTGAAACCGTGGGAAATGTTACCAAAATTTCCCCGCCTTGACCCTTGTCATCACCCGTTTCTGTCCTCCCCCGGGGCTGTTATCACCGATTGTTGCCACCACTCTGTCCAGGAGGATCCTGCCCATGCCTTCCCTGCCACCGTCACGCTCGGCCCTGCGCCTCGAGGAGATGCAGGGCGTCCCCGAGGAGCTCCGGGAGCTGGCCCAGGAGCTGGAACGGACCATCCGGGGATCGGTGCGTTTTGACGGCTACAGCCGCATGCTCTACAGCACCGACGCCAGCAACTACCAGATCCAGCCCCTGGGGGTGGTCATCCCCCAGGACGAGGAGGACGTCCAGGCCACGGTGAGCATCGCAGCCCGCCACGGCGCACCCCTGCTGCCCCGGGGCGGCGGCAGCTCCCTGGCTGGTCAGGCCGTGGGGCCGGCCCTGGTCCTGGACTTCTCCCGCCACCTGGACCGGCTCCTGGAGGTGGACCCGGAGGCGGCCACGGTCACGGCCCAGCCGGGCCTGACCATCGACGCCCTGAACCAGGCGGTGGCCCAACACGGCCTGATGCTGGGGCCGGACCCGGCCAGCGGCAACCGAGCCACGGTGGGCGGCAGCCTGGGCAACAACGCCACAGGCAGCCACAGCATCCTCTACGGCATGATGGCCGACAACGTCCAGGCGGTGCAGGTGGTGCTGGCCGATGGCTCCCAGGCCCGCTTCGGCCCGGTGGACCCCCGGGCCCTGGCCGTGCGAGGCCGGAGCCAGAGCCTGGAGGGGCGCATCTACCGGGAGCTGCCCGGCATCGTCCAGGGTGTCATGGACGAGATCCTGGCCCGCTGGCCCAAACACTGGCGCCGGGCTTCGGGCTACAACCTGGACCGCCTGGCCGCGGCCCTGCTCCCCCCAGAGGACCGGGCCAAACTCTCCACCGGCACCCGCTTCCGCCCGCCCCTGGCCGATCCCACCCGGATCCAGCACTTCAACCTGGCCCAGCTCGTCACCGGCAGCGAAGGCACCCTGGCTGTGGTCACCCAGGCCACCCTCCGTCTGGCGCCTCGGCCAGCCCACAAGGCCCTGGCCATCGTCCACTTCGATCGCCTGCTGGACGCCTGCACCGCGGTCTGCGACATCCTGGAGACCGAGCCCAGCGCCTCGGAGCTCATGGACAAGCATCTCATGGACCTGGCCCGGGCCCAGCCGGAGTGGGCCAAGCGCATGCACTTCGTGGAGGGGGACCCGGCCGCGGTGCTGGCCACCGAGTTCTACGGGGAGTCGGAGGGGGAGCTGCTGGCCAAGCTGGAGCGGCTGGAGGCCCATCTGCGCCGCCGGGGCTGGCGCGGGCCGGTGAAGCGGATCCTGGACCCGGCCCGGCAGGCGGAGGTGTGGGAGGTGCGCAAGGCCGGGCTGAACCTGCTCATGAGCCGCCGAGGGGACTACAAGCCGGTGCCCGGCATCGAGGACGTGAGCGTGCCCCCGGAGCGCCTGGCCGACTACCTGGGCGAGATCCTGGACTTCTGCCAGGCCCAGGAAGGCATCCTGGGGGTGGCGGTCTACGCCCACGCCTCCGCTGGCTGCCTGCACGTGCGCCCCCTGCTCAACCTGAAGAGCGCCCAGGGGGTGCGCCTCCTGGAGCAGGCGGCCCGCTTCGCAGCCGGCCTGGCCGTGAAGTACGGCGGGGCCATGAGCGGCGAGCACGGGGATGGCCTGGCCCGCAGCTCCCTGAACCCCTTGATCTTCGGCCCCACCCTCTACCAGGCCCTGCAGGAGGTGAAGCGACTCTTCGACCCGGACAACCGGCTCAACCCGGGCAAGGTGGTGGACGCCCCGCCCTTGACCGAGAACCTGCGCTACGGCCCGGACTACCGCACCCTGGAGCTGGTCACGGTCTTCGACTGGAGCCGGGACGGGGGCTACGGGCCGGCCATCGAGATGTGCAACGGCGCGGGGGTCTGCCGCAAGCTCCAGGTGGGGACCATGTGCCCCAGCTTCATGGCCACCCGGGAGGAGCGGGACAGCACCCGGGGTCGGGCCAATGCCCTGCGCAACGCCCTGGCCGGCCGCATCCCTCAGGAGGAGCTCTTCGCGCCACAGATGTACGGGGTGCTGGACCTCTGCCTGGGCTGCAAGGCCTGTAGCAGCGAGTG
>CAYQEB010000015.1:7673-15143 GCA_964416395.1 uncultured Caldilineaceae bacterium | reverse complement strand
ATCCTCTTCCACGACACCTGGCTGGAGTACAACTACCCGGCCATCGGCTGGGCCATGGTCCAGCTCCTGGAGGCGGCAGGCTACCAGATCTTCCTGGCGGAGAAACGGGCCTGCTGTGGACGTCCCTTGATCACCGGCGGCCAGGCGGACAAGGCCCGGCGCAACGTGGACCACAACGTGGCCCTCCTGGCGCCCTACGCAGCCCAAGGGGCGCCCATCCTGGGCGCGGAGCCCAGTTGCATCCTGACCCTGCGGGACGAGTACCCGGACCTGGCCCGGGACAAGGAAGGAGCCCGGGTGTTGGCGTCCGGAGCTTTCACGTTCGAGGAGTTCGTAGTGCGAGAGGCGGAGGCGGGGCGTTTTGCTCCGGGCTGGCGGCCCGATCCGGGGCGGGTGCTGCTGCACGGCCACTGCCACCAGAAGGCCCTGGTGGGCAACGAAGCCAGCGTGGCGGCTCTGGAGCTGGCCGGCTACCAGGTGGAGGTGATCCCGTCTGGCTGTTGCGGCATGGCCGGGGATTTCGGCTACGGGGTGGAGCACTACGAGATCAGCCGCCGGGTGGGGGAGGATCGCCTCTTCCCTGCGGTGCGGGCGGCCAGCGCGGACCAGCTCATCGTGGCCAGCGGGGTCAGCTGTCGCCAGCAGATCGACCACTTCACCGGGCGGCAGCCGGTGCATCTGGCCCAGGCTCTGGCCATGGCGCTGGACCGGTGACTCGGCTGCGCTGCCCGGCTTCTGGAGGCCCTGGGCTCGCGCCAGCCCCTGCTCCTGTCACCCCGCTGTCCGATCACCCGATCAGCTTCAAGATCTCCGGGCCGTAGGTCTTGGCCTTCCACGGGCCCACGCCCGGGATGCGTTGCAGCTCCTCCAGGGTGCGGGGGGCTCGCCGGGCCATGGCCAGGAGGATCTCGTTGCTGAAGACGATGTCCGGGTCCACCCCCCGTTCCTGGGCCTTTTGCGTGCGCCAGCGCCGCAGGGCGTCGTAGCGGCGAGCAGTGGCCCCTTCCAGGCGCAGGTCCGGCCGGGGATGGGCCTCGGGGAAGTCGGGCAGAGGCCGGCTGGCGCCTCGCGCCAGGGCCTCCAGGATCTCCCGGCCAAAGCGCTGGACCTGGCGTTCGCTCACCCCGTGGATGGCGGCCAGATCCTTTCGGCTGCTGGGCCGGGCCTTGACGATCTCCACCAAGGCCCGGTCGTTCAGCACCTTGAAGGGCGGCCGATCCAGCCGTTGGGCCGTCTTCTCTCGCCACAGCCAGAGCTCCTGGAGCACTCCGGTCTCGTCCCGGGGGACGTCCCGGGTGTGCTTCATCTGCCAGAAGGACATCTCGTCCCGTTCTTTGGGCACGTAGGTCACCTGCTCCAGGGCCTGGAAAGCCTCCTGGGCCTCCTCCCAGCGGCCGGCCTGCTGCAGCTCCAGGATCTGGCGCTCCCGCAGGGCGGGCAGGTAGTGGGTGTCCAGCTGGGCGTAGTGCATCTGCTTGGCGGTGAGGGGGCGGCGTCCCCAGTCGGTCAGCTGCATGCGCTTGTTGCTGACCACGCCGAAGTGCTCCTGGAGGATGGCGGCCAGGCCGGATCGAGGCCACCCCAGGATGCGGGCGGCCAGCTGGGTGTCGAAGACGTTGCGGAAGCGGAACTGGAAATCCCGCTGCAGGATGATGATGTCGTTCTCCGCGGCGTGGATGATGACCTGGACCGCCGGGTCCGCCAGGAGCGCCCCCAGCTCGTCCAGCCGCTTCAGCCGCAGGGGGTCCAGCAGGTAGTCCACCACCTGGGTGGGGTCCGCCTGGGCAGGGTCCGCGTAGGCGGTGAGCTGGATCAGGCAGACTCGGGGGTAGTAGCGGAAGTAGCTGTCGCTCTCCGTGTCCAGGGCCAGGAGGGGCTGTTCCTGCAGGTGGGCCATCATGCGGGCGTACTCCTGGGCCGTCTGCACCAGGATGGGGGCTGGGAGCTGGCCGTTGGGGCTCTGGGTGGAGGGCCGAGAGGGGCCGGGCTGGTCCTGGGGATGCGACCGGGAGCGCTTTCGACGGCCAGGCCGGCTGGATCGGGATCGGTCGGATTGGGATCGGGATGATTTCATGGAATGACGATGCTCGTTTCGGTTCTTGCTTGTTCCGCTCTTGTTCCGCTTCCGGAAGGCGGTGTCAACGAAACCTGGCGGTGCAGATGGCGGCAAAAGGGCGGCAAAGGGGGCGAGGAAGTGAGGAGGCGCTGAAACGGCGACCTGCACAACTCGCCCCGGTGGTTGGCGTCCGATTCGGCGCCCTCGGAAGATGGGGAGGGGCGACTTGCGGCCCTATCATACCGCGGGGCCAGTTTCCCTGTCAAAGGCGGTGTCAATTGCGGTTCAGGGAGGGGGCTGACCCCGCTCCCTGTCCGGTGAAACGGCAGTTTTCTTTGCTGCGAACTCTGCTATAATGGGGGCGCCTGGAGGGCAGCCTCTTTTCGGCACTGTTTGGTGGTTCTTCTCCCAAGGCAATTCTTTCCTCGACCGGACGCTCGGTTTCTTCTCCTCGCTACGACGAGATCGCCACCTCCGGCTCTCCCTCATCTCGATTCCCAAAGGAGGCTATCTATGCAAGACGTGCAACGGGCCAGCCAGGCCGCCTGGCGTCCCCCACCGGACCGAGTGGCCCAGGATCGCCGGGGGCTCTGGGTGGCGTCCATGCTGGAGCTGCTGGGCCTGGTCCTCTTCGTGGGCCTGTTCAACTTCCTGCTGCCCAACCTGGGCCAGCGCCTGGACGGGCTGCCCCTCATCCTCCTGGGCCTGGCCATGAGCTTGGTCCCCGCGGCCCTCTGGATGCTCTTCTTCCACCGCCTGGATCGGCTGGAGCCCGAGCCCAAGGGCAAGATCGTCCATGTCTTCCTGCTCAGCGCCCTGGCGACCGGGGCCCTGGTCCAGCCCCTGTTGCAGCATCTCTTCCAGGTGAACGAGTGGCTCTACGCCAGCTGGGCCACCGAGCTCTTCGGCGGCATCCTGGTGGTGGGCGCGCTCCAGGCCCTGACCATCTACCTGGTGGTCCGGTACGGCATCTACATGGACCCCGAGTTCGACGAGCGGGTGGACGGGGTGATCTACGCCACCGCGGCCGGGCTGGGCCTGGCCACCGTGCTCAACTTCGAGTACGTGGTGGCCCACGGCGGGGTGGATCTGGACGTGGGCTCCATCCGCATGGTGATCAACGCCCTGGCCTACGCCAGCTTCGCCGGCGTGCTGGGCTATTTCCTGGGGCAGACCCGCTTCGAGCACACCCCGCCGGCCTATCTGCCCGGTGGCTTCGCTCTCTCCGCCGTCCTCATCGGCCTCTTCTTCTTCCTGGAGGACCGGATCACCAGCGCCGGCTTCCAGGTGAACAGCTGGAGCGGCCTGGTCTTCGCCTTGGTGGTGGCCGGGATCACCCTGAGCCTGGTCTTCTGGCTGGTGCAGCGGGCCAACGAGGAGACCCTGCGCCTGCTCCGGGATGCGTCGGCCGCCGTTCCCGGCCCTGGGGAGGCGGTCGCTCCCCAGGAATCCCCGGCCCCGAATCCTCCGGAGGTGGATCCATGAGTGCGCTCCTGGACGCCCTGCGTCGCCCCAGCATCACCAACGAACCCCCCACGGCCAAAGAGCAGTGGCGCAACGACATGGCTGTGCTCCTGGTGGCCCTGGTGGCTCTGCTCCTGGGATGGTCCATCCGCAACGCGGTGGTGGATGCCCGCAGCCAGTTTTCCCTGGGGCCGGATCTGCCCGCCCTGGAATACCCTCGCTCCTGGCTTCAGCAGGGCAAGGAGGGGCTGATCTTCCAGGCCATCGACCCGGCCAGCGCCAGCACCTTTGACGCCCGCCTCTCCGTGGCTGTCCAGGAGGGGGTGGAGGAGCAGGCCCTGGAGATGGCCGAGATGACTTGGCCTCTCCAGCGCAGCAAGGAGTTCCAGTGGTTCCGGCACCTGAGCACCCGGCCGGTGACCGGTCCGGACGACCGGCCGGCCCTGCTGGTGGAGTACGCCTACGTGGCCGATCCCACCCGGGCCAGCGGCGGCAACGGCCTGCCCGTGGTGGTCCGGGCTCAGGACCTCCTCTTCCTGGCCAGTGAAGGCCCAGACGCCCGTCTGGTGGCGGTGACCGTGGCCGCGGACGCAGGGGAGTGGGACGAACACGCAGACCAGTTCCAGGCCATCTTCCAGAGCCTGGGGGTGAAGGAGGGAGCACAATGACCCGTTCGCCGAGCACGCTCTCCCGCGATGGCTCCCGCCGAGCAGGCCCCAACCGGGGCCTGGGTGCCCGAGGCTGGCTGGTCCTGGCGGCCCTGCTTCTGGGGCTGGGGGTGGCCTTCGCCGCCCGGCCCGCGGACGCCATCGAGCGCAAGCCCTTGAACACGGCCATCCTGGCCACGGTGCGGGTCATCGTGCCGGTGGCCGACGAGCCGGACGCCTACAGCACCGGCAGCGGCACGGTCCTGGACGACCAGGCCGGCCTCATCCTGACCAACTACCACGTGATGGGCGACGTGGAGAACCAGACGCCCTACAACCGGGAGGGCCTGGCCGCCATCGCGGTGACGCCCCCGGATCTGCGGGGCAACGCGGTGCTTCGGTACTGGGCCCGCATGGTCAAAGAGGATCCAGCGCTGGATCTGGCCCTGCTCCAGATCGTGGCCCCTTTCGAGGACGCGGAGGCCCCTCTGCCCCAGGATCTGGGCCTGGTTCCCGTCCCCATCGGCGACAGCCAGGCCCTGCAGTTCGGCGACGAGCTGAACATCATCGGCTTCCCCGGGGTGGGCGGGAGCAGCGTCACCTTCACCGCGGGGCTGGTGGCCGGCTTCGCGGACGAGGATAACGACGGCTACGCGGAGTGGATCAAGACGGACGCGGAGATCAACCGGGGCAACTCTGGCGGCCTGGCCGCCAACGCGGCAGGGGAGTTCGTGGGCATCCCCACCCAGGCCCGCACGGACATCGGCGCCATCAACCTGATCCGGGACGGCAACATGGCCCTGGAGTTCGCCCGGGATGCCTCCATGGACGAGGGCAGCGCTCAGATGCCCCAGGATCCCGACGCCCCCTTCGTGGCCCAGGTCACCTTCGCCAAGGCCGTGGACGCGGCGGGGAACCCCCAGGGGGCCGGCGTGCGTTTCCCCAGCGGAACGGACGTGCTCTACGCGGTCTTCGATTACGGCAACTTCCGGGAAGGCGATTCTTTCGAGTACATCTGGCGCCAGGACGGTTTCCAGCTCTACCGGGACAAGGTGGTCTGGCGCTTCGGCCGAGAGGGCAGCACCTGGGTCAACGTTTTCAAGGACGGCGGCCTGGACGACGGCTACTACGAGCTGGAAATGCGCCTGGATGGGGAGCGCCTCTTCCAGGACGGGGTGGTCATCGGCGAAGCGGCGCCGCCCGGAACGGGGACCTTCGGCCCCATCACCTTCGCGGCCGGCGTCTCGGATGACGGCCAGCCCCTGGATCCGGGCACGGTCTTCAGCGGAGTGAAGGAGGTCTTCGCCTTCTTCACCGGAGAAAAGATGACGAACGGCGCGGTCTGGTCTCGGAAGTGGTACCTGGACGATGAGCTGGTGGCGGAGAAGGAGGCGGTCTGGAACGGGGGCGAAAGCGAGGAGATGTGGGTCAGCATCGTGGCCAAGGAGCGGCTCCCCGAGGGGCGCTACCGGCTGGAGCTCTTCGTGGAGGGCGAGCTGGTCCAGAGCGGCTCCTTCGACGTGGTTGCGCCAGGAGAAGTCTCCCAGGAGCCAGAGCCGGTGCTGGTGGTGGGCCGGATCGTGGAGGCGGGAAGGCGGCGTCGGGGCGTGGAAGGGGCCACCGTCTTCTTCCTGAACCCGGGCGTGACCGTGGACGAGTTTCTGGACGATCCCCGGGAGGAGGGGGTCTACGCCAGCGGCATCTCCGACGAGGAGGGCTACTACCAGCTGGATCGGAAACTGGTACCTGGGTCTTCTTTCAGTGTGGTCGTTTTTCACAAACAATATAAGCTGATCGGCGTAGACGATTTCCAGATCGATCCCGAGGCCCTCAGCCCGCACGAAGTCAACATTACCATGGAGCGGCGGTAGATCCGTTTGGGGATGGCGGGGGAGAGAGCCGGGCCCTGTTCCTGCTTCGGCCCCTCCCCTGCCTGGCCCGCCCAGCGTCCAGGACGCGCCCCATCCGCGTCTGCCCCCCTTCCAGCTTGCCCAAAGGAGTCAATCGCATGAACGAGCAGGCCAGACGGCTGTTCGCATCCCCCCATTCGGCCTCCAGGCTACTCGCTGGGAGCATTCCGGCCCTCCTCCTCGGAATGCTCTTTTTCGTGGGTGTGCTCCTTCCTCGGGGCGCCCAGGCCGGGAATTCCTGGCCGGAGATCCAGTTGACCCCCGTGGCCAGCGGCTTCACCAGCCCGGTCCACGTGACCCACGCAGGGGACGGCAGCGGACGCCTCTTCGTGGTGGAACAGGCCGGGCGCATCTGGGTGCTCCGCAACGGCGGCGTCCGCTTGAACGAACCCTTCCTGGACATCAGCGACCGAGTGGTGAGCGGCTCGGAGTTGGGCCTCCTCAGCGTGGCCTTTCCTCCCAACTTCGCCCAGACCGGCCACTTCTACGTGAACTACACCACATCGCCGGATCCAGGTGGTGGCGTGGCCAAGACCATCGTGGCTCGCTACCAGGTGACCAGCAACCCGGACGTGGCGGACCCCAACAGCGAACAGGTGATCCTGGCCGTGGACCAGCCCTACTCCAACCACAACGGCGGCCAGTTGGCCTTCGGCCCGGACGGCTACCTCTACATCGGCATGGGGGATGGGGGCAGCGGCGGCGATCCCCAGGGCCATGGGCAGAACCGGGGCACCCTCCTGGGCGCACTCCTGCGCGTCGACGTGGAGAGTGGCTCGCCCGTCACCTACACCGTGCCCGGGGACAATCCCTTCGTCGGCGATCCCAGCGCTCGGGACGAGATCTGGGCCTATGGCCTGCGCAACCCCTGGCGCTTCGCCTTCGACACCGCCACCGGTGACCTCTACATCGGCGATGTGGGGCAGAACAAGTGGGAGGAGATCGACTTCCAGCCGGCGTCCAGCAGCGGGGGCGAGAACTACGGCTGGAACATCATGGAGGGGAATCACTGCTACTCTTCCGACCCCTGCGATCCCGCCGGCCTGGTCCTGCCTGTGGCGGAGTACGGCCACACCGACGGCCGTTGCTCTGTGACCGGGGGGCAGGTCTATCGGGGTGGAACCTACCGGCGCATGCAGGGGCTCTACTTCTACGGCGATTTCTGCAGCGGCGACATCTGGGCCCTGCGCCGGAACGGCAGCAGCTGGGAGAGCCAACTGCTCCTGGACAGCAGCCTGGACTACGGCATCTCCTCCTTCGGCCTGGACGAGGAGGGCAACCTCCTGGTGGTGGATCTCAACGGCGCCATCTACAAGGTGACGGACAGCGTCACCGGCTGGCCGCTCTATCTGCCCCTCATCGAGCGGGCCGCGCCGCCCACCCCCACGCCCAC
>CAYQEB010000015.1:0-7573 GCA_964416395.1 uncultured Caldilineaceae bacterium | reverse complement strand
GCCACGCCCACGGCCACGCCCAGCTACGTCTTCAACCGGGCGGAGCTGGTGGACTGCCAGCCCAACGCCGGGGTCACCTACGTGGAAGGCACGGTCTACTACGATGGCGCGCCGGCCAACGGCTACCGGATCGTCTTCAGCTACGAACCGGACGGCCCCTGGGCCACTCAACCCCAGATCAGCGGCCCCCATGCCGGCTATCCCGGCTGGGATCCTGGCTACTACAGCCACATCATCCAGGCCGGCACCGCCCGGCAAGGCGACTGGTGGTTCTGGATCGTGGACGACCAGGGCGACCGCATCTCGGCCATGGCCTTCGTCCATACCGACGGCGCGGCTGGACCGGGCAAGTGTCAACAGGCTATAATTGACTTCGACACCAACTGAACCGCTGTCTGGGATAGTGCCTGAGGTAGTGCCTGAGGCACTGCCTGATTCACCGGCCGAGCAGGCCCTTTCCTCTGGTCCAGGCGTCCTGACGTAACCGGCTCCCCGGAGCCTGGGCCAGGGGCCTGCTCCGCCCAACCGTTCTATTCCGCCACCCCATTCGGTGACCCGCCCTTGAAGAACCGCGCTTCCGCTGGCAACCTCATCCTTTTCCTTCTGCTCCTGGCCGCTCTGGGGACCACCACCGGCCTGGCCACTCCCTTCGCGGGGGCAACAGCGGAGCTGGCGTCCCCTCAGCAGACGGCGCCGCCCACTGCCCCGCCCACCGTTCCATCCCAGACGGCCACGGATGCGCCTCGCACCGTCACCTGCTTCGCCGCGGACAACGCCCCGGGCCAGGGGATCCGCCTGGCCTGGTTCGCGGAGTCGGAGGCCAACGTCCTGGGCTACAGGCTGGCCCGGGCCCAGAAGGTGGGGGATGGCTGGAGCGAGGCGGCGCCCATGCACTGGCTGGACGCCTACGGCTTCGATGACCAGGGCTTCCTGCCGGCCCGGGGTGTGGACGGCAGCCGCTACACGGTCGTCGACGACCGCTTCCTGGAAGCCGGAACCATCTATCTCTACCGGCTCACGGTGCAGCTGAGCAGCGGCCAGCCGGGGCTGGTCCTGGAGGAGACCTGGACCTACCTGCCCCAGGCCACGCCCACGGTGGGCGGCGCCCTCTGCGGCCAGGGCGGGGCGCCGGCTCGGACCCCCACGCCCACGCCCACTCGCTACCCCAGCGTCACGCCCACGCCCACCCGCACACCCACGCCCACCTGGACGCTCACGCCCACGGCCACCCAGACGCCCACCTCCACGTCCACGCCCACGGCCACCCCATCGGGCACGCCCTATCCCTCCCCCACGCCCACGGCCACGGACACAGCCACCCCTGTGCCTCCCACGCCCACGCCCACCCCCACTTTCACTGCCACCCCCACCAATACCCCTGCGATCACCACCCCCACCCCCGCCTCCGGTCCGGGATCCGGTGGCGAATCGCCGGTGGCCACGCCTACGTTGACACCATCTCCTCCCCCCTCCTCCGCGCCCACAGACACGCCTACCGCCACCCTGGCGCCAGAGACGGCTGCCCCCAGTCCGGTGGCCACCCTCATCGCCACCCGCACTGCCACTGTTTCTGCCACCGCCTCTGCCACCGCTTCTGTCACGGTCTCTGTCACAGCCACGGAGCAGGCCCCAGCCCCGAGCCGGACTGGTCCGCCCAACCTGGGTGGGGCCTCTGGCGGCGCCATGCCTTCGGAGTTCCAGCCCTCGCCCACCCCGGCCCGGCGCGCCGCCTGGGTCCGCTACGGCCTCTATGCCCTGGCGGCCCTGGCTGGGATCAGCGCTCTGGGCCTCCTCCTCAGCGTCCTGGCCCTCCTGGGCCGACGCAGCCGCACCTGAATCACCGGCCAGGGAGGGGTGATCCGCTTCTTCCTGGCGTTCTGGGGCGAATTTCGCCGGGCATTTCTGCCAAATTCCAGGGCCTGTGTTATCATTACGGGACATTGGCGACCCCGAGTCGCCTATCCCTGGGGCGGCGATCCCCCACCCCTTCTCCTGCCACGAACGCCATGATCCGCATCTTCTACCGTCATGCCAGCGGCACCCTGGTGCCAAACCTACCCTTGGAGCAGCTGCCCGATGCGGTGCGGGACGGCAACGCCAACGTCTGGGTGGACATGCTCTCCCCCACGGATGAGGAGAGCCAGTTCGTGCTGGAGGATGTCTTCCACTTTCACCCCCTGGCTGTGGAGGACGTGGCCAGTCCCCTGCTGGTGCCCAAGATCAACGACTATCGCCGTTATCTCTACCTGGTCATCCACAGCGTCTACATGGGGGAAGCCATCGCCGACCTGGTGAGCAGCAAGATGGACGTCTTCCTGGGAGCCAACTTCCTGGTCACCATTCACGAGCGGCCCATGGCGGCCATCGACGCCCTGTGGACCGAGGAATATCACCAGGAGGATGGCCTGGCCCGGGGGCCCGCGTTCCTCTTCTACGAGCTGTTGGACCGGCAGGCGGACCGCTTCATGCGCATCCTGGACCGCTTCGAGGCCGAGCTGGAGCGCCTGGGCGACGTCATCTTCCTGGAGGGCAACATCGCGGAGGAGAACCTGCTGGACGAGATCCTCACGGCCAAGAGCAGCGCCCTACGCCTGAATCGGGTCCTGCGCCCTCAGCGGGATCTCATGAACCGGCTGGCCACCAGTGAGTACTCGGTGGTGCCTGGAGCGGCCCGGGTCTACTTCGCGGATGTCTACGACCATCTGGTGCGGATGGTGGGCCTGGTGGAGGGGATGCAGGAGCTGGCCCGGAGCATCGTGGACGTCTACATGGCCCTGGCCAACAACCGCATGAACGAGATCATGAAGGTGCTCACGGTCATCTCCACCATCTTCATCCCCCTCACCTTCCTGACCGGCGTCTACGGGATGAACTTTCGCTACATGCCCGAGCTGGACTGGCCCTGGGCCTACCCGGCCCTCTGGCTGGTCTTCATTTTGATTTCCCTGCTGCTCCTCCACATCTTTCGCCGTTGGAAGTGGCTATGAACGAACAGTGGATCTTCTTTCCGCCGGAGGAAAAACCTCCGGGTGGAGCCAACCTCGTCCGCAGTGACGGTCCACCCCCGGGCAGTCGCCCCTTCCTGGAGGCCGCGACCCAGCTGTTGCCCCCCCAGGTCAGCCTGCTGCACCGCAGCTTCCGGGGATGGACAGCGGCCCGGCTGAATCCAGGGCCGGTGCTGCCCCAGCGCATGCGCGTCACAGAGGCCGGGGCCGTGGCTTTCCGCTTCCCGGCAGGGGCGGGGCCCACCCCTCAGGGCGAGGTGGGCTGGGGACAGAGCCTGGCCGCCTGGCTTCTTCTCCTGGACAAGTTCATGGAGACCTTCGTGGTAGTGGCCCGAGCCCGGGCTGTGTGGACGCCCCAGGAGCTGGCCCAGGCGCTGATCTTCACCACGCCCAGCCTGCTGCCCCCGGATCTCCTGCGCCTGCCGCCGGACAACTGGGAGCGGTTGGCCCGAGCCCTGGCCCAGGCCGTGGCCGACGGCCCCCTGGCGGCCATGCCCGAGGAGCGCCACTGGTCCCGCTCGGGCCCCACGCCCTCCCCAGCCGCTTCGGATTGACCCAGCCAGTTTGGAATCGCCAGTTTGGAATCGCCAGTTTGGAATCGCCTATGCCCCACTCATCCCAGGACCCATCGTCCAAGCCCTCGAGCGGCCCATCGCGCCGACGCTCCCGCAAGGGACGTCCCTCCGGGCAGCGCCCCAAGGGCAAACGAAAGCATCGGGTGCGCTCGGCCCACTCCGCGGGGGGTGTGGCCTACCGGCGCGTCTCCACGGACCAGGGGGAGATCATCCAGGTGGCCCTCATCTCCACCGCAGGCGGCGCCCGCTGGCAGCTCCCCAAAGGGACCATCGAGGCCGGGGAGACGCCAGAGCAGACCGCGGTCCGGGAGGTGGAGGAGGAGACGGGCCTGAAGACCGTGCCCGAGGCCTTCCTCAAGACTACCGAGTACTGGTACTGGGACACCTACGGCAAGACCGAGCCGGTGCTGGTCCACAAGAAGGTGGACTACTTTCTGCTCCGGGTGGTGGGGGGCGAGCTGACCGACTCGAGCTTCGAGGTGGACGCGGTGGGCTGGTTCACCCCGGAAGAGGCCATCCAGACGCTGACCTTCGACGACGACCGGGAAGTGGTCAAGCTTGCTCAGCAACATTGGACTGGATCCAACGACTCCCATGGCTGACATCCACATCGCCTCCTCCCAGGAGATCAACCAGGTCCTCCAGCTCATGCTGGCCGGCGTCTCCAGCGATCCGGACGGCATGCTGGAGCTGAAGCGAAGCTGGTGGCGCCATCTCATGTTCCGCAAGTTCGTGGGGCCCCGCATGCTGCGCAACCAGATGGACACCTGGGTGGCCGTCCAGGATGGCCAGATCCGGGCCTACCTGGTGATCCAGTACATGGGGGACGTGTTGGGGACCTTCGACTGGGCCGTGGTGGCATCCCAGGAACCATCCCAGCGAGCCCTGCTGAGCCAGCTGCTCCAGGCGGCCTTGACCCAGGCCCGGGCTCAAGCCGCTTACACCTATTTCTTCTTCGGCCTGCGCGCGGACGCGCCGAGATGGGTCACGGAGCAGCTGCAGGAGGCCGGCTTCCACCTGATGGACTACCAGCTGGAGCAGATGGTGGCCGAGCTGCCCCTGGAGAGCGAAAGCCACCTGCCGCCGGGCTTCAGCCTGACGCCCCAGTTTCCCAACCGGTTCACGGAGCCGCTCCGAACCCTGCTGCCCCTGGACTACCCGGGCATCTCCCGGGAGGAGCTGGCGGGCATCCTGGCCACCCACGAGCCCACCCTGGCCCACAACGCGAAGATCCTCCAGGTGGAGCAGGAAGGGAAGGCCGTGGGCTTCATCCAGCAGACCCGCTGGCACGACGAGCTGCGCCTGCTCATGGCCCTGGCGCCTGAGCTCTGGGGCAGCCCAGAGGAGGGTCAGCTAGTGGCCACCGCCATCCAGCTCCTGGGCAAACGGGACAGACGGGTGCGCTTTCGCACCTTCAGCCGGGCTCACCTGGCCGCGGCCCGCCCTGGGCTGGAGGCCCTGGGTCTCACTTGGGAGCCGGCGCCCTGGCATCGTTGGCTTGTGCACCTGGCCCAGGGCCCGGGCCAGGCCCTGGAGCAGGAGGAGAGCACCCCATGACGGATGGATCATCCCAGGCCGCTCCAAGCGCCCCCCAGGAGCCGGGGCAGGCGGCCCGCCACGCGGCCAGCACCTTCGTGGGCGTGAAGGGCGTGCCCATCTTCTACCAGCGCTGGCTCCCAGCCCAGGAGCCGCCCCGAGGCGTGGTGGTCATCGTCCACGGCCTGGGGGAGCACAGCGGGCGCTACCGCAACGTGGTGGAGCGGCTTCTGCCCGAGGGCTACGCCGTCTATGCCCTGGATCATCGGGGTTTCGGACGCTCCGGCGGGCCCCGGGGCCATGTGGATCGCTTCCAGGACTACCTGGAGGACGTGAAGAGCCTGGTCTCCCTGGCCCGGGAGAGGCATCCTGGTCTGCCTCTGGCCCTCTTCGGCCATTCCATGGGCGGGCTCATCGGCCTGGCCTACGCCCTGGACTATCCCGAAACCCTGGACTACCTGGTCATCTCCGCGCCGGCCCTGGCCGCGGACACGCCTCGACACCTGGTCTGGTTCCTGCGCCTGGCCAACCGCTTCCGTCCTCAGTTCACCGTGAAGCGCCCAGGGGACAACAGCGGCATCTCCCGGGACCCGGCGGTGGTCCAGGCCTTCGTCCAGGATCCCCTCTACGTGCCCATCAGCTCGGCCCGCTGGGCGGTGGAGATGCTGGCGGCCCAGCCTCGGGTCATGGCCCGGGCGTCGGAGCTGCGCCTGCCCTTCCTGCTCATGCAGGGCCTGGCCGACACGGTGGTGCGCCCGGACGCTTCCCAGGCCTTCTTCCAGCGGGTCTCCTCCCCGGACAAGACCCTGCTCCTGTACGAGGGCTACTTCCACGAGCTGCACAACGACCTGGGCAAGGAGAAGCCCCTGGACGATCTGGCGGCCTGGCTGAATCAGCGCATGCCCGGTTGACCGAGGCGGCCTTGCTCCTGCCTACAGGGCTTCGGCAGGGCTTTGGCGAGATAGTCCTCCTGCGAGGCGTTTTTTTCCAGTTTCCAGACATTTCCCAGCCACACCTTTTTCTCGAGACACTTCCATGAAACAGTTTGCGTTGGTACTGATCACCGTCGGGCTGAACGTCGTCGGCCAGTTCATGATGAAGCAGGGCATGGGGCACGTTGGCGTGATCAGCGGCAGCATGCGCTCCATCGTGGACGGCCTGAGCCGGGCCTTCTTCAACCCCTACGTCCTGGGCGGCGTGGGGGCCTACGGCCTGAGCAGCATCTTCTGGCTCATTCTCCTCAGTCGGGTGGAGCTGAGCTACGCCTACCCTGCGCTGAGCCTGGGCTACGTCCTGGTGACCCTGGTCGGCGCCTTCTTCCTGGGGGAACAGGTGAGCGGCATGCGCTGGCTGGCCGTCCTGGTCATCTGCGTGGGGGTGGTGCTCCTCAGCCGCAGCTGAGGGACGAGGAGCCCCTGGTCGCCGGGCCAGGAACGGAAAACTGGACGAGCGAAAGCGATGCACGAAAAAGAGACGCCCGACCGGGGCGTCTCTCTCGTTTTTCTCTGTGCTGTTTCTCTGTGTCGGCTGTCTATCGGTTGGCCGCGTCCCGGGGATCTGGGGCTACGCCGGCTGGGGCGCCAGCCCATCCCCGGCCGCCTGGCCTGGATCCCGACCTTCGAAGATGGCCAGGAACTCCGTATCGCTCAAGGTCTCCCGCTCCAGCAGGGCCTTGGCCACCGCCTCCAGCTTGTCCCGATGGGTGGTGAGGATCTGGCGCACTCGAGCGTAGGCCTCGTTGACGATGCGCCGCACCTCCGCGTCGATCTGCTCCGCCACCTCCTCGCTGTAGTCCCGCTGCTCCGAGAGCTCCCGGCCCAGGAAGACCAGCTCGTCCTGGCGGCCGAACTGCAGGGGGCCCATGGCCTCGCTCATGCCGAACTTGGTGACCATGGCCCGGGCCATGCGGGTCAGGCTTCGGATGTCACCGCTGGCGCCGTTGGAGATGTCCCCGAAGACCAGTTCTTCCGCCACCCGACCGCCCAGAGCCACCGCGATGCGGTCCACGTAGTAGGAGCGGGGCAGAAGGAAGCGGTCCGCTTCTGGGACGGTGAGGGTGACGCCCTGGGCCTGCCCCCGGGGCACGATGCTGATCTTGCGCACCGGATCCGCCTTCTCGCAGAGGTGAGCCACGATGGCGTGGCCCGCCTCGTGGTAGGCCACCACCTTCCGCTCCCGGGGGGTGATCAGGCGGCTGCGCCGCTCTGGCCCGCCCAGGGCGATGCGCTCGATGGACTCCTGCATCTCGTCCATGGTGATGGCCCGCTTGTTGCGTCGGGCCGCCAGGATGGCCGCCTCGTTGACCAGGTTCTCCAGGTCCGCGCCCACGAAGCCAGGGGTCTGCCGGGCGATCATGTCCAGGTCCACGTCCGGGGCGATGGGTTTGCCCTTCACGTGCACCTCCAGGATCTGGCGACGGCCCTGGACGTCCGGGCGATCCATGGTGACCCGGCGGTC
>CAYQEB010000014.1:46817-61223 GCA_964416395.1 uncultured Caldilineaceae bacterium | reverse complement strand
CGGCCCACCACTACTGGCCCGCCCTCCAGGCCAGCGTGGAGGTCCCCCTGCTGAACATGATCCAGGAGACGGCCGCCTGGATCCGGGAAGGGCTGCCCCAGGTGGAGCGGGTGGGCATCCTGGCCACCAGCGGAACCCTGGCCGTGGGCCTTTACCAGCGGGCCCTGGAGGCGGAGGGACTGATCCCGCTGCCCCCCACCCCCGAGGAGCTGGAGACCATCATGGCCGCCATCTACCAGGTGAAGGCCGGCCGCGCCGGGGACGAGCCCAAGGCCCTCCTGAGCCGGGCCGGCCTGGCCCTGCTAGAGCGGGGCGCCCAGGCCCTGATCCTGGGCTGCACGGAGATCCCCCTGGTGCTCCGGGACGGCGACCTGCCCGCGCCCCTGGTGGCCTCCAACCAAGTCCTGGCCCAGGCGGTGGTCCGGGAGGCCCTGGCCCAGGAGCCGACGCCAGGCTAGGCCGTCACCAGGGCCAAGGAGAGGCCGTCCGGGTAGGGCAGCACGGTGCTCTCCAGGCGGGGATGGCTGCTGAGCATCTCCAGGAAGCCACGCATGCCCTGGATGTCTGGATTCCCCTGCCGCTCCGGGTCCAGGAGACGGCCGCCCATCTCCACGTTGTCCCCCAGGATCACCGTGCCGGGATGGCTGTACTCCAGGGCCCACTCCAGGTAGCGGGGATAGTTGGCCTTGTCTGCGTCGATGAAGACCAGGTCGAAGGGAGCCTCATCGGCCAGGCCGGGCAGGGTCTCCAGGGCCGGTCCCACCCGCACCTCCATGCGGTCGCCCAGGCCCATGGCCTGCCACTGACGCCGGGCGAAGGCTGCGTGCTTTTCCTCCAGTTCCAGGCTGATGAGCCGCCCGCCCTCCGGCAGGGCCCGGCCCATCCAGGCGCCGCTGTAGCCGCCCAGGGCGCCGATCTCCAGCACCTTCCGGGCCTGGGTCAGCCTGACCATGAGCTGGAGAAAGCGTCCCTGCTCCGGCCCGATGCTGATGGGGGGCAGCCCTTCCGCCAGGGCCTCCTGCTGGAGCCGGGCCAGGGCCTCGTCGTCCTGGTGGAAGCGCTCCCGGAGGAAGCGCTGGTAGTCGGTCAGTTCGGTCAGAACACTCATGGCTGGTCCTTTCTGTAGCTGGGCAAAGTTGGGGAGGAGAGTTGGATTCGGGACTGAGACGGGAAATGGGGGCAGACCGGCCCCGGCCGTCAGGGACGCAGGGCCTCGGGGATCAGCTGCCGGAAGCCGTCCACATCGGGCAGGCAGCGCTTGGGGATGATGAGGATGTTGCCCTCGGACTCCGAGACGAAGAGCAGGAACATGTCCGGGAGCTCCCGCACCGCCTGGATCTCCTTCCAGGGCAGGAAGAGCTTGGCCGCCTGGCCCTCCGGTGCGTCCGGGGATGGGCCGGTCAGGTGGATGCCCTTGGCGTGGATCCGGTAGCGGGCCTGGGCCAGGACGGGGTGGGTCTGGGGCAGCAGGCGAGCTCGCTGGCGGATCTGGTAGCGCACCAGCAGGGTGCTGTAGGCCGCGTAGAGGACCGCGATGATGGCCATGGGCCAAAACCAGAGGCTCAGGGCCTCCCGGGCCACCACCAGGTAGAAGGCGATCATCAGCGGGGCCAGGATGAGCACCATCCAGCCGATGTAGTCGTTGATGCGCTTGCCCAGGCTGCTGGCGAACTGATGCCAGTGCATGGCTCGCTGGTACTCTTCCGGACGCAGGTCGCAGGTGAATTCCATAGGGCGTCGGTGGGCAGTGTTGGGTCGTGGAGGGTTGTGCCAGGCCGGCCGCGTTCAGTCCGGCGCTTCTGGCCTATCCCAGATGATCTTTCGCCCCTGTTGGGGCTCCCAGACGGTGCGCTCCAGGGCCGGGGTGACGCCCGGGAAACGGCTGCGATGGGCCGCCACCCAGCGGTAGAGGCCGTCCCCCACAGGGCGGAGCAGGGGCGTCCGGTAGAGGGGGCGCAGGAAGGCGCAGCCCAGCAGGGCATCCAGGGCCACGGCGAAGACCTCCGCGCCGGCCACCCGCTCACCGGAGGGCAGCAGGGCCCAGACGGACTGGCCACACTGCTCTCGGGTGAGCTCGGCGGCCCGGCGGTAGCCCTCCAGCTGACAGGGCACGATGAAGAGTCGGCGCCGACGATCCAGCCGGCGTAGCCATGCGGCGATGGCCGTTCAGAAGCCTCAGGCGCCGTCGAACAGGAGAAGGATGGCATCCGGCGGCCAGAGAGGCTGTTCCTCGCTCATGGGCCAGGCTCCAGGACAGGGATCCGAGACAGGAATCCGGGACAGAAAATCGGGACGGAACGCGCTGCCCGTAGTATAGTGGCCCGACGAAGAGAGGACAAACACGCAGGGTGGGGAGTGAGGAGAACTGATTGGAGGATGGGTTGATTCGGTGATTGGTGGATTGGGTGTTGAGCTGAAAAAGGGATCACCGGCTCTTTTCCGGGATCGAAAGGACATCCGCTATGCGAAAAACATGGTCGCTGTTGCTCTGCCTGCTCACCTTGGGGCTGGCCGGCTGCACGGGCAAGCCGCCGGACAACCTGGGCGTCCGGGACGGTCGGCTGGCCCCTTGCCCGGAGAGCCCCAACTGCGTCTCCAGCCAGGAGACGGACGAGGTCCACGGCATGGAGCCCCTGCCCTTCGATCTGCCCCAGGAACAGGTCCAGGAGCTGCTCCTGGAGGTGATCCAGGAGATGCCCCGGTCCCAGATCATCACGGTGGAGCCGGGCTACGTCCGGGCAGAGTTCCGCTCCCGCATTTTCCGCTTCGTGGACGATGTGGAGTTCTACTTCGACCAGGAGGCCGGCCTGCTCCACTACCGCTCCGCCTCCCGCCTGGGCCGCTCGGACCTGGGGGTCAACCGGGATCGGATGGTGACCATCCTGGGGAGGCTGCTGGAGAAGATGGACCAGGCTGAGGCCGGGGAGTGATCCGCCAACGCCCCCTCATTTGACCCCCCTCATTTGACCAGAGCCTGGTCCAGGGCTTCCTGGAGGGTGCGCACGCCGATGACCTGGATGCCGTCGGGCAGGTCGCCGCCCCGCCGACGGCGCAGCGCGTTCCGGGGCGCCAGGGCCCGGCGGAAGCCCAGCTTGGCCGCCTCCTGGAGACGCCGGGGCAGCTGGCTCACGCTGCGCAGCTCGCCGCTCAGCCCCACCTCCCCCAGGATGACCAGGTCCGCGGCCACGGGCACGTTGCGGTAGCTGCTGGCGATGGCCGTGGCGATGGCCAGGTCCGCGGCCGGCTCGTTCACCCGCAGGCCGCCAATGACGTTCACGAAGATGTCCTGCTCGCTCAGGCTGAAGCCCACCCGCTTGCTCAGCACCGCGGCGATGAGCAACAGCCGGTTGAAGTCCACCCCGTTGCCCGTGCGCCGGGGCTGGCTGAAGGCCGTGGGGCTGCTCAGGGCCTGGACCTCCACCAGCAGCGGACGGCTCCCCTCCATGGGGACGGCGATGGCGCTGCCCGCGGCGTTGGGCAGCCGCTCCGCCAGGAAGAGCTCCGACGGATTCTTCACCTCCACCATCCCCTGCTCCACCATCTCGAAGACCCCCACCTCGTTGGTGCTACCGAAGCGGTTCTTCACCGAGCGCAGCAGCCGGTAGGCGTGGAAGCGCTCCCCCTCCAGCTGAAGCACCGCGTCCACCATGTGCTCCAGGACGCGGGGCCCGGCGATCATGCCCTCCTTGGTCACGTGGCCGATGAGGAAGAGAGGAATGTTGCGCTGCTTCACCAGGCGCAGGAGATGGGCCGTGCAGTCCCGCACCTGGGAGACGGCGCCGGCCGCGCTGGTGCTGGCCTCGCTGTGGATGGCCTGGACCGAGTCCACGATGACCAGGGCCGGCGTGGTGGCCTGGATCTGCTCCAGGATGTTCTCCAGGATGGTGTCGGCCAGGACCAGGAGCCGCTCCTCGTGGATGCCCAGGCGGGCCGCGCGCCGCCCCACCTGGTGAGCGCTCTCCTCCGCGCTCACGTAGAGGACCGGCCCCACCCGGGCGGCCACGTCCGCGGCCATCTGCAGGAGCAGGGTGCTCTTGCCGATGCCCGGGTCGCCCCCCACCAGGATCCCTGCACCGGGGACGATCCCCCCGCCCAGGACCCGGTTCAGCTCCTGGTTGCTCAGGGTGATGCGCGGGGCCTGCTCGCCAGCCACCTGGGTCAGGGGCCGGGGCCTGGGGAGGTCCCCCCGCAGGGCTGCGCCGTTGCCTCGTCCCCTGCCCGGGGCGGGCTGCACCACCGTCTCCTCCAGGGTGTTCCACTCGCCGCATTCAGGGCACTTGCCCATCCACTTCATCTGCACGCTGCCGCAGTTGCTGCAGACGTACCGGATCTTGGCCTTGGCCACGGGGATCTCCTTTGCTCAGGCGGATTCCAGGCAAAAACCGAACATTTGTGCGAGCATTGTACCGCGAGGACCCAGGGGCGTCAAACCGATCGCAAACTGGACGGAAGACGGTGGGCAGTAGACGAAGACCGAAACGGGACGCTTCCTCGAAGGCGGGTGCGGTCCGATGTTCCAGTGGAATAGGTAGGGACAGGGCTTGCCCTGTCCGTTTGGGCGGGCGCAGCAAGCAGCGCTCCTCCCTCCCCTGTCACCCCCTCACCCCTTCCTCTTCCCGTCCGAAGCGCCCGCCAGCAGGACCTGGGCGATGCCCAGGCGCTGGATCTCCACGGTGCCGCCGCCCAGGGTGAACATGCGGGCGTCCCGCAGGAGGCGCTCGATGGGGTAGTTGCGGCTGTAGCCGTTGCCGCCGAAGACCTGGAGCGCGCTGTTGGTGACCGCGATGGCCGCCTCCGCGGCGAAGGTCTTGCAGACGCTGGCCGCGTACCGATCCGGCGGGTCCCCGCTCTGGATGGCCCGGTAGCAGAGGAGCCGGGCCGCGTCCCGCAGGATGGCCATGTCGGCCAGGCGGAACTGGATGGCCTGGAAGTCGGCGATGGGCCGGCCGAACTGGTGGCGCTCCTGGGCGTAGGCCAGGGCGGCCTGGAGCGCGGCGCTGGCGATGCCCGTGGCCACCATGGCCGCGCCCACCCGCTGGCCGTTGTAGGCCCGCATGAGCTTGCCGAAGCTCCCAGGCCCGGCCGGCAGCAGCACCTGATCCGGGGCGATGGGCACGTCCCGGAAGAGGAGCTCCGCCTCCCGGATGCCCCGTAGACCCAGGGTGGGCTCCCGGGGGCCGTTCTCCACGCCCGGGCTCGCCGCGGGGACCAGGACGCAGCCGATGCCGTTGGCTCCGGGCGTCTGGCCGAAGCGGGCGAAGACCACGTAGAGCTCTCGCTCCCCGGCCCCGGTGATCCAGCGCTTGTGGCCGTTCAGCCGGTAGCCGCCGGATCCGTCCGGGGTCAAGGTGGTCTCCAGGAGGTTGGCGTCGCTGCCGTGCTCTGGTTCGGTGATGCAGATGCTGGTCAGCACCTCTCCTCGGGCGATGGCCGGCAGCCAGCGGGCCTTCTGCTCCGGGCTGCCGTAGTGGAGGATCAGCCCCGTGGGGCCGAAGTTGTGGTCCACCACCAGCCGGCCGCTGATGCCGCAGCTCTCGGCCACCGCCTCCACAGCCAGGAGCGCCTCCAGGGGCGTGCGGCCGCGCCCGCCGTGCTCCTCCGGGATCACCAGGCCGAAGAGGCCGAAATCGGCCAGCTTCTGCACGTGGGTCCGGTCCACCTGCTCCGTTTCGTCCCACTGCCGGGCGAAGGGGGCCACTTCCGCCTGGGCGAAGGCCCGCACCTCCGCCTGCCACCGGCGTTCCTCCGGGGTGAAGTTCAGGTCCATGGGGTCCTCCTGGTGAACGTGGGGGGAAGGGCCGGGGACTCAGGGACGCCACTGGGGGTGGATGTCGTCCGCGGGGTTGTTCGTGAGGCGGCGCACGTTGCTGCCGTCCGCGTCCATGACGTAGATCTCGTTGTTGCCGTCCCGGTCGGAGATGAAGGCCAGCTGGCGGCCATCGGGCGACCAGTCCGGGTCCCCGTCCTGGGCGGGGTTCTGGGAGACGTTGGTCAGGCTGTTGTCCCGCAGGTCCAGGACGTAGATCTCCATGTTGCCGTCCCGGTCGCTCATGAAGGCGATGCGGTTGCCGTCGGGTGACCAGTCCGGGTTCATGTCCCGGGCGGGGTGGTTGGTCAGGTTCACTGGGCCCTGGTCCGGATCCCAGAGGTAGATCTCCAGGTTGCCGTCCCGTTTGCTCATGAAGACCATGCGCTGGCTGTCCGGCGCCCAGCTGGCGAAGAGATCCAGCCCCAGGCGGCCGGTCAGGCGTTTGGGGGGCAGCGCGCCCAGCACGTCCACCACCCAGATCTTGGTGTTGCCCGGCACCTCCAACTGGCCACCTTCCCCGGGGACGATGTAGGTGCGGTTGGAGGAGAAGAGGATCAGGGAGCCGTCCGGGGACCAAGCCGGGACCACGCTGTAGTCCTCCACGGACTTGGTGAGCTGGGTCACCTGGCCGTCCTCCAGGTCCAGGATGAAGACATTGGGCGCGCCGCTGCGCTCGGAGGTGAAGGCCAGGCGCAGGCCATCCGGGGACCAGCTGGGGGTGCCGTCGTAGGCCGGGTGCTCGGTGAGATTGACCAGGTTGCTGCCGTCCGCGTCCATGAGGTAGACCTCTCCGTTGCCGTCTCGGTCCGTCTCGAAGGCGATCTGGGGTGGGTGAGGCGGCCGGGTGGGTGTGGGCGTGGCCGTGGGCCGGGGCCGGGCCGTGGGGGTGGCCGGAGGCGTCTCCGGTGCAGACGGGGATGCGCAGGCTGTCAGCAACGGGGTGAGCAACAGAGTGAGCAGCAGGGTGAGCAGGATGGATTTGGTAGACATGGTCTCTTTCAAAGCGGCATGGTGAACAGGTCCAGACGGACAAGTACGGGCGTGGTGATCACGCCCGTACATTTTCCGTCACGGTATCGATCTGCGCCAAACTGCGCCAGCCCTCGGGCTACCCCTCGCCCCGCAGCCGGGGGTCGAAGGCGTCCCGCAGGCCGTCGCCCATGAAGTTGAAGGCCAGGGTGGTCAGGGTCAAGGCGATGGCCGGGACGAAGAGCTGGTGGGGATAGGTGCGCAGGGCCGGGTAGGCCTCGGAGATCATCAGCCCCCAGCTGGGCGTGGGCGGGTTCACCCCCAGGCCGATGAAGCTCAGGAAGGCCTCCAGGAAGATGTAGCCCGGGATGGCCAGGGTCTCGGCCACGATGCAGGGCCCCAGGATGTTGGGCAGCAGATGTTTGCCCATGATGCGCAGGTTGGTCGCCCCCACGGAGCGGGCCGCCTCCACGAACTCCTTCTGCTTGTACGAGAGGGTCTGCCCTCGGGCGATGCGGGCCATGCCCAGCCAGTTGAGCATGCCGATGGCGATGAAGAGGAAGAACATGCCCCCCATGGCCTTGTCCAGGCCGATCAGGATGTCGGCCAGCCCGCCTTCCCCGCGCCGGGAAAGGGACTTAAAGTAGACCTGCATGAGGATGATGAAGATGATGATGGGGAAGCCGTAGAGAAAGTCCACGGTGCGCATCATCAGGTTGTCGATGGCGGGTCGCGAATAGCCGGAGATGAGTCCGTAGATCAGCCCGATGATCAGGCTCACCGTGGCGGCCACGAAGGCCACAGCCAGGGAGATCCGGGTGCCGTAGAGGGTGCGGCTGAGGATGTCCCGGCCCAGGTAGTCCGTGCCCAGCAGGTAGAGATTCCCATCCTCGGTGCGGGTCATGGGCGGGGCGTTCACGTAGATGAAGTTGGCCTCGCTGTAGTGGTAGGGGGCCAGCAGAGGCTGGGGCTTCTCTCCGGTGAAGAGGGTGAAGACGAAGGTGTCGGTGAAGACGGCCACCAGGATCAGCAGCACCAGGAAGATGGTGCTGAACATGGCCACCCGGTTCTTGCGAAACTGGCGGAAGGTGTCGGCCAGGGGGCTTCGGCCCCGCCTGGCGGATTCGATGGCTTTCTGGGCAATAGGGCTTGCGCTGGCAGCCATAAAAACTCCTTTCGCATGCAGGCCCTCGGCAGGAACCCTGCATGGTCGGTGGGTGGAACAGCAAGGGGACGGATCCGCGGGCTCTTCCCGGGCCGGCCCCGGCTCAATCGTAGCGGATCCGCGGATCCAGGAAGGCGTAGGCGATGTCCACGAGCAGGTTGGCCATCACCAGGAGCACCGCGTAGACCAGGGAGGCGCCCAGCACCACCGGGTAGTCCCGGTTGGTCACGCTCTGGACGAAGTGGCGGCCCATGCCGGGCAGACCGAAGATCTGCTCCACCACGAAGGAGCCGGTGACCACCGCCGCGAACATGGGCCCCAGGATGGTCACCACGGGGATCAGGGCGTTCTTCAGGGCGTGGATGAAGATCACCGCCCAGGAGGGCAACCCTTTGGCCCGGGCCGTGCGGATGTAGTCCTCCCGGATCACCTGGAGCAGGCTGGCGCGGGTCAGCCGAGCGATGCCGGCGGAGAGGCCGGTGCCGATGGTGATGGTGGGGAGGATGGCGTGGGTCCAGAAGCTCACCGAGGTCAGGGGCGGGATGATGCCGAAGTAAAACTCAGTGTAGTCCGCGCCCCAGCGGGCCACGGGCAGCCAGCCCAGCTTCAGCCCCACCAGCCAGATGAGGAAGGGCCCCAGGACGATGTTGGGGATGGAGACCCCCAGGATGGCGATGAAGGAGCTGAAATAGTCCAGGAAGCCGTTGTGGTTGATGGCGGCTACCACCCCGGCTGGTATGCCGATGATGAGCCCCAGGAGGATGGAGAGAATGCCCAGCTGGAATGAGATGGGAAATGATTGCGCCAGGATGTCGTTGACCGTCTGGGAGCGGCTGCGGAAGGAGGGCCCCAGGTCCCCCCGCAGGACGTCGGCCATGTACTTGGCGAACTGGACGGGCAGGGGATCGTCCAGGTTGTACTTGCGGGCCAGGTTCTTGCGCACGCTCTCGGGCAGGCTGCGGTCACCGGCAAAGTCGAAGGGGCCGCCGGGCAGGGCTCGGGCCATGACGAAGGTCACCAGGATGACCATGAAGAGCACAGGGATGGCCCAGAAGATGCGCCGGATGATGTACTGAGTCATGAAAGCTCATCCTTGCTGTGAAAGATGAATCGCTGTGAAAGACGGATCGCTGCGAACCTCCACGGAAATCCCAACAAGCTCCGTGGCTGTGGGCGAGAAACACCCACAGCCACGGAGCAGTCATCAGCAGGCCGACCAGAGGTCGCCGTTACTGCATGGCGGCCTTCTTGGCCTCCCAGTCCAGCTGCCACTGGTAGAGGTGCAGCTTGATGGGATCGTAGGTCCGTGTCAGCCACGGCTTGGTCACGTTCACGGTGGTGTAGTAGTAGATGGGCGCGATGGCCACGATCTCGTCCACGAGGAGCTGCTCGGCCCGCTTGTAGAGCGCCTTGGCCTCTTCCTCGCCGGCCACCTGGGCCTTGACGGTGGTCTCGTTGAACTCCTTGACCAGATCACCCACCTGCGGGTCGTCCTCGCTCATGCGCACCCGGTTGGCGCCGGCGTTGGTGTTGAAGACCTCGTGCACCCAGTTGTTGGCGTGGGGGTAGTCCGCGCACCAGCCCAGGCGGAAGACGTTGGGCTGATCCTCCAGGGGGCTGTCCTTGTCGATGGTCTTCAGGTAGACCCGCCACTCCTGGGTCTCGATGGTGACGTTCATCTCCGGGTAGGCGCTCTGCCACATGGCCTGGACGGCCTGGGCGATGCGGGCGTGGCCCTCGCTCACGTTGTGCATGAGCAGGACATCCAGGCCGCTGCCGTTGGGGAAGCCCGCCTCTTCCAGCAGGCCCTTGCCCATCTCCACCGCCGCGGCGTAGCCGGTGCCGCCCATGTCCTCAGGCAGGGCCCAAGGAGCCACCTCGGGATCCCCAGCCGGGGAGCCGAAGTTCAGGGGGTTGGTGAAGGTGTTGGCCGGGATCTGGCCGCCCTTGGTCACCTGCTCCACCAGGGTCTTGCGGTCGATGCCGGCGGAGAGGGCCTTGCGCACCCGCACGTCGTTGGTGGGGGCCTTCTCCATGATGAAGCCGTAGTAGTAGGTGCAGTTGATGGGGGCGTTGACGAACTCCTGGCTCAGCACCGGATCCGCCTTCACCCGGTCGATCTGCTCCAGGGGCACGCCCGAGGTGTCCAGCTCGTTGGATTCGTAGAGCGCGAAGGAGGTGGAGACCTCTTCGATCATCACGCCTTCCAGCCGCTCGATGTTGCTGGGCGCGTAGTCCGTGCCCCACAGAGGCCAGTTCTCGTTCTTCTCCAGGGTCAGGTGATCCCCGTGGATCCACTCGGTCATCACGTAGGCGCCGTTGGTGGCGATGAAGCCGGGCTCGATCCAGCGGTCACCCTTCTCCTCGATGACCCACTGGGGCATGGGGAAGGTCTGGGACATGCTGGCGATCTGGGGGAAGAAGCTGGCCGGCACCTTCAGGGTGAACTGCACGGTGTAGTCGTCCAGAGCGGTCACGCCCACAGCGTCGTAGAGCTCCTGGAAGTTCTCCGCCGCGGGGTCTGCGTTGTTCAGCTCCTCGGCGCCCTGGATGTAGTAGAGGATGTAGGCGTAGTCGGAGGCGGTGTTGGGATCCAGGGTGCGCTTCACGCCGTAGACCACATCGTGGGCGTTGACCATGCGGGGGTTGCCCTCATCGTCGGTGACCACCTCGGTCTCGCCCGTGGCCGGGTTGTAGACCACCCAGGGGATGTCGTCCCGCAGCTTGAAGGTCCAGACCGTCTTCTCGTCGTTGCTCTCCCAGCTGGTGGCCAGGGCGGGCACGGCCTCCTGGGTCTCGTCGTCCAGGTCGGTCAGGCCCATGAAGATGGAGCCGATCAGCGCGGAGGACGTGGTGTCGGTGGCCAGGGCCGGGTCCGCGGTGGGGGGTTCGGTGCCCCAGTTGTAGTTCACCGTGACCTTCTCCTCTTCCATCATGGTGGGCTCCGGCGTGGCCGTGACCACGATCACCTCCGGCGTCCCTTCCACGATGCGGGTGACCTCGACCACCTGGGGCTCGGCTGGGGCGGCCGGCTGCTGGGCCGGGCAGGCCGTGAGCACCAGGGCAGCCACCACCAATACGGCCATGATCAGGTACGTTCGATAGTGTGTGCGCATGCACTTACCTCCTCGATTTGTGAAGATGTGGGGTTTATGGAATGTTCAACGATACAAGACAGACACGTGGGTGCAGGTTATTCCCTGGGCGTTGTCTGGACGTTGTCTGGGTGTTCGCCCGCTGGGCAAAAAGTTTCGTGGCCAACACTACGCCGGAGCCACGTCATCGCGTGGATGTCCGGGCCCGTGTACACCATCGGACGGGGGATCCGGTCCGGGCGAGTAGGGTCTGCCACGAAAGTTCTGCTGCAAGCGCAGGCCGAGCAGGGTCTGGTTACGAGTTTGCCGAACTCCTCCGAGTCGCCTGCCCGTCCATCCTTGTCTGGGTGCAGCGGCTGCCTGGGCTTGCCCCTTCGTGGTCGCAGGGCTGGGCCGGGGATTGGAACGAGACCCGGAAGCCTTGCAGACCGGCAACGGCTTTGTTGGCGTACACCACCCCCTTTCTCAAGGAATGCGTGGAGAGGGCACGGAAAAGCTCGGTTATGGGGAGCGCCATCGCTCCGGGATGAGTGCGTGCAGCGGCACTCATTTGATGCCAAGCCGGGGTCGGCTGTTACGCGACCGCGACGGTCGCTTCCTCCACCGGCTTCACCTCGTCGTAGAGGAAGCAGGCCACATAGTGGCCGTCCCCCAGGTCCGTGAAGGCGGGCTCCTTCTCCCGGCAGATGTCCATGACCCGGGGGCAGCGGGTGCAGAAATTGCAGCCTTTGGGCGGGTTGGCCGGGCTGGGCACGTCCCCTTCCAGGATGATGCGCTGGCGCTTCTTCTCGATCTGCGGGTCCGGGATGGGGACCGCGGAGAGAAGGGCCTGGGTGTAGGGGTGCATGGGGTTCTCGTAGAGCTCGTCCCGATCCGCCAGCTCTACGATCTTGCCCAGGTACATCACCGCGATGCGGTCCGAGATGTGGCGGACCACCGAGAGGTCATGGGCGATGAAGAGGTAGGTCAACCCCAGGTCGTTCTGCAGATCCTCCAGCAGGTTGATGATCTGGGCCTGGATGGAGACGTCCAGGGCAGAGATGGGCTCATCGCAGACGATGAAGGCCGGGTTCAGGGCCAGGGCCCGGGCCACGCCGATGCGCTGTCGCTGGCCGCCGGAGAACTCGTGGGGGTAGCGGTTGATGAAGTAGGGGTTGAGGCCCACGATCTTCAGCAGCTCCTGGACCCGCTCCTGGCGCTCCTTGCGGTTGCCGCCGATGTTGTGCACCTCCAGGGGTTCGGCGATGATGCTGCCCACGGTCATGCGCGGGTTCAAGGAGGCGTAGGGGTCCTGGAAGATCATCTGCATGCGCCGACGCATGCGGCGCAGCTCGCTGCCCTTCATGGTGGTCAGGTCCTGCCCTTCAAAGACCACCTTGCCGTCGGTGGGGCGATAGAGCTGGAGAATGGCTCGGCCGGTAGTGGACTTGCCACAACCCGACTCCCCCACCAGCCCCAGGGTCTCCCCTCGGTAGAGGTCAAAAGAGACGCCGTCCACCGCCTTGATGCTGCCCACCTGGCGCTGGATGATGATCCCCCGGGTGATGGGGAAATGCATCTTCAGGTTGTCCACGTGGAGGATCACTTCTTTGCCGTCGGCGCCGTTGGCGGTGCTGGACGGGTTGGCCATGTTGGTTCCTGTGTCGCTCATTGCACTGTCCCTGTGGTCTCTTCTTCCCCTGTGGTCTCTTCTTCAGTGATGTACACGTCCACCTCGGAGATGTCCACCCAGCAGGCCACCTCGTGGCCAGGCTGCACCGTCTCCAAGGGTGGGTTCTCCTGCCAGCATTTGTCCATGGCGAACTCACAGCGAGGGGCGAAGGGGCAATGGCTGGGGGGGTCCAACAGATCCGGGGGCAGGCCTTCGATGGGGATCAGCCGCTTGCGTCGCCCCAGGTCCAGGCGAGGCACAGAGCGCAGCAGCCCCAGGGTGTAGGGGTGGAGAGGGCGGCCGTAGAGGTCGTCCACCGAGGCCTTCTCCACGATGAAGCCAGCGTACATGACCAAGACCCGGTCGGCCATGCCGGCCACCACCCCCAGATCGTGGGTGATCCAGATGATGGCCATGCCCAGCTCCTGCTTCAGCCGCTCCACCAGGTCCACGATCTGGGCCTGGATGGTCACATCCAGGGCGGTGGTGGGCTCATCGGCGATGAGCAGCTGGGGGTTGCAGCTCAGGCCCATGGCGATCATCACCCGCTGGCGCATGCCGCCGGAGAACTGGTGGGGGTAGTCGTCCAGGCGGGCGCTGGCCCCTGGGATGCCCACCAGCTCCAGGAGCTCCACCGCCCGCTTGCGGCTCTCTTCCCGGCCCATGCCCAGATGCAGCTCCAGGGCCTCGGTGATCTGCCGACCAATGGTGAGCACCGGGTTCAGGGAGGTCATGGGGTCCTGGAAGATCATGGCGATGCGGTTGCCCCGGATGCGGCGCAGCTCATCCTCGCTCAGCTGGAGGAGGTCCTGGCCATCGAACCAGACCTCGCCGTCCACGATCTTGCCGGGTGGCTGGGGGATCAGCCGGATGAGGGACATGACGCTGACGCTCTTGCCACTCCCCGACTCCCCCACAATGGCCACGGTCTCGCCTTCGTTCACGTGGTAGGAGATGCCGTTCACCGCGTGGACGATGCCGTCCTGGGTGAAGAACTGGGTCTTCAGGTTGCGAACCTCTAACAGCTTTTTTGCCATACAGGCGCACTCCTCGTAGATGACGGGGTAACGATAAAGGCAGGGGCGCTTCCGGGGGTGCTGCGAGGACGGAAAAGAGCAGTCAGGTCCCAGGCGTCCTCATCTCCCGGGAAGCTCATCAGCCCGGGCCTGCTGGGGCGCTCAAGTTGCAGGCGCAACCTGGAACAGGCCGCGCGAGGACAGATGACGGGTGCAGTTGACAGGTGCAGGCAACAGGTTGTCGGTGTGAGAACGGCTGTGTTTTCGATGCTGTCTGGTGCAGCGGCGAGGGGGAATCGCAAGCCAGTGAACCCAGGGGAGGGAGATCGTTCCCGGCGCCACCTCTGCTGGCCTTCCGCCTGGGCAGAAGGGCCGGGGAGCTCCGCCCAAAGCCGCTTCGCCGACCCCGCTAGGGGCTGGGGAGGCCCGGGACCCAGAAGCGGGAAAGGGCCTGCTCGGCGTCTTCAGCCATGGCTGGCTCCCAGCTATCCTAGCAAGGTTTGAACGCTTTGTCAACTCGAAGCGAAAGCCCCAAGACAGCCCCCCAAAGGGCCTGGGATCGCCCTGGAACCGGTCTGGCGTCTCCCTCGGGCCTCTGCTACAATGGGGCCAACCTCGTTGTGTCCAGAGCCTGGATCCGATGAGGCCTTCCGCTCTGCTCTGCAGCGAAAATCCACAGGGAAAACCCACAGCAAAAACCC
>CAYQEB010000014.1:37879-46717 GCA_964416395.1 uncultured Caldilineaceae bacterium | reverse complement strand
CCTTCCGCTCTGCTCTGCAGCGAAAATCCACAGGGAAAACCCACAGCAAAAACCCGCCAGGATCGCCCAGAAACCATGGCCGAAACACCCGCATCCCAGAGCAGCGCCATCCCCATCCCACCGCCGGAGGGCCCCTCGCGGCTGGTCTGGGCGGGGAAGGAGGCTCCTCAGCGGATCCGGACCGGCCCCCTCCGCCTGGTGGAGACCTTCCAGCCCAGGGAGCGGACGGATCTTCCCCTCGCCACGGCCCAGCCCAACTGCCTGATCCACGGGGACAACCGGGAGAGCCTGGCCCATCTCCTGGCCCAGGGCTACGAGGGGAAGATCCAGCTCATCTACATCGATCCCCCTTTCCACACGGGCAACGCCTTCCACAGCCGGGTCCAGCTTCGGGGACGGGACGAGCGCACGGGAAACCCCGGCGGCCCGGTCCTGGGCCAGCGGGTCCAGTACTCCGACGCCTGGGCCGAGGAGGGCTACCTCCAGTTCATGTACGAACGGCTGCTCCTCCTCCGCCCCCTCCTGAGGCCCCAGGGCGTCCTCTGGCTCCACTGCGATCACCGCCGCCAGGCCCACCTGCTCCTTCTGCTGGAGGAGGTCTTCGGGCCGGCCAACTACCTGAACACGGTGACCTGGCGCAGCCAGGTGGCCCGGGGCGCCAAGGTGCGGGCCTTCTACTTCCCCCGCAGCAGCCATTTCCTTCACATCTTCGCCCGGGACCGGAGCGCCGGCCCCACCTGGCATCGCCCCCAGCGGGAGGTGGTCTTCACCCGAGCCGAGGCCGCCCTGCGCTTCATGGAGGACGAGGGGGGCTTCTTCCGCACCTCCCACCCGGGCGCCTACAGCTTCGAGAAGCTGGTGGAGCTGCACCGCCAGGGCCGCATCTACGCCCCCTACGGCGGCCAGGTCGTGGTGGACCCGGAGCAGCGCCGGGTCTACGCCTCCAACGGGGGCAACATCGGCATCAAGTACTACCTGGAGCGCCGAGGTCGGGACCGCTTCGTGGCCCGGCGGGCCGTGGACAACATCTGGGACGACATCCCCGGCCTGGGCACGGTGCCCAGCGAGGACGTGAACTACCCCACCCAGAAGACGGAGGCCCTGCTCCGACGCATCGTCGAGACCAGCAGCGAGCCGGGGGATCTGGTCCTGGACGCCTTCGCGGGCTCGGGCACCACCCTGGCCGTGGCCCAGGCCCTGGATCGACCCTGGATCGGCTGCGACGTGAGCTTGGGCGCCATCCAGACCTGCACCCGGCGCCTGCAGCGGCGGATCCAGGAGCAGCTGGCCGCCGAGCCCCGGCCCTCCTTGAAGAGCCCCCCGTGTTTCGCGGTCTACCGGACCCCAGGCGCAGATGCCTCGCCCCAGCCCGGATCGGCCCAGCCTGACTCTCCCCTCCAGGTGGCCGTCCGCTGGGAGCGGCAGGGGAACCAGCTGACCATCACCCTGGAGTCCGTCCACAACCCGGCCCTGGAAGCCCCCCTGGCGGACTGGCGGACCAGCGTCCTCTCTGTGGCTGTGGACCCAGCCTACGACGGCCAGGTCTTCCGGGCCGTCCACGCGGACGCGCCCAAGGGCAAAGGTCGGCTGGTCCAGGGCCGCTACCGCATCCCCCTGCCGCCCGGCCCGGCTCGGGTGGCGATCAAGGTGGTGGACATGTTGGGCCAGGAGGCCACGGTGGAGAGGGCGCTTTGAACCTCTCTCGGGGTCTCTTCCCTTGAATCTCCTCGAACCTTGAAACTCCTCGGACCTTGAATCTCCTCGGAATCTGGCCAGCTTCTGAAGAGATCTCCCACCACCCCGCGTCCAACCACCGTGCATTCCCCCATTCCCCCAAGTGGATGCTATAATCTCCCCATGAGCATTCACGTCCTCCCACCCGAAGTGGTGGGCAAGATCGCCGCCGGCGAGGTGGTGGAGCGCCCGGCCAACGTGGCCAAGGAGCTCATCGAGAACAGCCTGGATGCCGGCGCCACGGAGATCCGGGTGGAGATCCGGGAGGGAGGCCAGCGTCTCCTGCGGGTGACGGACAACGGCCACGGCATCCCGGCGGAGGAGGCCCCGCTGGCCGTGCAGCACCACGCCACCAGCAAGCTCCAGCGGGCCGAGGACCTGGACCACATCGCCACCTTCGGCTTCCGGGGGGAGGCCCTCTACAGCATCGCCGCGGTCAGCCACCTGACCCTGGCCACCCGCCACCGGGAGGAGGAGTTCGGCGTCCAGCTGCGGGTGGAAGGAGGCACGCTGGTGGCCCAGAGTCGAGCCGGCCTGCCCGTGGGGACGGTGGTCACCGTGGAGCACCTCTTCTTCAACACCCCCGCCCGGCGCAAGTTCCTGCGCAAGCCGGCCACGGAAGCCGGCCACATCGCCGCCATCGTCCAGCGCTATGCCCTGGCCCACCCGGAACGCCGATTCAGCTTTGTCAGCGAGGGGCGGCTCCTCTTCCAGTCCACCGGCAGCGGCCAGGTCTTCGACGTGCTGGTGAAGATCCACGGCCTGGAGAAGGCCCGGCAGATGGTCCCCCTGGTCCCCGAAGGCGGGCCTGCCCAGAGGGGAGAGCCGGACGAGGTGGACTTCATGGGGCTGGACGAATTCGGCGCCCTGGCCCAACCCTCGGCAGGGGCGGTCCCCGGCACGGCTGGCTCCAGGGGCATCCAGGTCTCCGGCTACGTGAGCCTGCCCACCTGGACCAAGGCCAACCGCAGCCACATCGACCTCTTCGTGAACCGCCGCTACATCGAAGACCGCAGCCTGACCCACGCGGTGGTCCAGGCCTACCACACCCTGCTGCCCGTGGGCCGCTACCCCGTGGCCGTGATCTTCCTGGAGATGGACCCGGCCCAGGTGGATGTGAACGTCCATCCCCGCAAGACGGAGGTGCGCTTCCAGGACGCCCGGCGAGTCTTCTCTCGAGTGCAGAAGAGCGTGCGCCAGGTGGTGGTCACCCACGCAGCCATCCCGGGGCTGGAGCTGCCGGGGGAGGGCGCCCCCGGAGCAGGGGAAGGCCAGGCTGGCGTCGAGGAGCGGCTGAGCGGCTGGGCCGCCCGACGGGAATCCATCCTCCAGGCCGGGCAGCACGAGCTGGATCTCTTCGTGCCCCCAAAGCCCCAGGAGGGCCCGCCAGCCCTGGCCCCGGAGGCTGTCCCGGGAGAGGGAGAGGCGTCGGTCTCGCCCCCGCCCCAGCCGGTGACCAGCGAGCCCAGCGCCCCCTCTCGGAAGCTGCCGCCCCTGCGGGTGGTGGGCCAGGTGGGGGCCATGTACATCGTGGCCGAGGGGCCGGAGGGGCTCTACCTCATCGACCAGCACGCGGCCCACGAGCGCATCCTCTACGAGAAGTTCATGGCCCAGCGCTACGGCGCGCCCCAGGGGACGCCTCCCCAGCAGGGGCTGTTGGAGCCCATCACCGTCCACCTGGGGAGCGAGCGAGCCGGGCTCATCGCCCAACACCTGGAGGCCCTGGCCCGGGTGGGCTTTCAGATCGAGCCCTTCGGCGGAGAGACCTTCCTGGTGCGGGCGGTGCCCAGCCTGCTGGCCAACCAGGATCCGGAACGGGTCCTGGACGAGATCCTCCAGGGCCTGGCCCAGGAGCGCAACCTGGTGGGGGAGGAGCTGGAGGCCCGGCTGGTGAAGATGGTCTGCAAGCGGGCGGCCATCAAGGCGGGGCAGGTGCTGAGCGACATCGAGATGAAGGAGCTGGTGCGCCAGCTGGAGGCCTGCCAGTCCCCGCGGACCTGCCCCCACGGCCGCCCCACCATGATCCAGCTCAGCGCGGGGGAGTTGGAGAAGGCGTTCAAACGGACGTGATGCTCAGGGCGCAGGGCAACCTGTCCGTCTGTTGAGCCGGGCGCTGTGACCTCCAGCATGGCTGCAGGCCCTTCCCGGCCCGGCTTCGTGTGGTGTGCAATCAGAGGACCCAACCAGAAGGAGGAGAGGATGATGTTGCTGAAACAGCGGATCGTTGACGCCCTGAACAAGCAGGTGGAGGAGGAGTTCTTCGCGGCGGCCCAGTACCTGGCCTTCGCCCTCTACTACGACCGAGAGACCCTGCCCGAGCTGGCCAAGTATTTCTACGCCCAATCCAACGAGGAGTACGGCCACGCCCTGAAGTTCCTCCACTATCTGACCGATGCGGGGGCGGTGGGCCTGGTGCCGCCGGTGCGAGGCCCCAAGAACGAGTTCGAGAAGCCCATCGAGTGTGTGGAGATGGCCCTGCAGCAGGAGCTCCACGTGACGGAGCTGATCAACGGGCTGGTGGACCTGGCCATCCAGGAGAACGACCACCTGACCCGGGACTTCCTGCAGTGGTTCGTCACCGAGCAGCTGGAGGAGGTCTCCAGCATGTCGGATCTGCTCAACGTGATGAAGCACGCAGGGGACAACATCCTGCTGGTGGAGGACTACCTGGCCCGCAACCCTCGGCCGGATGCCGGCGCTCCGGGCGCGGGCGGAGGAGGGGAGGCTGGGGCCTAGGCTCTGGCCGGTGCTCCAGGAAGCAGGAACGCGCAAAAGCCCCGTCCGGGACATCCCGGACGGGGCTTTTGCGTTTCGGAGGATGGGCCTCAAGGACGGGCCTCGGTTAGGAGACCTTGCCCTCGATGACCTTGTGGCCGTTGGTCTTGATCTCGATCTTCTTGGGCTTGGCCTCTTCCGCCTTGGGCAGGACCAGGGTCAGGACACCGTTCTCGTAGGTGGCCTCGATCTTGTCCGCGTCCACCGGCACGGGGAAGGTCAGGCTGCGCATGAAGCGGCCGTAGCGGCGCTCCCGGATGTGGTACTTCTCGCCTTCCTTCTCCTCCTCCATCTTGATCTCGCCCTTGATGGTCAGGACATTGTCGGTCATGCTGATGTCCAGATCCTCAGGGTTGATGCCGGGCAGAGAGGCCTTCACGATGAAGCTGTCGTCCGTCTCGCTCACATCCACGGCCAAGCGCAGGAACTCAGGAGTCTCGGCCCGCCACAGAGGGCGCTCCACATCCTCCATCAGGCGCTCCATGGTGTTGCGCAGAGCCATCATCTCCCGGAAGGGATCCCATCGAGTCAGCGTGCTCATACTGTCACCTCCTTGTGATCAAACAAGCCTATCGGTTCGCTGTCCTGTCACTCACTACCGTCGTTCGTCGCCGTTCGACTGGGTGCGATCTCGTCTGGTCTCAGAAGCCGGATTTCAGTGCAACGTTTCTGAACAGATCGGATCCGCAACCCTCATTTTCCATTCTATGGCGGCTCTGTTTGAACAGCATCAGCGCAATGTTAGCGAAGGATAAGACGAACGTTTGTGGCCTGCTTATGTTCAAGGACCGGCTACCCGGCCTGCTCCTGGTACGGTCCGTGGAAGGTGGCGAAGGCCTTGGAGCCGTCCTTGCTGATCACCTCCAGGGATGTAGGGCGCCCCTCCTCGTCCAAGGCCAGCCAGATGGCCACCGGATCGTACTGGGCGTGGCTGTTCAGGTTCGGCTCCGGCCCCCAGCTGATGATCACCGCGTCGTCCCGGCCATCCTTCACGTCCACATCCACGGCCAGCAGGGGCACGTGCTCCGCGATGACGCCGTAGCCCAGCTCCGGGTGAAAGGTCTCCAGGATCACGTCCCAGTCGTACTCCTCCTCGCTGAGCTTGGCCAGCTCCCGTTCCCACTCGCTGCGGTCCAGCTTGCGGTTTTTCATACTCGTTCCCTCCTCGGTTTCACGCTTCTTCGGTTTCGCTGTACGTGTCCGCGGGGGCGATCCCAGGAGACGCTCCCGGGGATCGCCCCGCGTGCTCTCGCTCCCCAGCCTAGGCCACCACCGGCTCCGGCTCCACCACGGTGAAGGTGAACTCCTCGTCCTGGAAGTCCACCAGCACGTGGTCGCCATCCCGCACCCGGCCTTCCAGGATCTCCAGGGCCAGGGGGTCGGCGATGCGCCGCTGGATGACCCGCTTCAAGGGCCGGGCGCCGAAGGCCGGATCGTAGCCCTCCTTCACCAGCTGCTCCTTGGCCGCGTCGGTCAGGGTCAGGCTGATGTTGTGGTCGGCCAGGCGTTTGTTCAAGGCCTCCAGCTGCAGCTCCACGATCTTCTTCAGGTGCTCCATGGTCAGGCTGTGGAAGATGACGATCTCGTCCACCCGGTTCAGGAACTCCGGCCGGAAGTGGGCGTGCAGGGCGTCCAGGACCCGCTGCTCCACCTTCTCATCCATGCCAGCCACCTCCAGGATGTACTGGCTGCCGATGTTGCTGGTCATGATGATGATGGTGTTGCGGAAGTCCACCGTCCGCCCCTGCGCGTCGGTCAGCCGACCGTCGTCCAGCACCTGGAGCAGCACGTTGAAGACCTCGGGATGGGCCTTCTCGATCTCGTCCAGGAGCACCACCGAGTAGGGGCGCCGACGCACGGCCTCGGTGAGCTGGCCGCCCTCCTCGTAGCCCACGTAGCCGGGAGGGGCGCCGATGAGCCGGGCCACGGTGTGCCGCTCCTGGTACTCGCTCATGTCGATGCGCACCATGTTGCGCTCGTCGTCGAAGAGGAACTCGGCCAGGGCCCGGGCCAGCTCCGTCTTGCCCACGCCTGTGGGCCCCAGGAAGATGAAGCTGCCGATGGGCCGGTTCGGGTCCGAGAGGCCGGCCCGGCTGCGGCGAATGGCCGCGGCCACCACCTGGACGGCCTTCTCCTGGCCCACCACTCGTCTGTGCAGGTACTCCTCCATGCGGATGAGCTTCTCCCGCTCCCCTTCCATGAGCTTGGAGACGGGGATGCCGGTCCACTCGCTGACGATCTCGGCGATCTCCTCCGCGTCCACTTCCTCCTTCAGGAGCGCGCCCTCGGCCTGGAGCTGGCGCAGCCGCTCCTCCGCCTGGGCCAGCTGCTCCTCCAGCTCCCGCAGGCGGCCGTAGCGGAGCTCCGCGGCCTTCTGGAGGTCGTACTCCCGTTCCGCCTGCTCGATCTCCAGGCGGACCTGCTCGATCTCCTCTTTCAGCCGCCGCACCTCCATGATGGCCTCCCGCTCGGCCTGCCAGCGGGCGGTGAGCTCCGCGCTCTTCTCCTTGAGCTCGGCCAGCTCCTGCTCCAGGGCCTTCAGCCGCTCCTGGCTGGCCGGGTCCGTCTCCTTCTTCAGGGCCTCCCGCTCGATCTCCAGCTGCATGATCTGCCGGTCGATCTCGTCCAGCTCCTTGGGCTTGCTGTCGATCTGCATGCGCAGGCGGCTGGCCGCCTCGTCGATCAGGTCGATGGCCTTGTCCGGCAGGAAGCGGTCGGTGATGTAGCGATGGCTGAGGGTGGCCGCGGCGATGACCGCGCTGTCGGTGATGCGCACGCCGTGGTGCACCTCGTAGCGCTCCTTCAGCCCCCGCAGGATGCTGATGGTGTCCTCCACGCTGGGCTCGTTCACGAAGACGGGCTGGAAGCGTCGCTCCAGGGCCGCGTCCTTCTCGATGTGCTTGCGGTACTCGTCCAGGGTGGTGGCGCCGATGGCGTGGAGCTCACCCCGGGCCAGCATGGGCTTGAGCATGTTGCTGGCGTCCATGGCCCCTTCCGCGGCGCCGGCCCCCACCAGGGTGTGCATCTCGTCGATGAAGAGGATGATCTGGCCCTCCGCGGCCTTGATCTCGTTCAGGACCGCCTTCAGCCGCTCCTCGAACTCGCCCCGGTACTTGGCGCCAGCCACCAGCGCGCCCAGGTCCAGGGCCACGATGCGCTTGTCCTTCAGGTTGGTGGGCACGTCCCCGTTGACGATGCGCTGGGCCAGCCCCTCCACGATGGCCGTCTTGCCCACGCCCGGCTCGCCGATGAGCACCGGGTTGTTCTTGGTTCGCCGGCTCAGGATCTGGATCACCCGGCGGATCTCCTCGTCCCGGCCGATGACCGGATCCAGCTTGCCCTTCCGGGCCTCCTCGGTCAGGTCCCGGCCGTACTTGGAGAGGGCCTCGTACTGGGCCTCGGGGTTCTGGCTGGTCACCCGCTGGCTGCCCCGGACGCTGGCCAGGGCCTGCATGATGGCGTTGTAGTCCACGCCGTGGCGGGCCAGCAGCTCCCGGATCTTGCCGGCCTTGGGCGAGGCCATGGCCATGAGGATGTGCTCGGTGGAGGTGTACTCGTCCTTCATGCTCTGGGCGATCTGCTCCGCCTCCTCCAGGATCTCCGCGGTCTCCCGGCTCATCCCCACCTGGACGGCGGCGCCGGTGGCCCGGGGCTTCTGGGCCAAGGCCTGCTCCAGGCTCTGCTCCAGCATGGCCATGTCCGCGCCGATGCGGTTGATCACCGCGGGGACCACCCCTCCTTCCTGCTCCAGGAGCGCTTTCAGCAGGTGCTCCGGGTCGATGGTGGGGTGGTTGTACTCCTGGGCCAGGTTCTGGGCCTGGACCACGGCCTCCTGGGCCTTCTGGGTGAATTTGTCGAAACGCATGGGTCATTCCCTCCTTATGATTCCGTCGTGCATGTCAGGGTGCAGGGCCGCTGGGATGGGAAAAGGTCGGGGCCAAGCCGGGCCAAACACGATCAGGCTCCCCGGACCCGGCCCACGGGGGCACCGTCCTGCATCCGGGCACTGCCCCTGTCCGATGGCTTCCCCGATGGCTTCCCCAGCGATTTTCTCCCAAGCAGCCATCCACTCGATAAGTCCTCTTTCTCCAGTGTACTCGGGCTCCATTTGACAAACACAAGCGGAGTATTAGCGTAAAGTTAGAGGAATCCCAAAGGCCTGGGTCCGACCGCCCCGGACAGCCCCACGAGAGGACGCGACGGGGGCGCGATGGGGTGCGATGGGCGAAAAAAAGCCCGGCGAGGATCCCCCCACCGGGCTGGCTTCCTGGCGCTGCTAGAAGCGCAGAATGGCGCCGAAGTTGCCGTACTTCTCCAGGAGCTTCTGGT
>CAYQEB010000014.1:12965-37779 GCA_964416395.1 uncultured Caldilineaceae bacterium | reverse complement strand
TGCTAGAAGCGCAGAATGGCGCCGAAGTTGCCGTACTTCTCCAGGAGCTTCTGGTTCTCCGGGTCCCGGACCACCTCCACGTGGCCCCCATGCTCCAGGGTCTGGGCGGCGGCCAGGGTGACGATGTCCGGCACAGTGGCCAGCTCGCCGCCGCAGTAAGGGCACTGGGACGGCGGTTGGTCCATGAGATCGGCGATGAGGCCGCCGCAGTCCTGGCACTGCCAGCCCTTGTGCTCGAAGTAGGGCAGGGTGATCAGGGTGTCGATGCGCCCCTGTTGCAGGGCGAAGGTGGTGTCCGCCAGGCCGAAGACGGCCCGCTCGCCCCGGCGCTCCAGCTCGCCGATCCAGCGCTCCAGGAAGGCCCGCTCCTCCTGGACCTCCGCCTGGTGCACGATGGGGGCCACCTCGTCCCGCACCTGGTTGTAGTTGGCGTCCACGTCGATCTGGAACGTGTCCAGGAGCTTCTGCTTCAGGTGCTTGGGCAGGAGCTCCACCAGATCCTCAGGCGTCTGGTCCGTGCCCCCCACGGCTATCCACTTCCAGTCCGCCAGCTGGTTCAGCCGATCCGCCACATGGACCGTGTGGCGCAGATGGGCCCGGTACTTCTCCTCCAGCCACTGCTCGTGGTTGTGGGCGCCGTAGCCCAGGGCCCGGGTCTTCTGGGGGGTGGGATCGTACTCCATGACCGAGTACTCCGCGGCCTCGCCCATGTAGTAGACGAAGTAGCGGGCCCGCTGCCGGTCCACCAGGATCACCCCGGTGGGCTCGTTCTCGTCGATCTGCACCAGCAAGGGGGTGAGCACGGGCAACGCCCCCCACTGCAGGTCGTCCTTGGGCGGCGCGGGCAGGTGATAGCGGACCATGGTCTCGTACTTCACCTCCCGGCGCCCCTTGGGCGAGTACTTCTCCGGCGCCGCGAAGATGACCAGCCCCTTGCCCCGCATCAGGTTGTACTCGTTCAGGAGCATGGCGCCGATGTCGTCGGCCACAGCCTGGAACATGCGCCGGTTCTCCTTGTCCTCAATGGACTCGGCCACCCTCTCCACCAGGTGCCGGTAGCGGATGGGCGCCGGTTCGTGCTGGATGCGCTCCGGCGAGATGTCCAGGTAGAGGGAAAAGATGCGGGGCTCCTCGGTCTGGAGCTCTTTCAGCACCTGGACCCCGGCGTCGGTGATGAAATCGTATCCCCGCTCGTCGTCGCCGATCAGGTTCAGGGTCAGGCTTTCCAGGTATTCTTTCTCGTTCATACGCGTTCTCCTCACAGGGTGTGTTCAGTTGAAACGGCCACATCCCCACGGGGTGAGGAGCGGCCGGACGCCCCCTCCAGGCCCACGGATCGGGCGGAAGGATCGGGCTAGAAGGACTGGGGCGGCGGCACTGGGATGTTCGGCAGCTCCTCCTGGGGGAGCACCTCCAGCTCGTTGATCACCGCCACCACGCCCGGCTGTTGGGCCGCGATGACCTCCGCGGCCCGGCGGACCTCCCCGCTCTCCACCTGGCCCTTCAGGGTCACCACGCCTCGGTCGCTGATCACCTCGATGATCGCGTCCTTGGTCCGGGGATCCTGGGCCAGGGCCGCGGTGACTGCGGCCACGATGGCCGTGTCCGTGTCCAGGACGTTCTCCACGTCGATGACCCCGCTCACGGAGCGAGCGATGGCCTCGGCCGTCTCCCTGGCCTCCTCGTCGGCCACCGTGCCCGCCAGGCGCACCACGCCCTTCTCCACCGTGGCCGTGACCCGGCTGAAATCGTGCTCCGACTCCCGCAACTTCTGGGTCAGCTCGGCCAGGATGTCCACCGGCGAGCGGGGCGTCCAGCGCTGGAGCTTCTTCAGGTCGTCCAGGGTGGCGTCCAGGCTGATCCCCTCCTCGTCCACCCCTTCGATGAGCTCCGCGGGGATGACCACCCGGTAGGGCAGGATGCCCCGGCGGGCGATGATGTAGCGGATCTCGCCGCTCTCCGGGTCGGTGATCACATGGTGGACTCGAGCCACCATGCCCTCCACGGTGAAGATGGGCGTGTCCCGCTGGATGACCGCGGCGCCACCGCTGATCCCCTCATGGACCCGCACCCGCATCTTGGGCGCCAGGCTCTCCAGCACCGGCACGTCCCCGTAGACCGCGGCCCAGTGCACCACATCCTCCAGCTGATAGGGCTCCCGCATCTTCCAGTCCGGGGCCGGCTCCTCGAACTCCACCTCCCGGTATTTGGGGAACTTGGGGAGCTCCTTGCTCTCGATGGCCAGCTGGATGGCCTCGTCTGTGGTGCTCTCCACCACAGAGACGGGGATCACCCGGTCCTCCTTGAGCAGGAAGCCCTTCTCCACGATCAGATCCGTGATGCGCTTGCTCTTGGGGTCCACCACCACCTTGGCCAGCTTGCCGCACTGGCCGTCTCGGCAGTAGACCTTGGCCCCAATGTTGAAGATAAACTCTCCCATCTCTCCCACCTCCTCAAGGATGACTCGGCAGTATGGGTCGGTGTTGGCGTCCTGGCCGCCAGCTTCGAGGCAAGGGATCTTCAACAGGCTGAGAGAACACAGGCCGAGAGAACCGACCATCACTGGAAACTGGCCCTGAAAACCGACCAGGAAAAACCGCCCAGAAAAAACCGAGCTGTAAAAAACCGGCTATGAGAACCAGAATGATGCCTCATCCAGCTGACGCCGCAGCCGCTGGATCTCCTGGAGCAGCTCCCGTTCACGCTGCTCCATGGCCCGCTGGGTCTCGGCCAGCTGACGCCGCAGCTCCATGACCTGGCGGCGCAGGTGCAGCACCACCTCCACCGCGGCCAGATCCAGGCCCATCTCCTCCCGCAGACGCCGGATCCGGGCCAGCCGACGGATGTCGGCCACGCTGTAGCCCAGGGCGCCGTCGGCCCGCACTTTGGGCTGGATCAACCCCTCCCGCCGGTAGACCTCCAGGGCCTGGCGGCTGATGCCGGCCAGGGCCGCGGCCACGTCCGGCGTGTAGACCGGCTCCGATTCCTCCCGGTGCCGGGTGATGGCGTAACGGATCTGCACTTCCACCATGGCTCACCCCCTCCTCTTGTTCTGCCCAAACCGCTGATCTTCCCAACCTCTGTCGCACCTCGCTCCAAGTTCAGTGCACCCGTGCGCGCCGCAGCTCCCGCAGGCGCTGGAAGAGCTCCTTCTCCTCAGGCGTCAGGTCTGTGGGGATCTTCACGTCCACCACCGCATAGAGATCTCCCCGTTTGTCCGGGTTCTTCATGTGGGGCATGCCCAGCCCCCGCAGCCGGAAGACCTTGCCGTTCTGGGTGCCCGGCGGGATCTTCAGGGCCACAGGACGCTCCAGGGTGGGCACCTGGACCTCCCCACCCAGGACTGCGGTGTAGAGATCCACCGGCGCCTTCACTCGCAAGTTGTCCCCTTCCCGCTGGAAGCGCGGATGGGGCTTCACCCGGATCTCCAGGTAGAGGTCCCCGGGCTTGCCGCCGCCCACGCCCGGCGCGCCTTCCCCGCTGACCCGCACCCGGGAGCCGGTCTTCACGCCCCGAGGGATGCGCACCTGGATGCGGCGGCCGTCGTCCATCTGCAGGGTGCGGTTGGTGCCGTGGAAGGCCTCCTCCAGGGTGATCTCCACGGGCACGGTGATGTCCTGGCCCCGACGACGCAGGGGCGTCCGCTCTCGGAAGCCTCGGCCCCCCGCACCTGGGCCGGCCCGGCCGCCGAAGAGGCTCTCGAAGATGTCCTCGAAGCCGCCGGCGCCTACGCCGCCCATGCCGCCCCCGAACATCTGCTCGAACTCCTCCGGGGTCACCGTGCGGGTGTAGCCGCCTGGGGCGCCGGGGCCGCCGGGCCGAAAGCCCCGGGCGAAGTCCTCCGGCCCCACGCCGGCCTTCTCGTACTGCTCCCAATCCGGGCCAAAGCGGTCGTACATCTTGCGCTTCTCCGGATCTGAGAGGACCTGGTAGGCCTCGTTGATCTCCTTGAAGCGCTGCTCCGCCGCCTTGTCCCCCGGGTTCACGTCCGGGTGATATTTGCGGGCCAGCTTGCGATAGGCCTTCTTGATGGCCTTCTCGTCCGCGTTCTTGGGCACGCCGAGGATGCTGTAGTAGTCTTTCGCCATGCTCATTCACCTCCCTTGCTGACCAGAACCCGGGCTGGTCGCAGCAGTTTGTCCTTGCCCTCTTCGCCCTGCTCCTTCTCCACGTAGCCGGCCTGGAGCACCTGGGCCACGTGATCTTCGGGCACCTCCTGGCTGGGGACCTGGCCCACGGCCTCGTGGAGTTCCGGGTTGAAGGGTTGCCCCTGGGCCTCCATGCGCTCCACCCCGTACCGCTTCAGGGTCTCCAGGAAGGCATGGAGGGTGGCCTCCAGGTTGGCCTCGAAGCTCTTGATCACCTCCGCCTGGTCCGCCTCCTCCAGGTTCCGGGTGTGGGCCAGGGCCATCTCCAGGTGATCCGCCAGGGAGAGCATGTCCCGCAGGATGCGATGGCGCTGCTCGTCCACCTCCTTGGCGTAGCGCTGCTCCAGGCGCCGCTTGTAGTTCTCCAGATCCGCCTGCAGGCGCAGGTAGCGCTCCTTCCACTCTCCGCCCGCTTCCTTTTCCCTGGCCGGGGCCTGGGAGGAAGGCGTCTTCACCTGGATCTTCCGCTCTCGAGGCTCCTGGGGCGCCTGCTGCTGGAGCGCCTCCTGGAGGCGGGCCAGCTCCTGTTCCAGCCGGGCGCTGCGGGCTTCCTGGCGCTGGAGCGCTTCCTGGAGGCGAGCCACCTCCTGCTCCAGCCGGGCGATGATGGCCTCCTGCTCCCGCAGCTTCTGGACCAGGCTGTCCCGCTCTGCGCTGAGCTCCTTGTAGGCCTGGACCAGCTGGTAGTAGTCCTCGATGCTGGGCTGCCGGCCGCGCCGTCCCCGCCGGCTGGGTCGACCGAATGGGTCGTAGAAACTCATGCGTCCACCTCCTATTTTACCACCGTTTCCTGGGGTTGGGTGGTGAAAAACTGGGTGGAGGACGTTCCCCCACCCAGCCAGGCCCGGGATGGATGCGGCCCGGGCGCTCCTTCACCTGTCCTGGCCGCGGTGAGGATCAGCGGGAACCCATCTCCAGGATCTCGCCGTTGTTGGCATCCACCACCACGGTCACCGTCTTGCCGTCGCCCTTCAGGGTGACCACCCAGACAGGCACACCGTTCCGGACGTCTCGGCTGGCGGAGGTGGCGTCGATGGTGTCGATCATGCCGGCCTTGGTGGCCGCCTCCCGGGCGATGGCGATGGCCTCGTCGATGGTCACCGCCGTCTCCTCGGCCTTGGGCTGGCCCTCGGTGGGCCGCTCGCCCAGCTTCACGGTGAGCTCCACCTCTTTGCCGTTCCGCACCACAGTCAGGGTGACTTTCTGGCCCGGCTCGGATTGGGTCACCAGGTAGCTGACCAGGTCCTCGAACTGACGCACGGGCATGTCGTCGATGGCCACGATCACGTCCCCTTCCTTCACGCCGCCCTGGTCCGCGGGGCCGCCGGGCATCACCTGGGCCACGAAAGCGCCCAGGAGATTCTCGGGCAGGCCCTCCTGCTCAGCCACGTCCGCGTCCACCGTGCGGCCGGCGATGCCCAGGTAGGCGTAGCGGTAGGCCCCGTCCTCGATGAGGGCCGGCACCACCCGGCGCACCACAGAGACGGGGATGGCGAAGCCCACGCCGCTGTTGGCCCGCACCGGCGAGTTGATGGCGAAGTTCACCCCCACCACCTGGCCTTCCAGGTTCAGCAGGGGGCCACCCGAGTTGCCCGGGTTGATGGCGGCGTCGGTCTGGATCACGTCGGGCAGGGTGTAGCGGGCCGGCCCCTCGCCCGGGCCCACAGGCAAGCCTCGGCTCAGGGCGCTGACGATGCCCAGGGTCATGGTGTTCTCCAGGCCGAAGGGGCTGCCCAAGGCCACCACCCAGTAGCCGGGCTTGAGGCTATTGGGCTCGGCCAGGGGCAGGGGGCGCAGCTCGATGCCTTCCGGCGGGGTCACCTTGATGACCGCCAGATCCGCCTGGGGGTCCGTGGCCACCACCTGGGCGTCCGCCCACATGCCGTTGTAGAAGTAGACCACGATCTTGTCCGCGTCCGCCACCACGTGGTTGTTGGTGACGATGTGGCCCTGATCATCGTAGACGAAGCCGGTCCCTTCCCCCCGGGGCAGCTGGTCCGGCGTCTCGAAGGGGGGCGGCAGGACGCCGGCCGCCTCTGGTTTCACCGAGACCTGGATGTTCACCACCGAGGGCAGGGTGTGTTCGTAGAGGCTGGCCAGCAGCTCCTGATCCGGCTGGCCCGAGGCGGCCAAGGGGGCCGCGGGCAGGGGGTTGGCCGCCGGAGCGCTCTCCACCGCCTCCTGGGGAGCGGCAGGCTGGTCCGGCTGGGCCAGCAGGGCGCCCCCGGGGATCACGTTGCTGCAGCCCGTCAACAGCAGGCCCACAATCAATACGACTCCCACCACAACCAGGAGCTGTTTCCGTAGATCCACACGCATAATTGCTCTCCTTTCCTTTCGTCTGTCCTATTCGTCTCTATCCGTCTCTATTCGTCTGTTGTGTTCACCTGTTCCGGTTCATCTATTCTGACGGATTCACCCGTGGAGCGCCCTCCCTGCAGCTCGGCTTCCCGGTTCTACGTTTCCGCCTGCAGTGTCTCGCTTGGGATCTTCCACCAGCAGCGTTCACTACCCGCGTGAGCGTCGCTGTCGCGCAGGTGCGTCGTTCGTCCGCCATTATACCGGGCGAGCATTTACCCCATGTTACCGCAACATTAGAGAAACGTCTGAATCACCGGCCCGGTCGACTGGCGCCAATCGTCAGGGGCAGAGCAAGATCGAGGGACAGGGCTTGATAGACGGGATCGACAGAGAAGCAATGCTGCTCCAAGCTCGGCGCATCCGAACAGCATCGTATATTTCCGACCATCGATCGTGGGAGGCCGCAGATGTGCGAGATTGTAAGCGAGGGGTTGAGGCTGAGGGACCCAGCCCCTCAAGGGGGATGGGAAAGGGGCCTAGGGGATCCGAGGTGTCCCCCAACAACAGGGGAAGGCTTTGCCGGTGAGCCCGGGCCGAGGTCTTTGCGAGACAATGTTAGTCACCCAGAAGTCGGTGGCAGGCGTTGCATTGCACCCGTGCTCGCTCTTTGTTCAGGAAAACAAGCTGCGGATCTCCGTCTTCCACGTGCCCGGTATGGCAATCCACGCATTGCGCCGCCTGGTCACCGGCGATCTGTTGCCAGCGGGGCAGGAATCGGTGGTAATGCCTGCCTTCGCTGAGCACCTCCCCGTGACACTTCAGGCAGTTTGCGTCCGGGATAGGGTGCGTGAGGGGGGCAGGCTGTGGATAGGCGCCCCGCACGTAGGCCACCAGGTCCTGGCTCCCCAGGAGCAGGGCGTCCATGCGGCCGGGGACGCCTTTGCCGCTGTGGCACTGGATGCATGCCACGGGGTGCGTAGCGCCGGCATGGTACATGGCCAGATCCACAGGGGAAGCAATGCCCGAACGCACGGACTCGCTCCGGGAAACATAGGTTGTCTCCGGTTGGGTGTGGCAGCTCGCGCAGAAGGAGTCTCGGTTCTCCATGTTGACGCTGACCCCAATGGCCGTGGAGGGCAGCAGAACAGCGAAGAGCAGGAGGGCAAAGAGCGACAACCACCGCCATTGCCGTCCACGCGACGGCGCAGGGACAGGGATATTGGGCTTTTTTCCGCCCGTCGTAGGTCCAGGAGCCATGATGAATTCCCCTATGTTGCCAGGCAAGCCGCGTCACAAAGCAACGCGTCACAAAAAACAATCAGGTGACCCTTCGGCAGGGGCAGAGACGAGCTGCGGTCTGTCCCACTGTTGCAAACGTTTTCCGGCGCCCATGCTTTCCAAATGGTACGCCCACAACGCACCAGCCAGTTAAACGGTATCTTGTGTCAATGTTATGTGCGTGTTAAGAGATCAGGCCCTGGCCCTGATGTTGCTGTTTGGGTCCAAGGGTTGGCCGCGCTCTTGCAGGCGAAAAAACGACCCATCGAGACATGCCTGGCCTGGACACTTGGCCTTGTGGTCAGAAGCATTGTCTCACCTCCTCCGCTTTGCGTCATCCCAGACGAAGTACTATACTTGGATCCGGCCTTGAACCAAACGTCTCCGAGCGGCCAACTTCGGCCGCCAACCATATGCCACACAGAACGAGTGAACCAATGAAATCGACCGCATCCGTCACCCAAACTCGCCAAGATCCGCGCCAATGGCTGCTTCGACTCTTCGCCACTCGCTGGCACCCGCCAGAGGAGGCGGTGATGCTCACCACCGCGGTGATCGTAGGCCTGGGAACAGGCCTGGGCGCGGTGTTCTTCATCTGGCTGCTGGGCGTTATGGGCGATGGGGTTCAAGTGGTGCGCAACACGCTTGGGGACGTGGTGGGCCTGTTGCTGGCCATGGGCGTGGCTGGCCTGGTGGTGGGGTTCATCGTGGAGCGCTGGGCCGCGGAGGCCAAGGGCCACGGCGTGCCCGAGGTGATGGAGGCCATCGCAGTGCGAGGCGGCCGCATCCGCCCCCGGGTGGCCGCGGCCAAGATCCTGGCCTCCTCCCTGACCATTGGCGCGGGCGGCTCCGCTGGCCGTGAGGGGCCCATCGTCCAGGTGGGCGCCGCCCTGGGCTCCACCCTGGGCCAGCTGCTCCACTTCGCCAACGAGCGGGTGCGCACCCTGGTGGCCTGCGGCGCGGCCGCGGGCATCGCGGCCACCTTCAATGCCCCCATCGCTGGGGCCATCTTCGCCCTGGAGGTGATCCTGGGCCGTTTCACCTCCCGTTACTTCGGCGCGGTGGTGATCAGCTCCGTCTCCGCCAGCATCGTCAGCCGCATCTTCCTGAGCGACCGGCCAGCCTTCGCCGTCCCGGCCTACCCCTTGAACCACCTGGGCGAACTGCCCATCTACGTGGTCCTGGGGGGGCTGGCGGCCATCGTAGCCGTCCTATTCATCCGAGTTCTCTATTTCGCGGAGGAGAAGTTCGATCGTTGGCAGGCGCCTCAGGCAGTGAAATCGGCCCTGGGCATGCTCCTGACGGCCTTGGTGGCCCTCTTGCTGCCCGGCCGAGAGGTCCTGGGCCCGGGCCTGCACTTCATCGGCGAGGTCATCGCGGACAACATCACCCTCTCCTTGGCCATGATGGGGGCGCTCCTCCTCCTGAAACTCATCGCCACCAGCTTCACCCTGGGCTCGGGGAACTCCGGCGGCGTCTTCGCCCCGGCCCTCTTCATGGGGGCGGCCCTGGGGGGCATCGTGGGCACGGTGGCCAACAACCTCTGGCCGGATGTGGCCGCCAACCCGGGCGCCTACGCCATCGTGGGCATGGCGGCCGTCTTCGCCGGCGCGGCCCGGGCTCCCATCACCGCCATCCTCATCGTCTTCGAGATGTCCAACGACTACAAGCTCATCCTGCCCCTGATGCTGGCCACGGTCCTCTCCACCATCCTGGCCGATGCCCTCTTCGCGGAGTCCATCTACACCTTCAAGCTGAAGCTGAAGGGGATCAGCCTCCAGGGAGGCCGAGACGTGGATGTGCTCCAGGGGGTCAGCGTGGGGGAGGTGATGAGCCGGGACCTGAACACCGTCTCCACCTCCACCACCCTCACCGAGCTGTCCGACATCTTCGCTCGCACCCACAGCCACGGCCTGATCGTCCTGGATCCGGAAGGCAAGCTCTGGGGCCTGGTGACCATCACGGACCTGGACCGGGCGGTGGACGAGGGGCTGCCCCGGAGCACCAAGGTCACCGAGATCGGCACGCCCCGGGAGAAGCTCATGGTGGCCTACCCGGATGAGACCCTGGCCGAGGCCCTCGCCCGCATGGGCGTCCGGGGCTTTGGACGCCTGCCTGTGGTCACCCGGGAGGACCCGAACCGGGTGGTGGGGCTCATCCGCCGGGAGGACATCATTCGGGCCTACAACATGGCGCTGGCCCGGCGAGCCGAGCTCCAACACCGGGCCAAACGGGTGCAGCTACGCAATCTGGACGGCACCGAGTTCGTGGACATCACCCTGGAGGCCGACGACCGGGCCGTGGGCAAGACCATCCAGGAGATCGCCTCCCGCCTGCCCAAGGACAGCATCCTCATCTCCATCCGCCGGGATGGCAAGGTGATGATCCCCCACGGCAACACCGTCCTCCAGCCCGGGGATCGGATCACCGCGTTCGTCCGCACCAACGACACAGGGACCCTCTTCCGCTGCCTGAAAGGGGCGGACGGAACAGATGGGAAGGACGGAGCGGCGGGAAAGGCGGGCCAGTAACCCAGCCCTGGGACCACGGCCAGGGCCTGCGGTGCAGAACGATTGGGGAGACAGAAGAACGTTCTTATCAATCTCTGATCCCCAATCTCAACCTGCCCCCTTGCCCTTTTCACTCCCCGTTGCTTCACTCCTGTTGCGCTGTGCCTGTGTTTCGCTGTGCCCGCTCCTTCGTCCTCCCCTATCCCTTCCCCATCTCCTCCCCTTCCTCACCTCCTCCATCGAAGCCCTCGTCCCGGATGCCGCCCAGCCGTGGATCGTCCCAGTCGATGGGCTCGGGCAGGAAGAAGCGGCGCAGCCAGCTCCGCACCTCCCCCTGGTAGCGCTTGCACATGACGATGGTGGTGGCGGACTGCTGCATCACCAGCTCGGGGATGTTGCCGAAGAGCCGCTGCTCGAAGATCCGCTGGGCCGACGCCCCCATGATGACCACATCCGCCTCCAGGCTGGCCTGGACGATGCCGTCCACCGGCGTCTCCGCCTGGACAGTGTCCAGGGTCACCTCCATCTCCAGGAGCTGGGCCAGGCGCGTCACCTGCTCCCGAAACACCGCCAACTCCTCGGGCTTCTGCCGGGGGGTGACCACGTGCAGCACCCGGATCTGGGCCTGGATGCCGCCGTGCTCCGGCTGGGCGTAGAAGCGGGCGATGTCCCGGGCCATCTCGAAGGCCATGCGGGCGTTGGGGCCCCTGCCCCGGCTGGGCAGGAGGATGCGCTTGGGGGCTTCCCAGGGCTTGCGGAAGCGGACCACCGCCAGGTCGCAGGGGGGATCCGCGCTGATCAGGTCGATGACCGAGCCGAAGGCCACGTTGCGGCTGGCGGTGTAGCCGGGCCAGCCCAGGAGCATCAGGTTCACGTTGCGCTGGCGGGCCGTGTCCAGGATGGTGTGGGCCACGTTCCGGCCCAGGCGCACCATGGTGTGGACGGGCACGTCGTACTTCCGAGCCTCCCGGATCACCGCCTCCAGCACGGTCCGACCCTGGCGCAGGAAGACCCGCCCTTCGCCGATGGTCAGGGCTTTGGGCACCCGGATCACGTGCAGGGCCAGGAGCTCCCCATCGTGCACGGCGGCCAGGACCGCGCCCAGCTTGCTCAGCCCGTAGGCCTGGCGCACGTCCCGCACCGGCACCATCACGCTGTACTCCTTGACCGTGACGATCTCCTCCATGATGATGGGCCGCTCCTTCTCCTTCATCTCCTCCCGCTGCTTCACGCTGAAGGTGAAGTAGACCGCCAGGCCCACCCCGATCCAGACCAGGGCGCCGTACCAGGCGATGGGGCTGAGCTCGAAGAGGGTGACGGAGAGGGCCAGGGTGATGACGATGGCCAGCCAGGCCGAGTAGGGGAAGAAGGGCATCTTGAAACGACGGCGCAGGTCCGGACGCCGCTTGCGCAGGGTGATGACCGAGTAGGAGACCATCATGAAGAGGAGCAGGAACATGATGTCCGCGCTGGCCGCCACGTCCTCGATGGGGAGGAGGATGGCCATGCCGATGATCAGGGCCCCGCTGATGAAGATGGCGTAGTGGGGGGTGTGGGTGACCGGGTGGATGCGACCGAAGATCACGGGCAGGTTGCCGTCCCGGCCCATGGCGAAGCTGACCCGGCTGGAGCTGTAGATGGTGGCGTTCAGGGCGCTCATGGTGCTGGCCATGCCAGCCAGGAGCAGGACCAGCTTCCCGTAGGGCATGAACTGGCCCGCGGCCTCGGCCATGCCCAGCTCCCCCAGGGTGCCCAGGTACTTGTAGATGGGCATGCCTGGCGGCGGGTCCACAGCCCCCAGGACCACGAAGGCCACCAGCAGGTAGATGGCCACGGCGATGATAATGCTCAGGAAGATGGCCCGGGGGATGTTCTTGTCCGGCTCCTTCACCTCCTCGCCGCTCTGGGCGATGATCTCGTAGCCCTCGAAGGCGATGAAGGTCAGCCCCATGGCCACGAAGACGCCCAGCCAGCCCTCGGGCAGGAAGGGGGTGTAGTGGGCCAGGGGATCCGGCTGGCCGAAGATCTTCTGCAGGCCGAAACCGGCGAAGACCAACAGGATGAAGATCTTGATGCTGGTGACAATGTTGCCCACCAGCCCCGTCTCCGAGGAGCCCCGGTAGTTGATCACGGTGAAGAGGAGCGCGGCCAGGACGCCGATGCTCACCGAGAGGACGTGCCGGTCCACGGGCAGGGGGCCGAAGCCCATGCGCAGCACCTCCGCGGTGAAGGAGCCGAAGCCCAGGGCGTAGAGGGAGCAGGCCACCGCGTGGGCGAACCAGCTCATCCAGCCGGAGAGGAACCCGAAGACCTCGCTCATCCCCTGGCGCACCCAGAGGTAGCCGCCCCCGGCCTCGGGGAAGCAGCTCCCCAGCTCTGCGTAGGCGGAGCCGATGATCATGGCGATGATGCCGTTGAGGAAGAAGGCCAGGATCAGACCGGGGCCGGCATGGCCGGCGGCGATGCCCGTCAGCACGAAGATGCCGGCCCCGATCATGGCCCCCACCCCGATCATGGTCACGTCCAGCAGGCCCAGGTCCCGGGCCAGGCTGATCTCCACCTTGGGCGTCTCGGCCCCCTGCCTGCTCGCCCCTGCCTTGGTCGCTGCCGGTTTGGTCTCGATGCTCGCCATGTGCCCGTCCTTTTGTGCCCGTTCTCTTTGTATGACGCTCGATGCTTGTTTTCGATGCCTGGATAATCGGTGCGCGTGGTCCATCCCGGTCCACGGCTGGGGAGTGGGAAGGGGAGAGGAGAGATCAGCGATGGGCGCAGGGGATGAGGGACGGGGAAGGGGCTGGCGGGAGGATTGACCCCGGATCGCCGGGGCCCCGTCCCGATCACCCGGCCGCCCTGTCCCCGTGCCGCCTTGACCGCACCCAGCCAGCCAATCCCCGCTCCCCAGCCACGCCAGCCTGGAATTCCCGCTCAGATCACCCCCAGCTCCCGGCCCACCTTGGCGAAAACGGCCAGGCCCTGGTCCAGGTCCTCCCGGCTGTGGGCCGCGGAGATCATGACCCGGATCCGGGCCTTGCCCAGGGGCACGGTGGGGTAGGCGATGGCCGTGGCAAAGACCCCCTCCTGGAAGAGGCGGCGGCTGAACTCCTGGGTCAGCTTCTCGTCCCCCAGCATCACCGGGGTGATGGGTGTCATGCTCTGGCCGATGTCGAAGCCCAGCTTCACCATCTCGTCCTTGAAGTAGTGAGTGTTCTCCCACAGGCGATCCACCAGCTCCGTGCTCTCCTCCAGGATGTTCACCGCAGCCAGGCAGGCGGCGGTGTCCGGCACGGTGGTGGCGGAGGAGAAGAGGAAGGGGCGGCCTCGCTGGCGGAGCCACTCCACCACCTTGGCGTTGCCGGCCACGTACCCCCCCACCACGCCGAAGGCCTTGGACATGGTGCCCACCTCCACGTCCACCCGGCCCTGGAGGTCGAAGTGATGGACGATGCCTCGGCCGCCGTGGCCCAGGACCCCCTCGCCGTGGGCGTCGTCCACCATCATCATGCAGTTGAACTCCTCGGCCAGGTTCGTCAGCTCCGGCAGGGGAGCGATGTCCCCGTCCATACTGAAGACGCCGTCGGTGACGATGAGGGCCCGGTTGAACTGGCTCCGCTGCTCCTCCAGCAGGGAGCGCAGGGCCCGGGCGTCGTTGTGGGGGTAGCGGACGATCTGGGCCCGGCTCAGGCGGCTGCCGTCGATGATGCTGGCGTGGTTCAGCTCGTCGGAGAAGATGGCGTCCCCCCGCCCCACCAGAGCCGGGATAGTCCCCAGGTTGGCGGTGAAGCCAGACTGGAACTGGATGGCCGCCTCCGCCTCCTTGAACTCGGCCAGGCGCTTCTCCAGCTCCACGTGGATGCGCATGGTGCCGGCGATGGTCCGCACCGCGGCCGGCCCCACCCCCAGCTGATCGATGGCCTCCTTGGCCGCCTGCGCCAGCCGGGGATCGTTGGCCAGGCCCAGGTAGTTGTTGGAGCAGAAATTCAGCACCCGCTTGCCGTCCACCACCAGCCAGGCCCCCTGGGGGGATTCGATAGTGCGGATGGTGTTGTAGAGCCCCTTCTCCCGCAATTCCGCCAGCGCGTCGTCGATCCACTGCAGTTTGTCGCTCATGGTTCAACTCCCTTGGGTGTGGGTTGGGTAGAAGTGACGCACCTGAAGGGAGACGCCAGGCCTCCCGCATGTTCGAGGATCAATCGGGCAGCAGGACCACCTTGCCGCTCTCGCCGGAGGCCATGGTGTGCAGGGCCTCCTCGAACTGGCTCATGGGGAAGCGGTGGGTGACCAGGGCCTCCAGATCCACCGCGCCGCTGCGGATGAGCCCACTCATCTGGAACCAGGTCTCCCACAGCCGCCGGCCGATGATGCCGTGGACCGTGGCCCCTTTGAAGATGACCCAGTTGTTCAGGTCGAAGCGCAGGGGCTCCGAGGGCAGGCCCAGGAGGGCCACGTGGCCGCCAGGTTTCAGCACGGCGAAGCCCTGTTCGATGGCCTGGGGCGCGCCGGCCATCTCCAGCCAGGCGTCCACCCCCTCCCCGCCCGTCTCCGCCAGGACCCGGGCCACCACATCCTCCCGGGCGGCGTTGATGGTCACCGTGGCGCCCATCTTCCGGGCCAGGGCCAGGCGGTAGTCGCTGATGTCCGTGGCGTAGACGGCCCGGGCGCCGATGGCCCGAGCCACGGCGATGGCCATGATCCCCACGGGCCCGCAGCCGGTGACCAGCACCTTTCGGGCCCGAAGGTCCACAGCGAAGGCGGTGTGCACCGCGTTGCCGAAGTTCTCCTCCAGGGTGGCGATGTGCGGGGGAAGGTCCGGGGGGTTGAGCCAGGCGTTGACGGCGGGGATGGCCACGTACTCGGCCCAGGCCCCGTCCACGTCCACGCCGATGATGCGGGTGTTGGGGCAGAGGTGTCCGCGGCCGGTGCGGCAGTAGGCGCAGGTGCCGCAGACGATGTGGCTCTCCGCGGAGACGTAGGCGCCCACGTCCAGGTGATGGACCTCCGCTCCTTTGGCCACCACCGTGCCGCAGAACTCGTGGCCGACGATGAGGGGCGGCTTGATGCGGCTCTCCGCCCAGGGGTCCCAGCGATAGATGTGCAGGTCCGTGCCACAGATGGAGGCGGCCCGCACCTGGATCAGCACGTCCGAAGGGCCGATGGGGGGGACGTCCACCTCTGTGAGCTCCAGGCCCGGGCCGGGTCGGGGCTTGACGATGGCCTTCATTCGGGTGGGGTGCTCCATGCCACTCTCCTTTGAGTGCGTGGGGGTGAGTGCGTGGGGGCGAGGAACGATTGGGCAGATGGGTGGGCGACGCTCTCTTTCGCTTCCAACGACGTTTTTTGCCTGCCAACAAGGCCAGTATACACCGGGGGCACAGGCCGGGCAAGCCGCCCCCGGATCGGGGACGGGCTCCGATCCGGGGGCGGGTGAGGCCCTCCCAGCGCTGCCGAAAGGGGCCGCGGCGCCTCCTGGATGCTGGGCGCTGCCAGCAGGGTCTCCTGCCTTTGGCCAACACTGTGGCGGATGCCCAGCTCTCTGACAAGTTCGTCTGTGTTTCCCGAGCGTTTGACAAACCCTGGATTTTGGTTAGACTGTGGCCAAGCTCGTCCCCCCGACGACGCTGGCCTTTCCCCAGGACTGTGCAAAGGAATCCCCATGACCCCACCCACCCAGCTGGAAGTGGACCGCGTCTCCCTGACCTTTGGCCGGGTCCAGGCCCTGAGCAACGTGAGTTTCCAGGTGCGCCAGGGGGAGATCGTGGCCATCATCGGGCCCAACGGCGCGGGCAAGACCAGCCTGCTCAACTGCATCAACGGCTTCTACCGCCCCACCTCCGGCCAGATCCGCTTCGAGGGAACAGACCTGGCCCAGGTGCCGCCCCACAGGGTGGCCAGCCTGGGCATCGCCCGCACCTTCCAGAACATCGCCCTCTACACCGGTCTGAGCACCCTGGACAACCTGATGGCGGCCCGGCACATCCACATGCGCTCGGGCATGCTGGACTGCATCATCTACTGGGGGCGGGCCCACCGGGAGGATCTGCGCCACCGGGAGAAGGTGGAAGAGATCATCGACTTCCTGGAGATCGAGCACATCCGCAAGGCGGTGGTGGGCTCCTTGCCCCACGGCCTGCGCAAGCGGGTGGAGCTGGGCCGGGCCCTGGCGCTGGAGCCCCGCATCCTGCTGCTGGACGAGCCCATGACCGGCATGAACCAGGAGGAGAAGGAGGACATGGCCCGCTTCATCCTGGACATCCACGAGCGGCAGGGGACCACGGTGGTGCTCATCGAGCACGACATGGGCCTGGTCATGGACATCGCCGACCGCATCGTGGTCCTGGACTTCGGCGTCAAGATCGCGGAGGGCTCGCCGGCGGAGATCAAGAACGACCCTGCGGTGATCCAGGCCTACCTGGGCACGGATCTGACGCTGAACGTGGGGAGTTAGAGGTGGGAAGCCAGGAGTTGGGAGTTGGAAGCAGGCAGACGGCAGCCATGAAAACCGCAACAGCCGTGAAAGCACAACGGCCATGAAAGCACAGCACCCGCGGAAGCAGGGAGCGAACGCAGGATGACCGGACGCGACGGCGTCGTCCGGTTCCAGTCAACCAGCCACCCGGTCGGCTCCCCGATCCCCTGGTCCCCCGACCACCCAGTCACTCGTTTTCCCAGTCACCCACTTTTCCACCCACATCGCCTCCATGAGCAAGCCTGAGACATTGACCCAACATTGGCTCCAGAACGTGCGCCGCTACTGGGACACGGACAAGGTGGCCGTACGCCAGAAGGAGTTCGGCATCTGGCAGCGCTACACCTGGCGCCAGGAGTACGAGCAGGTGCGGGACTTCAGCCTGGGCCTCCAGGAGCTGGGGCTCCAGCCTGGGGATCGGGTGGCCCTGGTGGGGGACAACTCCCGGGAGTACCTCTGGGGCGCGCTGGCCGTCATGGCCGCGGGGGGCACGGTGGTGGGCATCTTCACGGATGTGGGGCCCAAGGAGATCGAGTACGTGGTGGCCCACTCGGACGCCACCTTCGTCCTGGCCAGCGACCAGGAGCAGTGCGACAAGCTCCTGGAGATCCAGGAGAGCCTGCCCAAGGTGAAGCGGGTCATCTACTGGGATGACCGGGGCATGTGGAGCTACAACGAGCCCTGGCTCATGGAGTTCCAGGAGGTCCAGGCCCTGGGCCGGCCTGTAGCCCAGGAGCACCCCGACCGCTTCGACCAGGGCATCGCCCGGGGCAAGGGCTCGGACATCGCCATGTTCTGCTACACCTCGGGCACCACGGGCCTGCCCAAAGGGGTGATGATCGCCCACGAGAACTTCGTCTACGCGGCCTCGGCCCTGGGCCAGATCGACCCCCGGCAGCCCACGGACAACTACGTCTCCTTCATCCCCATGGCCTGGATCGGCGGCGCGGCCCTGGACATCGCCCCCCACACCATGGACGGGGTGATCCTCAACTTCACCGAGGGGCCGGAGACGGTGCAGCAGAACATCCGGGAGATCGCCCCGGACTCCCTCCTCTACAACTCCCGGCTGTGGGAGACCCTGGTGGCCACCATCCAGGTGCGCATGGAGGACGCCAGCTGGATCTACCGGCTCCTCTACCGCCTCTTCCTGCCTGTGGGCTACCGGGTGGCGGACCTGCGCTTCGCCCGCCGGGCCGCGCCCCTGCACTGGCGGCTCCTCTACCAGCTGGGGCGCTGGGCCATCTTCCAGCCCATGCTCAGCCAGTTCGGCCTGCACCGGGCCCGCTCCACCTACACCTCCGGCGCGGCCCTCAGCCCGGACGTGATCCGCTTCTTCGCCGCCCTGGGGCTGACCCTGCGCCAGGTCTACGGCTCCACGGAGCTGACCGGCGGCGCGGTGGCCCATCGCCAGGACGACATCAAGTTCGAGTCCGTGGGCAAGCCCCTCCCGGGCGCGGCCATGCAGATCGCCCCCGACGGGGAGATCCTCCTGACCAGCCCGGGCCTCTTCCAGGGGTACCACAAGAACCCGGAGGCCACGGAGGAGGCCATCCACGTGGACCCGGAGGGGCGGAAGTGGTTCAAAACCGGGGACGCCGGCTACATCGACGAGGACGGGCACCTCATCTACCTGGATCGGATGAAGGACATGATCGAGCTGGCCACCGGGGAGAAGTACTCGCCCCAGTTCATCGAGGGGCGGCTGAAATTCAGCCCCTACATCAGCCACGCCATGACCATCGGCGGCGCGGACAAGGGCTACGTCACCGCGCTCATCACCATCGACTTCGACAACGTGGGCCGTTGGGCGGAGAAGCAGGGCATCGCCTACACCACCTACACGGACCTCTCCCAGAAGCCGGAGGTCTACCAGCTCATCCGCCAGGACGTGGAGCGGGTGAACCGCTCCCTGCCCCCTGCGGCCCGGGTGCGCAAGTTCGTGCTCATGCACAAGCCCTTCGACGCGGACGAGGGGGAGATGACCCGCACCCGCAAGCTGCGTCGCCGCTTCCTCCAGGAGCGCTACCAGGAGATGGTGGCGGCCCTCTACCAGGACGGCCGGCAGGAGGTGGCCATCCAGGCGGTGGTCAAGTACCAGGACGGTCGGGAGGCGGTCATCGACACCACGCTGCACATTGAATCCCTGCAGGAGGCAGAGGCATGAACTGGCAACTGTTGCCCCAATTTCTGACCACAGGCCTGCTGGCGGGCGGCCCCATCGCCCTCATGGGGCTGGGCCTGGTGCTCATCTTCAAGTCCACCTACATCTTCAACTTCGCCCAGGGGCAGCTCCTGCTCCTGGGGGCCCTGGTGACCTGGTGGCTGACCGTGGAGGTGGGCCTGCCGCTCTGGCTGGCCATCGCCATCGCCCTGGTCCTCTCCGCCCTCTTCGGCCTGCTCATCGAACGGGTGACCCTGCGCCCCATGACCGGCCAGCCCCTCCTCTCCATCATCCTCATGACCCTGGCCCTGAGCCAGGCCCTCCAGGGGATGGCCCTGCTGCTCTTCGGGGGGACCCAGCGCAATTTCCCCCAGATCTTCTCGGCGGCCAACCCCTACCGCATCGTCCTACCCTGGACCTACAACGACAAGCCCATGATGATCATCCTGAAGCAGAACCTGGTCTGGTCCTTCGTGGTGGCTATCCTGGGGGTGGTGGTCATCGGGGCCTTCTTCCGCTTCACCAAGATGGGGCTGGCCATGCGCGGCGCGTCCGAGGACCACGAGCTGGCCCAGAGCGTGGGGCTGCGCATCCACCGCATCTTCGGCATCTCCTGGGCCATGGCCGGGGTGGTGGCCACCACGGCCGGGGTGCTCCTGGCCACCTCCAGCGGGCTGGACCTGAGCCTTTCGGTGGTGGTGCTGGCCGCCTTCCCCGCGGTGCTCCTGGGGGGGCTGGAGTCCATTCCCGGGACCATCGTGGGCGGGCTGATCATCGGCCTCTCCCAGGGGTTGGTCTCCGCCTCCAAGGTGCAGATCATCCGCAACGCCACGGAGATCACCCCCTACGTCGTCCTGCTGCTGGTCCTGCTCGTCCGGCCGGAGGGGCTCTTCGGCCAGCGTCGCATCGAGCGGGTGTGAGGATCTTGAACACCCACACGCACATGATTTCTCGAGAAACTCCACGGAGGCTCCATGGCTGTACTGCGTCCCGCCGGTGAATTTGACGAGAGCTACGCCTACGACATGGCCACCATCCGGCGGCCCTGGCAGTGGGTGCTGCTCTTCGCCTTCCTTGCTGGGCTCTACGCCCTGCCCCTCTTCGCCAGCCAGAGCCTGGTCTCCCTGGTCAACCGCATCGGCATCACCATCATCGCGGTCCAGGGATTGAACCTGCTCACCGGCTACACCGGGCAGATCTCCCTGGGCCAGGCCGCCTTCATGACCACCGGGGGCTACATCTCGGCCCTGTTGATGAAGGAGCTGGGGCTGCCCTTCCCCGTCACCCTGCTCCTGGCCGGGCTGGGGACAGGGCTGGTGGGGCTCTTCTTCGGCCTGCCCTCCCTGCGGGTGAAGGGCTTCTATCTGGTCATGGCCACCCTGGCGGCCCAGTTCATCATCCCTTGGTTCACCCGCAACGCCTTTCGGGACGTGCTCAACGGCGCCCAGGGCATCAATGTGCCGGTGCCGGAGCTCTTCGGCTTCCGCTTCGACGAGCCCCAGAGCTACCTCTACCTGACCCTGACCGTGCTCATCATCACCACGGTGGTGGCCCACAACGTGGCCCGCTCTCGCCTGGGCCGGGCTTTCGTCTCCATCCGGGACCACGACCTGGCCGCGGAGCTGCTGGGGGTGAACCCCTTCAAGTACAAGCTGCAGGCCTTCTTCCTGGCCGCGGTCTACGCGGGGCTGGCCGGGGCCCTCTCCGCCCACCAGCTGCGCCACGTCAACTCGGAGACCTTCAACCTGACCGACTCGGTCTTCCTCCTGGGCATGTTGATCGTCGGGGGGCTGGGGACCAGCCTGGGGCCCATCCTGGGCGCCATCCTGGTGGAGCTGCTCATCGAAGCGGCCACCCTCTTCGGCCCGATCTTCATCCAGGCCTTCCCCTCCACCGCGGCGGGGGCGGTCCAGGCGCTGCGGCCGCTCTTCTTCGGCGTGGCCCTCATGCTCTTCCTGATCTTCGAGCCCAAGGGCCTGGCCCACCGTTGGCAGCTGATCAAAGCGGCCTGGCGGCTGCGCCCCTTCTCCCACTAAAGGGTTAGGTGGAATGGCCTAGCTAACATAACAGTTTGTCCGACCGCCTGGGGGTGTGTTAGGATTCGAGGCAGAAATTCCACTGTCCACGCCTCGGATCGACCGATAATGTCACCTGCCCACGTACTCGTCGCACGACAACCCATCTTCGACCGTCAGCTCCATGTGTACGCCTACCGGCTGCTCTTCCGGGCGGATTCAGGGCGGAACGGCCGGGAGGGGGGGTCTGGGAAACGGGGCCTGCTCACCCGCAGCTTCCTCATGATCGGGCTGGAGAGCCTGACCGGCGGCAAGCGAGCCTTCATCCGCTTCGACAAGGAACAGCTGCTGAAGCGCGTGCCCACCGCCTTCCCCAAGAACCAGATCGGCGTGGAGGTCCCCCAGGTCCTGGAGCCGGAGCCAGACGTGATCATGGCCTGCTTCGAGCTGAAAAAGGCTGGCTACCTGATGGTCATGGACGATTTCGTGCTTCTGCCCAAATCCAAGGCCTTCCTCCAGATGACCGACGTCATCAAGGTGGATTTCCAACGCATCACCGGGGACGCGCGACAGAAGATCATGGAGCTGGTCCAGCCCAAGTTCCGGCAGATCCGCTTCCTGGCCGAGAACGTCTCCAGCCACCAGGAGTACCAGGAAGCCGTGGAGATGGGCTACGCCTTCGTCCAAGGCCCCTTCTACAGCCGGCCCCAGGACGCGGACGGCCAGGAGAGCGGGGACAAGATGAACTATCTCCAGGTTCTCTTCGAGGTGAACCAGCCTCAGATCAGCCTGGAGAAGCTGGGAAACGTGGTGAGCCGAGACGACTCCCTTTCCGAGAAGCTCCTGACCTACGTCAACTCGGCCTATTTCGGCCTGCGCCACAAGGTGGGTTCGGTCCGCCACGCCCTGGCCATCCTGGGCGAACGGGAGGTGCGCAACTGGGCTTCCCTGGTGGCCCTGCAGAGCGTGGGCCAGAACAAGCCCCCGGAGCTGGCCATGCAGTGCGCGGTGCGGGCCAAGTTCTGCGAGCAGCTGGCCACCGCGCTGGACCTGGAGAGCCGGGTTCCCGAGTTCTACCTCATGGGGCTCTTCTCTGTGGTGGACGCCTTCCTGGACCGGCCCCGGGCCGAGATCCTCCAGGAGGTGCCCATCTCCGAGGAGATCAAAAAGGCCCTCTCCGACCAGGAGGCGGGCGTCCTGGGGCAGGTCTACCAGCTGGTCACCGCCTACGAAGCCGGGGACTGGAACCGGGTCTCTGAGGTGAGCCACCAGCTGCGCCTGCCAGAAGCCACGGTCTTCGACCTGTACCGCAAGGCCCTGACCTGGGCGGACAACATCTTCCACATGCAGATGTAGGCCCGCACGCCTCAACGTCCACCCACCAGCCCGCCACAGCTGATCTTCCCCCACATCGGCCTTCGATCCCTCCGCGAAGGCCCCTTCCAGGACCGGCCTGCCTGGGTGCGTCCCCAGGACCGGCTCCTCGATGTCCCATTCCGTGCCGTCCCATCCCGTGCTGTTCTCACCGGACTCGCTGACCCTGCACACCCAACCCCTGCACAAGCCATTCCACACGAGACCTTCCACACGAGCTATTCCATCCAAAGGAGGAACCCGCCATGCACAAACGTCTCTACGCCCTGACCATCCTGATGGTCTTCGCCCTGCTCCTGGGCGCCTGCGCACCTCAGCAGCAAGCCCCGGCCCAGGAAGCGCCCAAGGAAGAGGCCGCCCCCGCCGAGGCGCCCGCCGAAGCCCCTAAAGAGGAAGCCAAAGAGGCCAAAGAGGAGGCGCCCGCCCAGGAAGAGGCCATGGGCGAAACGCCTGATCTGACCGGCGAGACCATCACCCTCTACCACTTCGGTGACCTCTCCGGCCCCTACGCGGCCATCACCGGCCCCCTGATCCACGGCGCAGAGGACGCGGTGGCCGCCATCAACGAGTCCGGCGGCATCTTCGGCGCCAACGTGGAGATCAAGTTCGCGGACACCGGCGGCAGCGTGGACGAGGCGGTGGCCGCCTACAACCGCTTCACCAGCGAGGACGACAACGTGCTCCTGGTCATCACCTACGGCTCCGGCGAGGCGGAAGCCCTGGCCGAGCGGGTGGTGGAGGACAAGATCCCCAACCTGGCCTCCGGCCTTTCGGCCCGGGCCTTCTACGTCAACTCCGGCTACACCTTCGGCACCGCCCCCATCTACCCGGACCAGATCGGCCACGCCATGCGCTACCTCTCGGAGAACTGGGCGGACTACAAGCCGGCCAGCGCCGGGGACGAGATCAAGCTGGCCTACCTGAGCTGGCCCACCGCCTTCGGCCAGGGCGCGCTCACGGACGAGAGCCGGGCCTACCTGGCGGATCTGGGCATCGAGATCGTGGCCGAGGAGACCTACGACGTCTCCCCCACCGCGGACACCACCACCGCCATCCTCAACGCCCAGGCGGCAGGGGCCAACGTCATCTGGACCAACACCCTGGCCTTCGGCCCGGCGGTCATCCTGAACGACCTGAACAGCCTGGGCCTGCGGGACGAGTTCGTGGTCATGGCCGACAACTGGGCCATGGACCTCTCCCTCTACGCCTTCCTGGCCGACCCGGCCTACGGCGTGGGGCTCATCACCCCCTTCCCCTACCTCTGGTGGACGGACACGGACAACCCGGGCATCCAGTACGCGGAGGAGCTCTTCCAGAAGAACGAGCGGCCGCCCGCGGAGCACAACGTGGGCTACCTGCTCCTGGTGGCTGCGGTGGACCTGGCCAAGGCGGCCATCGAGCAGGCCATCCTGGACGTGGGCTACGAGAACCTGACCGGCGAGGCCGTCCACGACGCCCTCATCGAGATCAGCCCCTACGAACCCCTCCAGGGCGTCTTCCGGGCCGACTACCGGGATGGGCGTCGGGCCCCCTCCCAGAGCCAGATCCGCCAGATCCAGGGCGGGCCAGACAAGTTCGTCGTCCTGGAGGACTGGGCGGAGATGCCGGACCTGCGCCCCAAGCCGTGATCCTCGGAAGCCACAACCCGTCGGGGGTGCGGCCGTCGCGCCCCCGACCTTCCCTTTCCCCGACCAGGCGCAAACCATGCTCAAACTGAACAACATCGAAGTCATCTACAGCGATGTGATCCTGGTGCTGCGCGGCGTCTCCATGGAGGTGCCGGCAGGCCGCATCGTCTCTCTGTTGGGGGCCAACGGCGCGGGGAAAACCACCACCCTGCGAGCCATCTCCGGCCTGCTCCGCACCCAGGATGGCAAGGTGACCCGGGGCAGCATCGAGTTCGACGGCCAGCCCATCCACGGCCGCCCTCCAGAGGAGATCGTGGACCTGGGCATTATCCAGGTCCTGGAAGGCCGCCGCCTCTTCCGCCACCTGACCGTGGAGGAGAACCTGGTCATCGGAGCCATCGGCCGGGCCAAGGCCCTGCGAGGCGTCTCCATGGAGGAAGACCTGGCCCGGGTCTACGAGTACTTTCCCCGGCTCTACGACCTGCGCAAGCGGACCAGCGGCTACCTCTCCGGCGGCGAGCAGCAGATGGTGGTCATCGGTCGAGCCCTCATGGCCCGGCCCCGGCTCATCATGCTGGACGAGCCCTCCCTGGGCCTGGCGCCCCTGATCGTGGCCGACATCTTCCGGGTGATCCGCCGCATCGCCGACGAGCAGAAGACCGCCATCCTGCTGGTGGAGCAGAACGCCCACATCGCCCTGGACGTGGCCGACTACGCCTACGTCATGGAGAACGGCCGGGTGGTGCTGGACGGCCCGGCGGAACAGCTGGCCCAGAACGAGGACATCAAGGAGTTCTACCTGGGGCTGACTCAGGTGGGCGAGCGCAAAAGCTATCGGGACGTGAAGCACTACAAACGGCGCAAGCGCTGGCTGGGGTAGCCTGGCTGCCCCGGTCAGGGCGCTTCCTGCCCGGAATTTCCCCAAACACGCTG
>CAYQEB010000014.1:6651-12865 GCA_964416395.1 uncultured Caldilineaceae bacterium | reverse complement strand
AGCCTGGCTGCCCCGGTCAGGGCGCTTCCTGCCCGGAATTTCCCCAAACACGCTGCCAAGAAGGAGGGCCCATGAGCGCCGAACTGGACCGCAAGATCGCTGATTTCGTGGCCTACGCCTACCGCCACGCGCCAGGGGTGAAGCGCTGGCTGGACGCCGCGGAGGTGAAGCCGGAGGAGATCCAAGGGGAGGCGGACCTGGCCCGCGTCCCGGTGCTCACCAAGGACAGGATGGTGGAGCTCCAGGCCCAGGATCCGCCCTTCGGGGGTTTCCTGGCCGTGCCTCTCACCCAGGTGACCCACCTCTTCTTCTCCCCTGGCCCCCTCTACGAGCCGGCCGGCAAGGAGACGGAGCTCATCGACACGGCCGAGCCCCTCTTCCGCCAGGCCGGCTTCGGCCCGGAGAGCATCGCCCTGAACAGCCTGAGCTATCACCTGGTCCCGGCGGGTCTCATGATCGACGGGGTGCTACAGCGGGTGGGCTGCACCGTGGTGCCCGTGGGGGTGGGCAACGCCGATCTCCAGGTGAAGATGATGCAGGATTTCGGCGTCACCGGCTACGTGGGCACGCCCAGCTGGCTGGCCACCCTGCTCAAGAAGGCGGAGGAGATGGAGATCCCCGCCGCGGAGATGGCCCTGAAGCAGGTCCTCCTCACCGCGGAGCCCCTGAGCGCCTCCATGCGCGCCATGTTCGTGGAGGAGTACGGCCTGCAGGTGACCAACGCCTACGCCACCGCGGAGCTGGGCTTCCTGGCCTACGATCAGGAGGGGCAGATGGCCCTGCGCCTGCTGGAGGGCCCGTTGATCCAGGTGGTGGACCGGGACACGGGGCAGACGGTGGGCCCTGGGGATGTGGGCGAGGTGGTGGTCACCAACTTCAACCGCACCTACCCGTTGATCCGCTTCGGCACCGGGGACCTGGCCATGAACGTGGATCCGGCGCCGGGCAAGAGCCGCCAGGGGGAGCGCTCCATCATCCTGGTGGGCCGAGTAGGAGAGGCGGTGAAGGTGCGGGGCATGTTCGTTCACCCCAACCAGCTGGCCTTCGCCCTCAGCCGCTTCCCCATCGCCGGCTACCGGGCCATCGTGCGCCGACCCGAGCTGCGGGATGAGTTCGTGCTGCAGGTGGTCCCCAGGCCGGAGGCAGGGGAGGTCAGCGAGCTGGCCGAGGAGATCCGCCAGGCCGTCCGGGAGGTCTGCCGGGTGCGGCTAGATCACCTGGAGTTCGTGGACGAGCTGCCCGAGGACGGTCCCAAGATCGTGGACGAGCGGCGCTGGGACTGACCCGCCCAATCCACGAACCAACCAATCCGCTGCTTCCACCCACCGCCCACCGTTCTCCGTTCTTTTTCATCCGGTGGCCTTTCCATCCGGTGATCTTTTCACCCGGTCACCCCTTTTTCACCCGATCACTCCCTCGGCCCGCAGCTGCGCGATGAGGTCATCATCGAAACCGAGACGCTCCCGCAGGATCTGCCCGGTGTGTTCGCCCAGGTAGGGCGGCGCGGTGCGGATGGTGGGGGGCGTCTCGCTCATTTTGGCCACCGGCCCCACCTGGGGCACCACGCTTCCCTGGCTGTCCACCACCTCCTGGACCATCCTCCGGGCCTGGGCCTGGGGGTCCGCCAGGGCGGCGGGGATGTCGTTCACCGGGCTGCAGGGCACCTTGGCCGCCACCAGGGCGTCCAACCATGCCTGGGTGGGGCGCTGGCGGAAGATCTGGGCCAGGAGGGAAACCAGCGCTTCTCGGTTCTGCACCCGGGCCGGGTTGGTGGCGAACCGGGGATCTTGGGCCAGCTCGGGCCGGTCGATCACCCGGCAGAAGGCCGCGAACTGGCCGTCGTTGCCCACGGCCAGCATCAGGTAGCCGTCCTCGGTGGCGAAGGTCTGGTAGGGGACGATGGTGGCGTGGGCGTTGCCGTAGCGCCGGGGCGGCTCTCCAGAGACCAGGTAGCTGCTGGCCACGTTGATCAGCCAGCCCAGGTGGCTGTCGAAGAGGGCCACGTCGATGAACTGGCCCTGGCCGGTGCGCTCCCGGTGGTGCAGGGCGGCCAGGATGGCGATGGCCGCGTTCATGCCCGTGGTCACGTCCACGATGGCTACACCCACCTTGTAGGGCTCCCCGTCCGCGGGGCCGGTGATGCTCATCACCCCGCCCTGGGCCTGGATGGCCGTGTCGTAGCCCGGCCGATCCCGGTAGGGGCCGTCCTGGCCGTAGCCGGTGATGGCGCAGTAGATGAGCCCTGGGTTGATCTCCCGCAGGCTCTCGTAGCCCAGGCCCAGGCGCTCCATGGTCCCGGCCTTGAAGTTCTCCACGAGCACATCCCCCTGGCGCACCAGCTCCCGCAGGATCTCCTGGCCCCGAGGATGCTTCAGGTTCAGGGTCATGCTGCGTTTGTTGCGGTTGGCGCAGAGGAAGTAGGCGCTCTGGCCCGTCTCGGTGAAGGGAGGGCCCCAGTGGCGGGTCTCGTCTCCCCGGCCAGGCTGCTCGATCTTGATGATCTCCGCGCCGAAGTCCCCCAGCATCATGGTGCAGTAGGGGCCGGCCAGGACGCGGGAGACGTCGATGACGGTGATGTCGGACAGGGCGTGGGTCATGGCAGGGCTCGATTGGGATGGTGGGATGGCGGCCTGGGCCTGGAAATAGGCGCCCAGGCGGATCTGTGGTAAAAAAGATAGCGATAAAAAGATAGCGGCCCGCTGAACGAAAGTCAAACGGGCCGCCAAGTCGCCACGTCAGGGGACGTGACCTCCGGAATTTCCCACTCTACATTCGCGAAGCGCACCACATTCACAGCAAGGACGACCCATGCGACAGTACGACGACCTACCAGCCATGCAGATCGACCCGGCCAAGACCTACACGGCCACCATCAAGACCAACCGAGGGGACATCGTCATCCAGCTCTTCCCGGACAAGGCCCCCATGACCGTGAACAACTTCGTGGCCCTGGCCCGGGACGGCTTCTACGACGGGGTGAAGTTCCACCGGGTCATCGCCGACTTCATGATCCAGACCGGCGACCCCACAGGCACCGGCCGGGGCGGCCCGGGCTACCGCTTCCCGGACGAGATCCACCCGGAGCTGCGCCACGACGGCCCTGGCGTGGTGAGCATGGCCAACGCCGGCCCCAACACCAACGGCAGCCAGTTCTTCATCACCCACGTGGCCACCCCCTGGCTGGACGGCAAGCACACCGTCTTCGGCCGGGTCCTGGAAGGGCAGGACGTGGTGGACAGCATCCGCCAGGGCGATGTGATGGAGCAGGTGATCATCGAAGAGAAGTAGGGAGTGAGAAGCCGGGATGATTGGGCGTGCAGAGGAGTGGGTGATTCGTTGACCGGTTGATTGAGCCCAGGCGGTGGCGTCGTGACCGGCGTCCGCTCGGCCCTGCACTCCCTGACGCCGCCAAGCCCCTTCCTCCCCGCCCCCTGGCTCTTGCTGACTAGTTCTTGCTGAAGGGCGTGTTCTCCCGGGCCCACTGCATGGTGTAGAGCTTGTAGTAGCGGCCCCGTTTGGCCAGGAGCTCCTGGTGAGCGCCCCGTTCCACCACCCGCCCATGGTCCAGGACCACGATCTGGTCCGCGTTGACGATGGTGTTCAGGCGATGGGCGATGACGAAGCTGGTCCGGCCCTGGAGCAGACGCTCCAGGGCCTGCTGGATCTGGCGCTCGGTGCGGGTGTCCACGCTGCTGGTGGCCTCGTCCAGGATGAGGATCCGGGGGTCCGCCAGGAGGGCCCGGGCGAAGGAGAGGATCTGGCGCTGGCCTACGCTCAGGTTGACCCCGTTCTCCCCCACCTCCGTCTCGTAGCCCTGGGGCATCTTGGAGATGAACTCGTGGGCGCCCACGGCCTTGGCCGCCGCCTCCACCTCCTGGTCCGTGGCGTCCAGCCGGCCGTAGCGGATGTTCTCCCGCACCGTGCCGCCGAAGAGGAAGGTGTCCTGGAGCACCACGCCCAGCTGACGGCGCAGGCTGGCCTGGGTCACATCCCGGATGTCGTGGCCGTCGATGCGGATGGCGCCCTCGGTCACGTCGAAGAAGCGGGCCAGCAGGCGGATGACCGTGCTCTTGCCCGCGCCCGTCTCCCCCACCAGGGCCACCCGCTCCCCCGGCTCCGCGTGGATGGTCACGTCCTGGAGCACCGGCTCCCCGGATTTGTAGGCGAAGCTCACGTGGTCGAAGTCCACTTGGCCCCGGATGGGCGGCAGCTCGTAGGCGTCGGGCTTGTCCACCAGGTCCGGCTGGGTGTCCAGCAGGTTGAAGATGCGCTCGCTGGCGGCCATGGTGGCCTGGAAGGTGTTGTAGCGCTGGGCCAGCTCCCGGATGGGCTCGAAGAAGCGGTCCACGTAGAGGACGAAGGCCACCAGAGTGCCCGCGGTCAGGGCGTCGCCGATGACCAGCCAGCCCCCCACGCCCACCACCAGGGCCTTGGCCAGGGCCCCCATGAAGTCCACCCCCGGGAAGAAGATGGCCGCCAGCCGGGCCGCCTCCACGTTGGCGTCGAAGAAGGAGCGGTTCAGGTCGTCGAAGTGCTGGAAGTTGGCCTTCTCCCGCACGAAGCTCTTGGTGACCCGGATGCCGGAGATGGATTCATTCAGGAAGCCGTTGATCAGGGAGAGGCGCTGGCGCGTGGCCCGGTAGGCCTCCCGCACCCGCACCCGCCAGTAGTTGGTGAGCAGGATCATGAGGGGCAGGGTGGCGAAGGCCACCAGGGCCAGCCGCCAGTTCAGGACCAACATGGCCGCCACGATCCCCACCAGGACGAAGAGGGCCCGGGCCACCCCGGTCACGGACCAGGTGACGAAATCCTGGAGCACGCCCACGTCGCTGATCAGGCGGCTCATGAGCCGGCCCACGCTGTAGTTGCTGTGGAAGTTCAAGGAGAGGCGGTGCAGGTGGCGGAAGAGATGGCTGCGAACGTCCGCCACGATGCGGGTGCCCACAAAAGCCATGAGGGCGATGCGGGTGCGGTTGGCCGCCCACTCCCCCAGGATCACCCCCAGGAAGAGCAGGCTCCAGAAGCGCAGCTGGGGCAGGTCCCCGTTGCGGATGCCCAGGTCGATGGCCTGGCCGATGATCCAGGGCCCGGCCACGCTGAAGAGGGAGGAGAGCACCATGAGCACCACCGCCAGGGCCATCTTCCGCCGGTAGGGCCCCATGTAGGTGAAGAGTCGGCGCAGGAGCTGGGCGTCGTAGGCTTTGCCCAGGGTGTCCTCCTCGTCCTCGTCGGGCAGCAGCTCCCGGATCTTGGCCTCCCGGAGCATCCGCTCCCGCTCCTCCATGGTCAGGGACGGATCCTCCAGCCACTGGCGGCTGGGGGTGCGAGGGGTCTGTGTCTGGGTCATCGGGCCACCTCCTTGGCCATTTCCTCCTGGTCCTTGAGCTGGAGATCGTAGATGCGCCGGTAGAGGCCGCCTTGCTCCAGCAACTCGTGATGGCGGCCCCGCTCCACGATGCGGCCCTGGTCCAGCACCAGGATCAGGTCTGCGCTCTTCAGGGTGAGCAGCCGCTGGGCGATGACGAAGGTGGTCCGTCCCTGCATGAGCTCGGCCAGGGCCTGCTGGATCAGGTGCTCTGTCTCCGTGTCCACGCTGCTGGTGGAGTCGTCCAGGATGAGGATGCGCGGGTCGTAGAGCAGGGCCCGGGCGATGGCGATGCGCTGCTTCTGCCCCCCGCTCAGGGTGACGCCCCGCTCCCCCACCCGGGTGTCGTAGCCTTCCGGGAACTCCACGATGAAGTCGTGGGCCCGAGCCGCCCGGGCCGCGGCCTCGATCTCCTCCTGGCTGGCGTGGGGGCGGCCGTAGGCGATGTTCTCCCGGATGGTGGTGCCGAAGAGGAAGGGGTCCTGGAGGACCAGGCCGATGTGGCGGCGCAGGCTCTCCAGGCTCACCGTGCGGATGTCATGGCCGTCGATGAGGATGCGCCCCTCCGTGGGGTCGTAGAAGCGGGGGATCAGGTTGGTGATGGTGGACTTCCCGGACCCGGTGGGGCCGATGAGGGCCACAGTCTGCCCTGGCTCCACCCGGAAGCTCACGTCCTTCAGCACCAAGGGACCGTCCCCGTAGCGAAAGCTCACCTGCTCGAAGACCACCTCCCCGGCCACGTCCTGGAGGACGATGGGGTGGGCTGCCTCCTCCACCTCGCTGGGGGTGTCGACGATCTCGAAGACCCGGCTGGCGCTGGCCCCTGCGGTGGCCGCCAGGTTCACCAGG
>CAYQEB010000014.1:0-6551 GCA_964416395.1 uncultured Caldilineaceae bacterium | reverse complement strand
GATCTCGAAGACCCGGCTGGCGCTGGCCCCTGCGGTGGCCGCCAGGTTCACCAGGAAGCCCAGACGCTGCACCGGTCCGTTGAGCATGAGCACGTAGGAGATGAGGGCGAAGAGGGAGCCCACGGTCAGCTCTCCGGCCATGGCCCGGGGGCCGCCGAACCAGAGGAGCAGGAAGATGCTGCTGGCCAGGATCAGGGTGAAAGTGGGCCAGTTGTTGGCCCAGACCCGGATCACCGCGTAGCGACGGCGGAACCACTCCTCGTTCTCCCGCTCGAACTTCTCCAGCTCGTAGGGCTCCCGGGCAAAGGCCTTGACCAGCTGGATGCCGGTCATGCTCTCCTGCATGGTGGTGGAGAGGACGCCCATCTGCTCCTGGATGCGCTTGAACATGGGGCGCACCTTGCCCCCGAAGCGCACGGTGGCCACCACCAACACGGACATGGGGACCAGGGCCAGGAGGGCCAGCCAGGCGTTCTCCAGGAGCATGGCGCCGATGACCCCCACCAACAGGAGCAGAGTGGCGGTCAGGTCCATGAGACCGATGCCGATGAAGCGCTCTGTCTCAGCGATGTCGCTGGTGGCCCGGCTCATCAGGTCCCCGGTCTGGGCCTGGTCGTGGAAGGCGAAGGGCAGGCGCTGCAGGCTGCGGTAGAAGTCGTTGCGCAGGTCGTAGGCCACCCGGTGGGTGAGCCAGAGGCCATAGAAACGCTGGCCGAAGCCGGCCGCGCCCCGGATCAAGGCGATGAGCAGGATCAGCCCGCCGGCCAGGAAGAGGGTGCTGGCCCGGCCAGCGGTCAGCCCGTTGTCGATGGCGTTCTTGATGATCTGGGGGACGAAGAGGTTGAGGAGGGCGGCGAAGATCACAGAGGTGTAGGCGATGGCCACCTGCCTGCCGTAGGGCCGAAGGTAGCCCAGGAGCCGTCGGTAGACATGGAATCGTCCGCTCATGAGGTTACTCCCTGGGGGGTGTGAAAAGGAACGCACAGTTCGGGGCCAGAGCGAAAGTCGGGGCCAGAGCAAAAGTCAAAGGGCGCTGCAGGCTTCTGAACCGATACAGCATAGCAAAAATCAAGGTTTTTGTCCACCAGCGCGCGGGATTTTCTCGGCGCGTTCCCTCTAGGTTTTGGGTGTTGACATTCTGTTAGGGGCTCAGTACAATACCAGCGAAGTCTGGCCCGGAATGGCCTTCCATGCAGGGGCCGACGAAGCTGCATCCAGCCCCATTTTGGATTTGCAGTTCTGCCCGATCTTGTGTATTGTACTTTCCACATGGACGGCTGTTCTCCCAGGAGAATCAGCGCAGCAGACCAGGTTTCGCAGCGACGTTGAACGTGTTGGCTGTGTGAACCAGACAGACTGGAACGCATCCACCCACCTTCAGCTCTAATACGAGGAGGATTCTCAAATGACCCATGTGATTTTCGAGCTCTGCATCCGGGACGGCGCCTGCATGGAAGTGTGCCCTGTGGAGTGCATCGTGCCGGGCTTCCCCGAGGACGAGTGGCCCTGGTACTACATCGATCCGGACACCTGCATCGACTGCGGCGCCTGCGTGCCCGAGTGCCCCGTGGACGCCATTCTGCCGGAAGAGGATCTGCCAGAGGAGTACGCCTACGCGACGGAGCTCAACCGCATGTTCTTCGAGGAAGGGCCGGGCTACTCCGCCCTGGAGATGGCCAAAGAGCAGGAGTAACCCTATTCAGTTTGTAGCTTCACCCCTGCTTCGGCAGGGGTTTTTTCGTGCAAGAGCTTCAGGCTCCCCACAGCAGACATCGCGAAGAGCAAGGAAGGCAGCATGACGAAGGAAAAGAAGGAAGCACAGGTCCCGGACTGGTCCGACGTGGAGAAGGTGCTGGTCATCGTGCCCCACCCGGATGACGCGGAGTTCGCCTTCGGGGGCACGGCCATCCAGATGGCTCGCCAGGGCATCGACATCACCTACATGATCCTGACCAACGGGGACAAAGGCAACCACAACCCGCTCATCACCCGCGACCAGCTCATCCTCATGCGCAAGGAGGAGCAGCGGGAAGCCGCGGCCCTCTGCGGCGTCCGTCACGTGATCTTCATGGACGAGGAGGACGGCTTCCTGCAGCCCACGCCGGCCCTGCGCAAACGGGTGGTGCGGGAGATCCGACGCATCCGCCCGGATCTGATCATGTGCTTCAATCCAGACCGCTACCTGGTGGGGGATAGCTACATCAATCACCCGGACCACCGCAACGCGGGCTTGGTGGCCCTGGAGGCCATCTTCCCCGCCGCGGACAACCCCATGTTCTACCCGGACCTGATCGATGAAGGCTATCCGCCCCACAAGATCAGCCAGCTCTACGTGGCCGGCCATCCCGAGCCCACGGTTGCGGTGGACATCACAGCGGAGATGGAGACCAAGATCCAGGCCATCCTCTGCCACAAGAGCCAGTTCCCAGATCCAGCGGAGGCCCAGAAGCGTTGGCGGGAGCGCTGGGGAGAGAAGCAGCCAGACGGCTCGGTCCGCTACTTTGAACGGTTCAAGGGCATGCGCTTCCGCTGAGGAAATCCTGGACCAGGAAACACCAGGCCAGAAAAGAACGGGTGGCCACGGAAAACAAAAGGCTGGCGGGTGCGCACCCGCCAGCCTTTTGTTCGGTTCCAGCAGATAGTCCGAAGCTACTGAGCCAGCTGATCGGCCAGGATGTCGTTGGCCTCCTGGTTTAGCTGATCCAGGGTGCTCTGGATGTCCGCGCCGTCGGCGATGGCGGCCATGGCCTCCCGCACCAGGTCGCGCACGAAGTCGTAGCCAGGCACCGGCGGCTCGGTCTTGGCGTAGGGCAGCAGGCCGAAGGCCTTGGCGTACTGAGGGTTCTCCTCGAAGTAGTCGCTCAGGTTCTCGGCCACGCTCTTGCGCACCGGGAAGTAGTTGCTGGCCTTGACCCAGGTGGCCTGCACCTCGGGGCTGGTGAAGTACTTGAGGAAGAGCCAGGCGGCCAGCTCCTTCTCCGGGGTGGTCTTGGGGATGCTGATGCTGGCGCCGTAGAGGTTCATCACCGGATCCGGGGTCACGTGAGGCAGGGCGTCCACGCTCCAGGCGAAGTTGGCGCCCTCTTCCACCGCGCCTCGGTAGAAGGGCAGACCGGAGCTGGAGCCCACGGTGAACAGGGTGGTGCCGTTGCCGAAATCGGTCTGATCGCCGTAGCGCTCGGCCACCACCGTGGCGCAGCCCTCGTTGAAGAGGCTCTGGATGAACTCCATGGCCGCGATGGCCTCGGGGCTGTTGTAGGCGTACTGGTTGGCCTCGTAGTCGAAGACATCGCCGCCGAAGGCGAAGGTCCAGCTGGCAAAGCGAGAGGCGTCGATGCTCAGCTCGTAGCCGATGCTGCCCTCGGCCGTGGCCTTGCTGAAGGGGTTCTGAGCCGCCTTGCAGGCCATCTCCTTGAACTGGTCCGGCGTGGTGGGCGGACCGTCGTAGCCCAGCTCAGCCAGCCAATCCTCGTTGTAGTACATCACCTCCATGGAGCGGTTGGGGGGCCACCCCAGGCGAGCCCCGCCGAAGGTGGGGAAGACGTCGGCCTTGAGGAAGGCGGGGAAGAAATCGTTGAGCTCCTCCTCCGAGAGCCCCCACTTGGGGCTGTTGACCAGGGGGTTCATATCCACCAGAGCATCGGCCAGCTGATAGGTGGCCGCCTGGTTCTGGTAGGCCACCACCAGGTTGGGGGCGTCCGGCGTGTTGAGCACGTTGAGCATCTTGTTGAAGATGTCCCCGTAGCCACCCTGGTACTCCGCGTTGACCGTGATGCCCCACTCGTTGTTGGCGTTGAAGTCGGCCACGATCTGCTGCAGCGCCTCTTCCCGGGCCCGGGAGTGCTGGTGCCAGAAGACGATCTCCTGTCCGGTGGGATCCACCTCTTCCCAGGACATCATCCCCTTTTCTTCTTCCATGGCCTCTTCCGCGGGTTTCTCCTCCGCGGCCATCTCCTCCTTGGCCTCTTCTTTGGCCGGCTGCTCTGCCGCGGGCTGCTCCCCGGAAGGCTGGGCCGGTGCGGCCTGCGGGCAGGCGGTGAGCACCAGTGCGGCCATCAACAGAATGGCGACTACCCAAATGCGTTTACCCGTCATTGCTACCTAACTCCTTTGTTGTGTAGTGAAAGTGGTGGGTTGGATGGTTCTGTGAAATGCGACCTTGTGAAATGCGACCTTGTGAAATGCAATCCTGCGAAATACGACGCTGGGGAAATTGTGAAACGAGATGCAGGCGAACCTGCGTCCTCGAACGTCACGCCCTTGCGGACGGGATCAGCCCTTCAGGCCCGAGGTGGCGATGCCCTCGGTGTACTGCTTCTGGGTCAGGAAGTAGAGGATGACGATGGGAATGATGGCGATGACCGCGCCGGCCATCATGAGCTGGGTCTCCGGTCCGGCCTCGGTGGCGAAGGTCCACAGGCCCACCATCAGGGGGCGCCAGGTGTCCTTGGTGGTGACCAGCAAGGGCCAGAGGAAATCGTTCCAGGCGCCGATGAAGGCGAAGATGAAGACGGTGAAGATAGGGGCCTTGCTCATGGGCAACACGATCTGGATCAGGAAGCGCAGGTGGTTGGCCCCGTCGATCCGGGCCGCATCCCAGAGCTCCCAGGGGATCTGGGCGAAGAACTGACGCAGGAGGAAGATGCTGAAGACGCTGGCCATGTAGGGCACGGTGATGCCCTGGAGGGTGTTGAGCCAGGTGCCCCCGGGCAGGGGAATGATGTCCCCCCGGATGACGATGAAGTTGGGGATCATGGTGACCATGGCCGGGATCATCATGGTGCTGAGCAGGATGCCGAAGATGAGCTCGCGCCCCTTGAAGCGGATGCGGGCGAAGGCGTAGGCGGCCAGGGTGGAGGTGGTCAGCTGACCGGCCACGGTGGTGGCGGTGATGATGACGCTGTTCATGAAATACTTGGAGAAGTTGGCCTCGGTCCAGGCCTCGATGTAGTTGGCGAACTGGGGCACCGAGGGCAGCCACTTGCGGGTGGCCGTCTCGCCGTAGGTCATCAAGGAGGCGGAGAGCATCCAGAAGAAGGGCAACATGGCCACGATCGCGCCCAGGATCAGGATGGCGTACATGATGGCGTAGGCCACGGTGCGGCTCAGTGGCGGACCGGGCGTCCGGGCCACTGGGACCGACTTGCCCCGGATGGTCTCCATGGATTGGGCCGTATCAGCCATAGAACACTCGCTCCCCGAAGATCTTGGTCTGGACGAAGGTCAGGAACAGGATGATGCCCAGCAGCAGGATGGCCGCGGTGGTGGCGTAGCCGAACTGGGCCGCTTTGAAGAAAGTGTTGTAGATGAAGACGCTGGTGGTCACCACCGTCCCCCGGGCCGAGGGCTCCTGCATGACGAAGATGTGGTTGAAGGCCTTGAAGGTGCCGATGATGCCGATGAGGGAGAGGTAGAAGGTGACCGGGGAGAGGAGGGGCACGGTGATGTGGCGGAAGAGCTGCCACTGGTTGGCCCCGTCGATCTCCGCGGCCTCGTAGACCTCCTTGGGGATGTTGCCTAGGCCGGCCAGGAAGATCACCGTGTTGTAGCCCACAAACGTCCACACCCCGAAAGCGATGATGGCCACCAGGGCCATGCTGGGCCCAGCCAGGAAGCCCTGCAGCTTGATGCCGAACATCACCTCCAGGAAGGGCCGGGGCTCAAAGAGCCATTTCTGGGGCTCCATGCCGATGAAAGTGAGGAAACGGTTGGCGATGGAGGTCTCCCGGGGGCTGAAGATGGTGCGGAAAACCAGGGCCGTGGCGATCACCGGGGTGACGTAGGGCAGGAAGAAGATCATGCGGAAGAGCTCTTGCCCCCGGATCTTCTGGAAAAGGATGTAGGCCAACACCAGGGAGACCACCAGCTGCACGGGCACAGAGCCGATGGCGTAGTAGAAGGTCACCGGCAGGGTGTTGAGGAAGCGGGGATCCCCGGCCGCCTGCATGCGGCTCCAGCCGATGACGATGCTCGCCAGGCTGGCCGCGACCAGGAGCAAGGGCAGGCCCCGGCGCAGCCACGGGTTGCTCTCCCGGTTGCGCGAAAGGCCATCCCAGACCATGTAGGCCACCAGCAGGAGCACGAAGCCGGCCGCGAAGAGGAGCGCCCCCATCCAATCCCCCAAGGCCTTCTCGTAGTTGGCCAGCCCCACGAAGCCTCGGTCCACCACCCGCCAGCGGCGCATGCTCATGTAGAAGGCGTAGCCAATGGGGAAGATGCCGAAGACCGCGATGAGGGTCACGGCTGGCAGGATGAAGAGATAGCCGATCAGCTGCTCCTGGATGTTCATCCAGCGCAGACGTTTGGACTTGGTTGTGGATGGGGCAGAGGTCGAGGCGGCACTCATGTCTGTCGTCCGAAGAGGTGGGTGTCCCCCACAAGCCAGGCTCAGAGGATGGAGCCTTCAGCGCCCGGATACCGGAGTCCGAAGGGGCGGGAGACCTTTGCGAAAAACGGGATCAACCGATAAGATTAGGGCTGCGTCCTCCAGACGGAGCGGAAAGGCACCGGAAAGACACCGGAAAAGCGCCGGAAGGACGCCACGAACAGCT
>CAYQEB010000013.1:47344-63395 GCA_964416395.1 uncultured Caldilineaceae bacterium | reverse complement strand
CAGCCCGCCGCATCCCCCTGCTCTTCCTGCAGAACATCACCGGCTTCATGGTGGGGAAAGAGTACGAGGCTGGGGGCATCGCCAAGGATGGGGCCAAGATGGTCCACGCCGTGGCCAACGCCCGGGTCCCCAAGCTGACGGTCATCATCGGCGGCTCCTTCGGCGCGGGGAACTACGGCATGTGCGGCCGAGCCTACGGCCCTCGCTTCCTCTGGATGTGGCCCAACGCCCGCATCAGCGTCATGGGCGGGGAGCAGGCGGCCAACGTGCTCCTCACGGTGAAGCAGGACCAGCGGGCCCGCCAAGGTCAGCCCCCCATGACGCCCGAGGAGCAGGAGGCCTTCAAGCGCCCCATCCTGGAGAAGTACGAGCGGGAGGGCAGCCCCTACTATTCCACCGCCCGGCTCTGGGACGACGGCATCCTGGACCCAGCCCAGACCCGGGATGCGCTGGGCCTGGCCCTCTCCGCCTGCCTGAACGCCCCGCTGGAAGAGACCCGCTACGGCGTCTTCCGCATGTGACGCCCTTGAGAGAGCACCCACGAACGGGAAAGCGAGCCCATGCCTGTCAACACCCCTGCCCTCACTGACCCTGCCATCATCGCCCCTGCCATCATCGCGGTAGATCTGGACGACACCCTGCTGCGCAGCGACAAGACCGTCTCCCCTCGCGCCCTGGCCGCGCTGGCGGCCTGGGAGGCCCGAGGCAGCCGGATCGTGGTGGCCACAGGACGTCCCCTGCGCAGCGCGGAGCGGCTCCAGCCGGAGCTGCGCCGCTACCCCTGGATCGCCTACAACGGCGCCCTGATCCAGGAGGAGGGCCAGGTGATCTACGCCCAGCTCATCCCCACCCAGGAGGCCCGGGCCATTGTGCAGGCCCTCCAGGAGCTGGCCCCGGACTGCCGGGTGGGCGTGGAGCTGGACGACCACACCCTCTACGTGAACCAACCCCTGCAGTGGCCCTGGGTCCACCAAGTCTCGGACCTGCTCGCTGTGGTCCAGAGCCCTGCGGCCAAGATCCTCTTCAGCCTGGAGGCCTACCGGCAGATGCCCGAGCTGGACCAGGCCCTGCCGCCCAGCACCAAGGTGTTGATCTCGGAGAAGTACGATCTGGTGCAGATCATGCCCCGGGAGGCGTCCAAGGCCCAGGCCCTGGCTTTCCTGGCCCAGCGCTGGGGACGCTCCCTGGAGGAGACGGTGGCCTTCGGGGACGACGTCAACGACGTGGAGATGGTGGCGGAGAGCGGCCTGGGCGTGGCCATGGGCAACGCCGCGCCGGAGGTGAAGGCTGTGGCGGATCGCATCACCGCCACCAACGACGAGGAGGGCGTGGCCCTGGTCCTGGAGGAGCTGCTGGAGCGAGAAGGCAGGAGATAGGAGTTGGGAGACTAGGAGTTGGAAGAGAGGCGTTGGAAGTTGGCGCATGTCCGTCAGCCCCCGTCTGTGGATGGCGCCCTCTTGGTTGGCAATTCGATCACCCAGTGACCCATTCACGCAAGCATCGGAAAGGCATCCCATGACCCAAGCGACACCCACCCCGACGCCCCTCCCGCAGCCGCCGGTGGCGCCCCGCAAGCCCAAGCGCATGGAGATCCACGGCCACGTGCGGGTGGACGACTACTTCTGGCTACGGGAGCGGGAGAACCCGGAGGTGCTGGCCTACCTGGAAGCGGAGAACGCCTACACCCAGGCCCTCATGGCCCACACCCGGCCCCTCCAGGAGCGGCTCGTCCAGGAGATGCGGGCCCGGATCCAGGAGACAGACCAGTCCGTGCCCGTCCAGATGGACGACTATTTCTACTACACCCGCCTGGAGGAAGGCCGCCAGTACCCCATCTACTGCCGCAGGCGAGGCGGCATGGACGCGCCCGAGGAGATCCTCCTGGACCAGAATCAGCTGGCCCAGGGGCGCGACTTCCTGCGCCTGACCAACTTCAAGGTCAGCCCGGACCACCGCTGGCTGGCCTACGCGGTGGACACGGACGGCGGGGAGAGCTACACCCTGCACGTCAAGGACCTGGAGACCGGCGAGCTCCTGCCGGAGGCCATCCCGAACACCTCCTACGGCCTGGCCTGGGCCAACGACAGCCGCACCCTCTTCTACACCGTGCTGGACCCGGCCAAGCGCCCCTACCGCCTCCTTCGCCACCTCCTGGGCACAGACCCCAGCCAGGACGTGCTGGTCCTGGAGGAGACGGACGACAGGTTCTTCCTGCGGGTGTCCCAATCCAAGGACCGGCGCTACATCTTCGCCAACCTGAACAGCAAGATCACCTCGGAGGTGCACTTCATCCCGGGGGATCGGCCCCAGGAAGCGCCTCGGGTGGTCCAGCCCCGGATCCAGGGCGTGGAGTACCGCGTGGAGCATCGGGAGGGCCGCTTCTTCATCCTGACCAACCTGGAGGCCCGCAACTTCCGGGCGATGACTGGGCCGGTCCAGGAGCCGGGCGTGGACCAGTGGCAGGAGTTCCTGCCCCACCAACCCGCGGTGAAACTGGACCACATGGAGCTCTTCGCCGACCACCTGGCCCTCTTCGAGCGGGAGAACGGGCTGCAGCAGATCCGGGTGGTGGATCTGGCCACGAACCAGGCCCACCGGGTGGCCTTCCCCGAGCCGGTCTACACTGTCTGGCCCGGCCCCAACCCCAACTTCCAGAGCCCCACCCTGCGCTTCCACTACACTTCCCTGGTCACGCCGGAGACGGTCTACGACTACCGGATGGACGACCGCTCCCTCCACCTGCGCAAACAGCAGGAGGCGCCCGGCTACGATCCCAGCCGCTACGAGACCAAGCGCCTCTGGGCCACCGCGCCGGACGGGGTCCAGGTGCCCATCTCCCTGGTGCACCCCCGGGGCATCCGCCTGGACGGGGAGAACCCCACCCTGCTCTACGGATACGGCTCCTACGGGGCCAGCATCGATCCCCGCTTCGATCCCAAGCGGCTCAGCCTGCTGGAACGGGGCTTCGTCTACGCCATCGCCCACGTCCGGGGCGGCGGGGAGCTGGGCCGGGAGTGGTACGAGCAGGGCAAGTTCCTGCACAAGAAGAACACCTTCACCGACTTCATCGCCGCCGCGGAGCACCTCATCGCCGCTGGCTACACCCGACCAGAGCGCCTGGCCATCATGGGGCGAAGCGCCGGGGGCCTGCTCATGGGCGCGGTGACCAACCTGCGGCCGGACCTCTTCCGGGCTGTGGTGGCGGGCGTCCCCTTCGTGGACGTGATCAACACCATGCTGGACCCCACCATCCCCCTCACGGTCATCGAGTACGAGGAGTGGGGCAACCCCAACGACCCGGAGTTCTACGCCTACATGCGCTCCTACTCCCCCTACGACAACGTGGAGGCCAAGGCGTACCCCCACATCCTGGCCACCGCGGGGCTGAACGATCCCCGGGTCCAATACTGGGAGCCGGCCAAGTGGGTGGCCAAGCTGCGCCGGTTCAAGCAGGACAACAACCGGCTGCTCCTGCGCACCAACATGGGCGCGGGGCACGCGGGGGCCTCCGGCCGCTTCGACTACCTGGAGGAAGTGGCCTTCGACTACGCCTTCATCCTGGACGCGCTGGGGTTCCAGGAGTAGTTTCGGGAACAGTTTCGAGAGTAGATCCAAAAAGCCCGGGCTTCTCGAGCCGATCTGGGAAGCAACGAGGACAGGGCCGCGCGCCTCGGCTCAGGAAGCCGCCCCTACCCCTCTCGGAGTGTCGGAACATGTCCCACCCCATCCGTATCGCCATGTGGTCCGGCCCCAGGAACATCTCCACGGCCATGATGCGGGCCTGGGAAAACCGGCCGGACACCGTGGTCCACGACGAGCCCTTCTACGCCCACTACCTCCAGGTCACCGGGCTGGATCACCCGGGCCGGGAGGAGATCATCGCCGCCTACGAGACGGACTGGCGCCAGGTGGTGGCGCAGATCACCCGAGCGCCCTTGCCTCCCGGGCGCACCATCTACTACCAGAAGCACATGACCCACCACATGCTGCCCCACATCTCCCTGGAGTGGCTGGGGGAGCTGCGCAACTGCTTCCTCATCCGAGAGCCCCGGGAGGTGATCACCTCCTACATCAAGGTGCGGCCGGACCCCACCCTGGACGACATCGGCTTTGCCCAGCAGTGGCGGCTCTTTCAGCAGGTGCGGGCGATCACCGGCCACATTCCGCCGGTCATCGACGCTCGGGACGTGCTCACGGACCCTCGACGGGTGCTGAGCCAGCTCTGCGAAGCGCTGGGCGCGCCCTTCCGGGAGGAGATGCTCGCCTGGCCGGCCGGCCCCCGGGAGAGCGACGGCCTCTGGGCTCGCTACTGGTACGCGGCGGTGGAGGCCTCCACCGGCTTCGCGCCCTACCGCCCCAAGCCGGACCAGGTCCCGCCTCGCCTGCAGCCCGTCCTGGATGCGGCGGAGGAGATCTACCGAGAGCTGCGCCGGTATCGGATCCGGGCGGAGTGATTTGGCCGGACGGAACGGATCGATTTCCAACGCGCAACCCCGGAGGACCCCATGCTCCAACCCTACGACGAACGCAACAAGGACATCCTGGTGAACATCAACGGCCAGCTCGTCCATCGAGACCAGGCCGGGATCAGCCCCTTCGACTCCGCGGTCCAGAACGGCGACGCGGTCTGGGAGGGGCTGCGGCTCTACAACGGCCGCATCTTCAAGCTCATGGAGCATCTGGACCGGCTGCGGGCCTCGGCCCTGGCCCTGGCCTATCGCCAGATCCCCAGCCACGACGCCATCATCCAGGAGCTGCGCCGCACCCTCCAGGCCAACGGCATGACCGACGGCGTCCACATCCGCCTGACCCTGAGCCGGGGCGTGAAATACACCAGCGGCATGGATCCGCGAGTGAACACAGGCGGCCCCACCCTGATCATCCTGGCCGAGCACAAGCCGCCAGTCTACGACCGGGCCGGCATCCGCCTCATCACCTCGGGCATCCGCCGCATCCCGCCAGACTGCCTGGACCAGAACATCCACTCCTGCAACATGCTCAACTCCATCCTGGCCAAGATCCAGGCCAACCAGGCTGGCGTGGACGACGCCCTCATGCTGGACATCCACGGCTTCGTGGCCGAAACCAACGCCACCCACCTCTTCCTGGTCCAGAACGGCGTGGTCCTCACGTCCAACACGGACGCCTGCCCCGAGGGCATCACCCGGGCCACGGTCCTGGAGCTATGCGAAGAGCACGGCATCCCCCACCGGGTGGGGAACATCTCCCTCTCCCAGGTCTACCGGGCGGACGAACTCTTCTGCACAGGGACCATGGGCGAGCTGGTCCCGGTGGTGGAGGTGGATGGGCGGCCCATCGGCGAGGGGAAGGGCGGCCCCATGACCGCGCGGCTGAGCGAGCTCTACCAGGAGCTGACCCGCACGTCCGGGGTCCAGGTGGTGTGAGGAAGCGGATGCTATACCGCACCCAGCGCCCGCTTGAAACGGCGCAGGTGCGCGGTGTGGTCCCGCTCATGCCAGAGGGCCCGGCGCAACACCTTGCGCGGGGACCAGATCTCGCTGTCCACGAAGATCACCTGGCCCAGGCCCTCCAGCTGGGGCAGCACAGCCAGCAGCCGCTCCCGGGAGAGGGGCAACCAGCGCTGCCACGGCGTCTCTGGCCCGGGATGGGCTGGCGCTAGCCCCAGGCGGTCCAAATACCACCACTCGGAGCGGCCCACATGCACCAGGATGTCCTGGATGGCCCAGCCCTCCTCCACCTCCTGGGCCAGCTGCTCCGGCGACAGGCTCTGCAGCTCGGCCAGGAGATCCGCCCGGCTCCAGGTCAGGAGCTGACGGATGGTGGCCACTTCCGCCCCGGACAGCGGCGGGGCGTCCGCTGCGAAGAAGGCGCTCACGTCGTAGTCGGGCCGCTCCGGCCCCTGCCACTCCCGGAACATCTCCTCCAGCTGCAGCCGGAAGGGCGCTTCCGGCAAGGGCGCCCCATCCCCGTGGGCCCGCCGCCAGGCCACGTACTCCTGGATGGCGGCCGGCGCTGCCGCCAGGGCCTCCTCTCGCTCGTCTCGGGTGACAAAACAGCCAGGCAGATCGATGGCGTGGGCGATCCAGCGCCCCTCCATCTCCTCCAGACAGATACGGATCTCCATAGGGTCTCCTTTGCTGGATGGCGCGCGCAGGTCACACACCTTGCAGCACGAAAAACTGGAAGGCCAGCATGGCCGCGAAGGCCAGGGTGACGGTCACACCCACGACCTCGCCGCTGCTCTCCTCCATGGCGTCTGGGATGACCTCCGCGAAGACCATCCAGATCATGGCGCCGCCGGCCAGGCCCAGGCCCACGGGCAGGAACGGCTTGAAGAAGAGGACGAAGAGGAAGGCGGGAACGGCCATGATGGGCTGGGGCAGGCTGCTGAAGATGCTCCAGAGGGCCGCCCGCCAGACAGGCACGCCCCGAGGCACCAGCACCAGGCTGATGGCCAGCCCCTCAGGGATGTTGTGGACCGCGATGGCCGCGGTGAGGAAGAGCCCCAGCTCCCGGGTGTCCCCGAAGCCCACGCCCACCCCGACGCCCTCCGCGAAGGAGTGGGCGGTCATCACCCCCACGATGAGCAGGGCCTTGCGGGCGTCTACGCCAGACAGGGTCCCCACCTCCTCGTGGTCCACGTGGTCCAGGAAGTGGCTGCTCAGCACCACGAAGAGGAGCCCCAGCAGGATCCCCACCAGAGTGCGCAAGGGGCTGTAGCCGGTTCCTTCCGCGATGAGGGCGTGGCTGGCGGCCAGCATCAGCCCGGCCGCGGCTGCGTTGGCCAGGCCGAGCCAACGTCGATGGAGCTGGCCCACGAAGAGAAAAGGCAGTGCGCCCAGGCCCGTGGCCACCGCGGTGATGAGGGCGGCCAGGAAGACGGTCCAAGCGTTGACGGGAAACAAAGCGGCCTCCGTTGCCAGTGAGGTGTCGAGGGGTTGGATGAAATCAGCGGGGAATGCAGTATAGCCAAGTTGGGAACGGATGGCAACACCCAGTTTGACTTTCCGGCCATTTGCAGCACAATGGAGCCACCATGTTCGACAAAATTCTCATCGCCAACCGAGGGGAGATCGCAGTCCGCATCATCCGGGCCTGCCAGGAGCTGGGCGTGGCCACGGTGGCCGTCCACTCTCAGGCGGACCGGGAGGCCCTGCACACCTTCCTCGCGGACCAGGCCGTGGAGATCGGCCCCCCACCCCCCACCGAATCCTACCTGGACGGGGCGCGCATCCTGGAGGCCGCCCGGCGCACCGGCTGCCAGGCCATCCACCCAGGCTACGGCTTTCTGGCCGAGAACCCGGCCTTCGCCCAGGCCGTCCAGGACGCGGGGCTGGTCTTCATCGGGCCGGACCCGGAGGCCATGCGGGTGATGGGCAGCAAGACCGCGGCCCGGGCCGCCATGCAGGCCGCGGGGGTGCCGGTCATCCCTGGCTTCCAGGAGAGCCAGGAGGACGCCGCCCTCCTGGCCGCGGCCCAGGAGCTGGGCTTCCCGGTGCTGGTCAAGGCGGTGGCCGGGGGCGGGGGCAAGGGCATGCGCTTCGTGGACGGGCCAGCGGAGCTGCCCCAGGCGCTGGAGTCGGCTCGACGGGAGGCCCAGAACGCCTTCGGGGATCCCCGCATCTACCTGGAGAAGGCCCTGCACCGCCCCCGCCACGTGGAGTTTCAGATCCTGGGCGACCGACGGGGTCGGGTGGTCCACCTCTTCGAGCGGGAGTGCTCGGTCCAGCGCCGGCACCAGAAGATCGTGGAGGAGACCCCCTCCCCTCTGCTGGACCAGGCCCTGCGCCAGGAGATGGGCCAGGCCGCGGTGGCTGCGGCCCAGGCTGTGGGCTACGTCAACGCCGGGACGGTGGAGTTCCTGGTGGACGAGGAGCGCCGCTTCCACTTCCTGGAGATGAACACCCGGCTCCAGGTGGAGCATCCCATCACCGAGATGGTCACCGGGCTGGATCTGGTGAAGCTCCAGCTGCGCATCGCGGCCGGGGAGCCCATCCCCTTCCGCCAGGAGGAGCTGAGCCAGCGGGGCCATGCCCTGGAGTGCCGCATCTACGCGGAGGACCCGGCCCAGGGCTTCCTGCCCGCGCTGGGACGGGTGCTGCGGCTGGTGGAGCCCACCGGGCCCGGCGTGCGGGTGGACTCGGGCATCACCTCCGGGGACGAGGTGAGCCGCTTCTACGATCCCATGCTGGCCAAGCTCATCGTCCTGGGCCAGGACCGGGCTGAGGCCCTGGCGCGGATGCAGCGCGCCCTGCAGGAGTACGCGGTCCTGGGGGAGGTGATCACCAACATCCCCTTCCTCCAGGACGTGATCGCCCACCCCGTCTTCCAGCGGGGGGAGGCCACCACCGACTTCGTGGAGCGCCATTTTCCGGCCTGGCAGCCTCCCTCCCCGGAGCCGCCGGACGAGGTGCTGGTGGCCGGGGCCCTGGCCCAGCTCCTGGCCCCCGGCGTGTCCGGCCCTCCCGGAGGCGCGACGGCCGCCAGAGAGGATGAGGGGGATCCGTACAGTCCCTGGCGGCGGCTCCAGGGGTTCCGGCTGTGAGGAGGTAAAGCGCGTGAAATTCGACTACCAGGTGGGGGACCAGGTGCAGAGCGTCGCTGCGGAGCGGGAGGGCGAGGGCTTCCGAGTGACGGTGGGGGAGCGGGTCTACCGGGTGCGGGCCTCCCTGCGGCCGGACGGGCGGCTCCTCCTGGAGATGACGGGCCCAGGGATGGCGAACCGGCGCTGGCAGTTCACCGTGGCCCTGGAGGGAAGCCGGGTCCATGTGGGGATGGGCGGTCAGAGCTGGCGGCTGGAGCCTCCTCGGCCCCGTCGACGAGGCAGCCGGGGGGCTGGCCCCGGGAGCGGTGGCCTGACCGCCAGCATGCCCGGTCTGGTCCTGGATGTGCTGGTGGCGCCGGGGGATGCGGTGAAGCGAGGGGAGACCTTGGTTCTCCTGGAGGCCATGAAGATGGAATTGCGCATCACCGCGCCCCAGGATGGGGTGGTGGAGCAGGTCCTCTGCCAGGCTGGGCAGACGGTGGAGCGCGGCGCTCCGCTAGTGGCCGTCCGCTCGACGGAGGTCCTCGAGGAGGGAGACCCGGAACGTTAACAAAACGGTTTTCGAGCGCTTGTATCTCTGCGGAAAATGTTGTATGATGGACGCAGTCCTGTTTGTTCTGTTTTGCTCAATTGTTCTAAACTGGGTACAATAGACCAAAGCCCCGGCACATTGGGACGCTTCACCTAAAAACCCCCTAGAATCGGTTGGCGGCATCCAGCTTGGCCGAGAACACCAGACTCCACAACAGACCCAGTTCCAGCCATCCGAACTCATTCTCGTTTTTTGACGAACTCCATCCAATCAACACCGCAGAAGGAGACCTCCTGTGCAGGGTAAACCAAGATTCCACATCTTGTTGTTGATTGCACTCGTCGCCAGTCTGGCGCTCGGCGCCTGCAGCGGAGGGGCGAACGGCCAGGGGTCCACCTGGTTCAACCTGCCTTCCCTGCCCCTCCAGGTCCAGGAGGACGGCACCGCCAAGGTCTTCGGCTTCACCACCCGCCCTTTGCTCCAGCCTGCCCTGGTCCAGCAGCTGCAGGCGGCCAATGTCCAGAAGCTGGAGATCCGCCTGGGCTACAACGGCATCCACGTCTACGCCAACGGCGAGGATCTGCCCTACATCGCCTGGGACGACGAGTCCATCGGAAACTTGCGGGAGCTGCTGCCTCGCCTGCCGCAGGTGCCCAACGGCGCCCTGATCGCCCGTTTCATCGGCCTGCCCCGGCGCGTGGGGATCGGGGTGGCCCTGAAGTTGCCTGTGGCCCCTGGGGCCACGCCCCTGGACATCCCGGCCTGGCAAGGGGAGACGGCGGTCTCGCCGGAGACGGGTGACCTGGGCGATCTGAACACGCCCATCATCCAGGCCGGCCTGGTCTACGACAAGAGCGGCGTCCCAGCCGTGGACGGGATCCTCATCTCCGAGCTGGAGAAGGCCCTGGGCGCAGCCCTGCCCCTGACCTTGGACCCCAACACCATGGCCATCATCGATGCCCTGGACGTGGAGAAACTCGAGGTCACCACCCACCCCAACGGCATCAACCTGACCCTGAACGGCAAGCCGTTGCCCGGCATTGCCTACGACCAGGAGTACCTGAGCCGGGCCATCAACCTGGCCGGGCCTTTCCTGCCCACCCCGGCCCTGGGCCAGCTCCTCCAGGACGAGATCATCCCCCTGGTGCCCGGCGCGGACGTGAACTTCACCGTGGTCTTCGGCAACGAGTCGGTGGCGGCAGTCAGCCAGTAGCTTCTGCACAGGATTGGATGCAAAAATCTGAACGCAAAATCCCTCCGGGTCGGTCCCGGAGGGATTTTTTGTGGCCCGAAACCCTCCCCTCCGCTACCGCCGGCCCCCCTCCCAGGAAGCCAGCAGCCCCAGGGCCAGCCAGAGCCAGCCACTCAGCTCCGGCAGGGCCAGGAAGGCATCCACCTGACTGTGGGCCAGGCCGGCCGCCATCCCCGCCAGGATCCCCGGCGCGAGCCAGGCCAGCCGCCCTCCCCGGTCCAGGCCCCTGGCCCACAGCCGCCGCCCCTCACGCCAGAGCGCCGCTCCCAGGAAGCCCAGCCAGATCAGCCCGGCCAATCCCCAGAGGACGGCCATCTCCAGCCAAAGGTTGTGGGGATGAAGCAGGTTGGGCTCCCGGGCCGCGGCGGGGACCATGACCGCGGGATAGCGCCAGAAGAAGCCTCCAGGCCCCACGCCCAGCAGGGGAAACCGCTCCCAGAGGGCCAGACTGCCCTGCCAGATGTAGAGACGTTGCCACACCGACTCCCAGTTGGCCAGGCGCTCCCCCAGGGTCCAGAGAGCTGTCCCCAAGGTGAGCAGGCCGACCATGCCCAGGAGGCCCGCTCCCTGCAGGGTCCATCGCCCTGGAGTGGGGCGACGCCCCGCCCAGGCCAGCCCCAGGAGCAGCCCCATCCCCGCCGGCGCCCCCAGGAAGAGCGCCCCCCGGCTGCCGGTGAGGAAGAGGGCCATCCCGGTCACCAGGGCCACGGCCCCACCCAGCCACCGCTCCCAGGGCCGGGGCGGGCAGGAAAGGCCCAGCCAGGCCACCGCCAGGGCCAGGAAGAGAGCCCGCTCCAAGGTCAAGGCCAGCTGGTTGGGGGAGAAGGTGACCCCGGCCAGGCGGCGCATGCCGTCCGCGAGAACGCCGCCACCGCCCAGCCAGTCCGCCAGGCCCATGGCCGCGGCCAGGCCACCCCCGGCCATGAGGGCCAGGCCCGTCCAGGCCAGGGCCCGGTCCCGGGTGAGGTGGAAACGAGCCGCCAGGTAGAGGAGCAGCGGCGTCAGGGCCAGGGACGTCAGCCCCTGGACGTAGCCGGGCCAGTGCCAGACGTTCACCCCGCTGGCCAGGTTGAGGAGCAGCCAGCCCAGGGCCAGGCGATCCAGGGGGTGGAACCGGGTCCAGAGGGAGGCGGGGGTCCAGGATCGGGCCCGCCAGCGGCGAATCGTCTCCCTTAGCAGGGAGGGGAGCAGGGCCAGAGTCAGGGCCTGGACCGGCGGCACCGCCCAGACCCCGTCCACCAGGCGCAGCTCCTTGTGGAAGATCTGGAAGGGCAGGAGCAGCCCAGCCAGGAGCAGCCCGGTCAGGGGCTGGGCCGCCAGGAGCAGGGCGGCTAGGATCCAGCAGGCCAGAATGAGGGGCGGCCAGGTGGCCAGGTGGTAGATCGCCAGCAGCAAGGCCCAGGCAGCCATCCGCCAGGGAAGGGCCAGGCCCCGATACCAGGCGAACCCCTGGGCCCAGGAGACACGCCGGGCCGCCGCGAGCCCCCGCCACGCCGCCAGGATCAGCCCCCCGACCAGGAACAGGGTCCGCCAGGGGAAGGCCGGCTCCGGAGTCGATGCCGGGGAAGGCGGCTCGTGGGCCAGCCGGGCGAAGGTCCCCAGGAGGGGCGTGGGCTCGTCCTCGGGCGTGACCAGGGCGAACCCCCAGAGGGGATCCGGTGGGGGTGGGCCGGGCCGGTCTATGGCCCAGGCCATGGCCTGCATCCAGGGCCACTCCCGCTGGGCCAGAGCCACCGCTTCCTGCAGGAAGGTCTGCTGCTGGGCCGGGGTGACGGCCCGCCAGATCCGGTTGGCCTGCCGATTCCAGCCGAAGCGCACAGCCCAGACCGGCTTGTCCCCATCCCCCGCGGCGGCCATGATGGGCCGAACCAGGGCTGCCCGGCGAAAGTTGAGGACATCCACCCGCTGCCGGGGATCCGTCGGGCGCTGGCCGAAGCCGAAGGGCTCCAGGGCCAGAATGTGGAAGGCGTCCCGGGCGCCGGCCGCGTAGAGCCGGGCCAGGAAGTAGGGCTCGTCCATGGCCGTGTGGCCCCGATCCCCGGTGGGGGCCAGGGCCGCCAGGAGGATGGTGGCGTCCGGGTCCACGGCCTGGATGGCCTGGCTGGCCTCCTGGAGGAGCCGGGCGTAGCCCACCGGGTCGATGAGCTGGTTGCCCCAGTGGGGGGCGATGTTGGGCTCATCCCAGATCTGGTAGAAACGCACCTGGTCCCGGTAACGGCGGGCGAAGGCCCGGGCGAAGCGGGCGAAATCCGTCGGATCCTGGGGCGGGGCGAAGGGATTGTCCCAGGGCGGGCGGTCCTGGGGGGCCCGAGCCCAGGCCGGGCTGCCGTCCAGGACCACGACCGGCTCCAGCCCGCTCGCCTGGATGGCCCGGATCAGGGCGTCGCTCTCCTCCCAACGGAAGCGACCAGGCTGAGGCTCCAGTCGCCCCCAGTCCAACCGCTGTCGCACCCAGGTGAAGCCGGTTCGACGCAGCCGAGCCAGGGCCTGACGTCGACCCACCTCGTCGTACTGCTCCAGAGCCACGTTCACACCCAGGCGGGGCTGGGAGGACGCCTGGAAGGCCCCTGGGCTTCTCTGCCAGAAGCTGGAGAAGAGCAGGCCGGGCGGGCGGGAGCGCAGGAGCAGGCCCAGTTCTGTGGCCAGGATGAGGGCGATGGCGAAGAGGAGAAGCAGGCGGGTCAGGGCCAGGAAGGTGCGGAGGCGACCCAGGGCGCGGGTGGCGTTCACGGTCCGGGGAGGCCTGGATCAGCCCAGGAGCTTGCGCAGGAGGCCGGTGAGGCGGTCGATCTGGGCCTGCGCCTGGCGGAAACGCTCCAGAGCGGCGGCCGTGGGGCGCTGGCGGGGGAGGCCTCGGGCCTGCTCCTGGTCCAGGCGGCGGAGCTGGGCCAGGATGCGCCGGGCTTCGTCCAGGGCCTCGTTCCGGCTGCGCAGGATGGCCTGCTGGTCCAGGGTGAGCTGGGCGGGATCGAAGGCGGGCTGCTGGTCCAGGTAGGCCTCCAGGGCCGCCAGGTCCACGGAGACGGAGGGGGAAGGCAGGGGGGGCGGGGACAGGGATTCGACACCGGTCCGACCTTCAGCCTCGCCCCTCACGGCCTCGCCCTGGGAAGCCAGGCGGAAGATGCGACCATCCTCCGCGTTGAGCCAGAGCAGGGGAACCGCGTAGTCCACCCGACCGGGGGCGGCCAGGTAGAGGGTGTGGCGGGCTCGGCTCACGGCCAGGTCCACCGCGCCGGGGCAGGGCCCGCTCACCAGGTTCTCGTACAGGTGGCCGGCGAAGGCCACAGCGGCCCTGTCCGGCACGGAGAACTGCATGGCGATGACCCCGGGCGCCCCGGCCTGGAGCAGGCGCTGGGCCACGCTGGCGAAGGGCGCGTCCGGCGTGGGCTGGCCGGCCAGGCAGGCGTTGAGGAAGACCAGCCGCACCGTCTCCGCCTGCTCCAGGAGGGCCTGCCAGGAGCTGGCGGCGATCCATTCCGGGTGGGTCTGGGTCTCGTCCCAGAGGAGGAGGCGGTCCGGTTCGCCGTGGGTGATCAGGTGCAGGATGTCCGGCTGGACGTCCAGGAGAGTCCGCCGCAGCTGGGCCAGGTGGACTCGTCCCCGGAGCTGGGTCAGGGTCACCTGCCGGGGGCCCAGCTTCTCCAGCTGTTCCTGGATGCCCCGGGCCTCGGCCCTGGTGTCCATCTGGCCGTTGGGGTCCTCCACCGCCACCAGGAGCAGTTTCAGGGGGAAGTCCGCGGCCAGGTCGCGAGTGTAGCCCACGTGGCGGATGCTGGTGGCGGTGCGCACCAGGGCCAGGCGGGCGTGGGCCCCCAGGGAGCGCTGGCGATCCGGGTCGTAGAGGCACTCCCAGGGCAGGGCGGCCACCCCCGGCGGTCGGGCCTGGAGACGCAGGCGCAGCCCCGCCTCCGGGGAGCGTTCCAGATCCGAGCGGGCCTTGAGCCAGAGCTCCCAGAGCTCGTCCTGGAAGAGCTCCTGGAAGAGGTGAGCCCCCACGGTGGTCAGGGCCTCCTCCCCTACGTCCAGCTGGGCCAGTCGGGCCAGGTACTCCTGCCACTGGGGCTGGGCTGCGTGGGAATAGAAGCGCCCTTCCCCGGTGTGGGCGCGATAGCGGGCGGTCACGTGGAAAGGGGGTTCCTGGCCGGTGACGGTGATGTGGAAATCCGCCAAGCGGCAGCGAGAGATGGTTTTTGACAGGCCCTGGGAGGCGTCGTACAATCCTGCCATGAGTTTTCTACCCACGATTTTCCAGGCGGCACGGGCTCGACAACGAAGACATTTTATACCCATCCATCCCAGCAGGCAACAACCTCGGGTGGATCATCGCCAGGCTATCAGCGCGGTGACCTGGGCGGTGGTGGCCGGGGCGGCCATCAGCCTGCTCCTGCAACTGCCCACGGCCATCCTGGAGTTCCGGGCCCTGGGTTCGCCGGTGAGCCTCGTCATCAGCGACACCACCATCATGGCCGTCTTCATGGCCCTGCTGGGGGGCGCAGCGGCGGAGAGCGTGATCCGGCTGCATCCTCGCTTCCTGCGCCAGCGGCAGGATGGCTCCCTGCGCACCTGGGCCTACTGGGCTCTGCCGGCGGCTCTGGCCGTCCTGGCGGTGTTGCTCCTGCCCCTGGCGCCAGGTCGACTGCTCCAGGTCCTGGGCCTGCTCCTCACGGGCCTGCTCTTCGCCCTGGCCCTCTCCGGCCTCTACGCCACGGTGGAGCCAGGGACGCCGGGCTTTCGCCGGGGGCGGCTGCTCCTGAACGTGCTCACCTACGGCGCGGCCCTGCTCCTCTTCCTGCTGGTCTACCAGACCCGGACCCGGAGCCTGCTCTCGGGGACGCTGGTGGCGGCCACGGCGGCCCTGCTGGCGGTGGAGCTCCTGCGCAGCACCACGGAGCGGGTGGACCTGGTGCTGACCTACGCGGGCATCGTGGGGCTGGTCCTGGGAGAGATGACCTGGGCGCTGAACTACTGGCTGCTCCCTGGCGTCACCGGGGGGATGCTGCTCTTGCTCATCTTCTACCTGCTGGTGGGCCTGGCCCAGAACGGCCTGGAAGGGCACCTGACCCGACGGGTGATCCTGGAATTGGCCATCTTCGCCCTCTTCGCGCTGATCCTCATCGCGGTGGTGGGGCCGGGCTTCCGGCCCATCGCCGTCCCGTGACCGCCTGGGGCCGCTCACTCCTCGGCCAGGGCGTTGACCAGCTCCCGACAGAAGTCAGGGATATCCGCCACCACTCGCCCCCAGACGATGTTGCCGCTGCGGAAGGCGGGCTCGTCCCGCCAGGTGGCCCCGGCGTTGATCAGGTCGTCCTTGATGCCCTCGCTGCCCGTGGCCTGGTGGCCGGCCACGATCCCGGCGCTGATGCCCACAGAGCCGGCATGGCAGATCATCCCCACGATCCTGCCCGCCTGGTAGACCTCCCGGACCAGGCGCTTCACCCCTTCGTAGCGACGCAGCTTGTCCGGGGCCCAACCGCCGGGCACCACCACCCCGTGGAAATCGGCCGGGTCCACGTCGTCGCAGCCCAGATCCGCGGTGGCCTTCAGGCAGTGCTTGCCCGTGTAGACCTCCCCCGCCCGCAGGCCCACCACCGTCACCTGGGCGCCCTCCTCCTGCAGGCGCATGAGAGGCGCCCAGAACTCCAGGTCCTCGAAGCCTGGGCCCACCAGATAGGCGATGCGTTTGCCTTGCAGCTTCATGGCTTTCCTCCTTGATGGTTGATGGCACTTGATGGTTGATGGC
>CAYQEB010000013.1:44540-47244 GCA_964416395.1 uncultured Caldilineaceae bacterium | reverse complement strand
GGTTGCAGGGCGCATCTTCCCGTTTCTCGATTTCCCCCGGGCAATTTGACATCTCTATCCCCCTAACCCTATAATTTCAGAGTTTGAGAGGATTCACTTTGCCGTGACCGACCCCCTTGAGGTTGCCCCTCTGGAAGCGCCACGGTCCTGTTTCCATCCATCTCTTGGCTTCATTCTGTTCCTGTTATTCTGTCTCTTTTTATTCTGTCTCTTTTTCATCCAGTCCCTTTGTCATCCAGTGAGGGAGTTTCCCAATGCGTCAAAACAACGCTGTCCTGGCGGGAATTATCCTGCTTTTCCTCGTCTCGCTCTACATCGCCCTGCCCGTTGACCACCCAACCTGGCTGGAGAAGGCGGTGGCCTGGGGCAGCGACGCGCCCCGGGATCTGAAGAACCTGACCCTGGGCCTGGACCTGAAGGGCGGCACCCAGGTTCTGCTGGAGGCGGATGTGCCCCCTGGCCAGACCCTGGACGCGGGGGCCATGAGCACGGCCAAGATCATCGTGGAGCGCCGGGTCAACGGCCTGGGCGTGACCGAGCCCAACGTCCAGCTCCAGGGCGATCGGCGCATCATCGTGGAGCTGCCGGGCATCAAGAACCCGGACCGGGCCATCGAGACCATCCGCTCCACCGGCCAGCTGGAGTTCGTGGACCCCGGGGACGCCACCCTCCAGTCCGGCATGATCATCAACACCACCAACCGGCCCAACGCGGTGGCCGAGGCCCAGAAGGCCATGGAAGAGGGGCTGATGGAGCAGCGCCCCATCCCCTACCCGGACCGGGTCTTCGAGACGGCCATGACCGGGGACATCCTGCGCAACGCCGTGGCCACCCAGGACCAGTACGGCCAGTGGCAGATCAATTTTGAGCTGACCAGCGACGGCACGGACCAGTTCTACGAATACACCAAGGAACACATCGGCGACCAGCTGGCCATCGTCCTGGACGGGGAGGTGCTCTCGGCCCCGGTCATCAACGCGGCCATCCGAGGCAGCGGCCAGATCACCGGCAACTTCACCAAGGAGGAAGCGGAGAGCCTGGCCATCCAGATGCGCTACGGCGCCCTGCCCGTGCCCCTGAAGGTCATCGATGTGCGCACCATCGGCGCCAGCCTGGGCCAGGACTCGGTGCAGCAGAGCCTGCGGGCCGGGATCATCGGCCTGATCATGGTGCTGGTCTTCATGCTGATCCTCTACCGCCTGCCCGGCTTCCTGGCGGACATCGCCCTCATCTTCTACGTCACCCTGAACATCACCCTCTTCAAGCTGATCCCGGTGGTGTTGACCCTGCCGGGCATCGCCGGCTTCCTCCTCTCCATCGGCATGGCCGTGGACGCCAACATCCTCATCTTCGAGCGTATGAAGGAGGAGCTGCGGGCCGGGCGCTCCCTGCGCCTGGCCGTGGAGAGCGGTTTCAGCCGGGCTTGGCCCGCCATCCGGGACGGTAATCTCTCCACGCTGATCAGCTGTGCGGTGCTCTACTGGTTCGGGAACAGCTTCGGCGCCAGCGTGGTGAAGGGCTTCGCCGTCACCCTGGCCATCGGTGTGACCCTCTCCATGTTCACCGCCGTCTACGCCACTCGAACGCTGATGCGAGCGTTCCTCTCCACAGGCGGCCAACGTCTGCTGGAGTCTCGTCGCCTCATGGGCTACTAGGAGGAGCTGGAATCCATGTACAACCTTGTTGAACGCCGCAATCTTTGGTTCACCATCTCGGCCATCGCCATCCTGCCAGGCCTCCTCTTCATGATCTGGCACACCTTCACCGCGGGGACGCCCCTGCCCCTGAGCATCGACTACACCGGCGGCACCCAGTGGGAGATCCGCTTCGAGCAGGCCGTGGCCCCCACGGAGGTGCGCCAGGTCTTCGTGGAAGCCGGCTACCCGGACACCACCGCCTTCCTGGTGGGGGACGACGGCCGCACGGTCCAGCTCAAGTTCAAGCCCATCGACACAGCCCAGAAAGAGGCCCTGGCCGCCCAGGTCCAGGAGAAGTTCGGGCCCTTCGAGGAGCGCTTCTACCGCAGCATCGGCCCCACCATCGGCGCGGAGGTGAGCCGGGCCGCGGTGGCGGCCGTGGTGGTGGCCTCCCTGCTCATCCTGCTCTACATCGCCTGGGCCTTCCGGGAGGTCTCCCACCCCTTCCGCTACGGCACTGCGGCCATCCTCGCCCTGATCCACGACGTGCTGGTGACCATCTCCTTCTTCTCCATCATGAACCTGGTGGCCGGCTGGGAGGTGGACGCGCTCTTCCTCACGGCCATCCTGACGGTCATCGGCTTCAGCGTGAACGACACCATCGTCATCTTCGACCGCATCCGGGAGAACCTGCGTCGCTTCCGCACCGAGAGCTTCGCGACCATCGCCAACCGCAGCCTCATCGAGACGGCCCAGCGCTCCATCGCCACCCAGGTGACGGCCCTGCTCATCCTGGTGGCCATCCTGCTCTTCGGTGGGGCCACCCTGCAGAAGTTCATGGCCACCCTGATCGTGGGCCTCGTCTCCGGCACCTACAGCTCCCTCTTCACCGCCACCCCCATCCTGGTGGCCTGGGAGGAGGGCTCCCTGTTCCACCGCTCTCGCACCGAGACGCCCGCGGGAGGGCAGACGGCCCTGGTCAGCTGAGCTCCACTGACCCGAACAGCGGAGTCCGGTCCGTCCGGCTCCGCTGTTTTTGATCCCCCGGAAGCCGCTTGCCCGGCCGA
>CAYQEB010000013.1:36077-44440 GCA_964416395.1 uncultured Caldilineaceae bacterium | reverse complement strand
CCGGACTTCACCCGGCTGGCCGCCCATCCCGCGGACGTGGTGGTGGAGGTGACCGGCTCCCCTGGGGGCTTCGCCACGGCCCTGGAGCTGCTGCGACCGGCCGGGAGCCTGGTGCTGAAGAGCACCTTCGCCGCGCCCCTGGCCGATTTCCCGGTGAGCCGCCTGGTGGTGGACGAGATCCAGCTGGTGGGCAGTCGCTGCGGGCCCTTCCCGCCGGCGCTGCGGCTGCTCCTGGCCGGGGCCGTGGAGGTGACCGCCCTGATCCACGCCCGCTACAGCCTGGACGACGCGGTGGCCGCTCTGGAACATGCCCGTCGCCCAGGCGTGCTCAAGGTCCTCATCCAGCCCTGAAGCCTCTCCCCTTTCCCCTCAGGCTTTTGACGCCCTTCTGGAAGCGCGCTAGAATGCCAGAGCGGCCCTGGGGCCAACGCCCGGGGGCCCATCGATGCGTCATCGATGGTGCTGGCAACCGGATCAGGAGCTGGGTCAACTTCCCCGTGATGCGCACTCACATTTCCCGTAGCGATGAATCCGCCTGGCTCCAGGCCTGGAGCGAGACCCGGAGGCTGCCCCGGGTCGGTCGCAGCCTGCTCCCCTTGGCCCTGCTGCTCGTGGCCAGTCTCTTCCTGGTCGGCTTCGGCGGGCCACCCACCTTGGTGGACCGGGACCAGGCTCCCAGCTACCGGCTGACGGTGGGCCAGCTGCGCCAGATGGCGACGGCCCAGCAACCGCCCCCGGTGACTAGCCGGGCCGTGCTCCTCTACGACGTGGACGCGGACCAGGTGCTCATGGCCCGGAACGAGACCTTGGCCCTGCCTCCGGCCAGCCTGACCAAGCTGCTCACGGCCCTGATGATCCTGGAGGAGGGCGACCTGGACGCCAAGGTCCAGATCCAGCCTGGGGACCTGGCGCCTGGGGCCAGCATGGGGCTTCAAGTGGGGGAGGTGCTCACGGTGGAGCAGCTGCTCTGGGGCCTGCTCATCCCCAGCGGCAACGACGCGGCCATGGCCCTGGCCCGTCACAGCGCCGGCACGGTGGACGTCTTCGTGCAGCGCATGAACATCCGGGCCCAGGAGCTGGGACTGGAGCAGACCCGTTTCGCCAACCCCCACGGCCTGGACGCGCCAGGCCACACCAGCAGCGCCCAGGATCTGCTCACCCTGGCCAAGCGAAATTTGCAATACCCGCTCTTCCGGGAGATCGTGGCCACCCGCTCCACCACTGTGGCCGGCCACCTGCTCAACAACACCAACCGGCTTCTGAGCACCTTCCCCGGCGCGGACGGCATCAAGACGGGCACCACCGACGCCGCGGGCCAATGCCTGGTGGCCAGCATCACTCGGGAGGGACACCAGGTCATCATCGTCCTCCTGGGCAGCGGGGACCGCTACGGCGAGGTGGAGGCCATCTACCGCCGCTACCAGGAGTACTACCGCTGGCAACGGGGCCGAGGACGCCCCGGCCTCACCCTGGCGGACCGGCTTTTCGATCCCCAGGGCGCACTCTGGCTCCTCCGTCCCCAGGGCGAGCCGCCGGAGATCTTCCTGCCCCGCTGGGAACAGCTCCGCCTGACCAGCTACCGGCGCCTGCAGCTTCCGCCCCCAGGCCAGCCCTGGACGCCGGGCCTGGTGGTGGGTCAGCTGGAGTGGCGCCTGGGGGACGAGCTCCTGGGCGTGCAACCGTTGGTGCTGGAATGAGATGTGGGCGGGGGGAAAGGGGGTTGGGCGGTTGATTGGTTCGCTGGTTGATTGGTTGACTGGTTCATTGGTTGATTGGTGTCCTGGGTCCGGGATAGCGCCCCTTGCGGTCAAATTCACCAGGCGCTCTGTCCCGTCCCATCCGCTGTCAGCTCTCCACCACGGGAATGCCACCCATGCCTGAAGAACGACTCCAGAAAGTGCTGGCCGCGGCCGGGGTTGCCAGCCGACGAGCCGCAGAGAAGCTGATCACCGCGGGGCGGGTGCGGGTGGATGGCCGCATCGTCACCGAGCTGGGCACGAAGGTGGACCCGGCCAAAGTCCGGATCACCGTGGACGGCAAGCCCATCCGGGCTGTGCAGGAGCATGCCTACATCAAGCTCTACAAGCCCCGGGGTGTGCTCAGCGACATGGGCGGGGACGCAGAGGGCCGCCCCAACGTCTCCCAGCTCCTGCCGCCTGGGACGCCTCGGGTCTTCCCGGTGGGTCGCTTGGACCTGAAAAGCGAAGGGCTCATGCTCCTCACCGACGACGGGGAGCTGGCCCACAAGCTGACCCATCCCCGCTACGAGCACCCCAAGGTCTACTACGTCCTGGTGGACCGGATGCCCACCATGGCGGAGCTGGAGCGGCTGCGCACCGGCATCGAGCTGCCGGAGGAGGGGGGCAAGACCGCGCCGGCGGACGTCCAGGTGGTCCATCACCCGCCCCCGGAGCTGGTCCTGGCCCCGGGGCCCAAGCAGGGGGTCTGGCTGCGCTTCGTTCTGCGGGAGGGGAAGAAGCGGCAGATCCGCCACATGCTGGCCGCGGTGGGGCTCCAGACTCGACGACTGATCCGCTGGAGCATCGGGCCCCTGATCCTGGGCGACATGAAGCCTGGGGAGGCGCGTCCCCTCGCCCGCAAGGAGATCGCCGCCCTGCGTTTCCACGTGGGCCGGCCCCGCCAGAAACGGCGATCCCCGCCGCCTGGGACCGGGCGCAAGAGCCGTCCCCAGGCCCGGCGGAGGCGTTCCGGCGGGCGACAGAAGCCGGGCTGGTCGGGCAAGCGCTGATGGAAGCCACCATCCCGGCCCTGTCCAGGGCCCTGTGGTAGAATGGAACCAGCGGAGAACCCAGCAGAACGGAGCAAGTGAGAGGCAGGCGCCCCCATGGAATCCTTGAGCATGGCCGACATGTCCACCCAGGAGAGCCCCCAAGCGAAGAGGCAGGACGAGCAGCCGGGCTCCAGGCCCTGGGCGCCGGTGATCGCCATCGACGGCCCGGCCGCCTCGGGCAAGAGCACCGTGGGCTACCGGCTGGCCCAGCGACTCAACTACCTCTACTTCGACACCGGCGCCATGTACCGGGCCGTCACCTGGGCCGCGCTGCAGCAGGGACTGGATCTGCACGACCAGGAGGCCATCGGCGAGCTGGCCCGCCGTCTCCATATCGAGGTCCGGGCCCCCACCCCGGAGGAGGAAGACGGCCGCCAGGCCACGGTCCTGGTGGATGGCCAGGACGTGACCTGGGCCATCCGCACGCCAGAGGTGGACCAGCACGTCTCTGTGGTGGCGGCCAATCCCCTGGTGCGACAGGCCCTGAGCGCCCAGCAGCGGCGCATCGGCCGGCAGTACGGGGAAGGGCGCGGAGACAAGCCCGGAGTGGTCATGGTGGGGCGGGACATCGGCACGGTGGTCCTGCCGGATGCCCCCCTGAAGATCTACCTGGACGCGCCGGTGGAGGAGCGGGCCCGGCGCCGCTACCAGGAGCTGCGGGAACGGGGCAAGGCCGTCCGCTACGAGCAGGTGCTGGCGGACATGCGCCGCCGGGACAGGCTGGACAGCGAGCGGGCCATCGCGCCCCTGCGGGTGGCCGAGGACGCGGTAGTCCTGAACACGGCCGGCCTCTCTGTGAAGCAGGTGGTGGATCGCATCTACCGGCTGGCCATGGAAGGCAGGCCGGGAGAAGGGGAGACGGAGGAGGCAGGATCAGAGGGGCGGACGAGTGACCAAATGCAGGGGTGAGCGGGTGAACAGGTGAGCCGGCTGCCCTCCACACCGTGCCATCCGTGGAGCGTCCCCAGGGCGGAAGGAGGACAGGCGGGCTCTTTCGCCTTCTTCGTTTCTCCTCACCCAGTTGGACTTAGTGCACCGGAACTTAGTGCACCGGAACTTAGTGTACTGGAATTTGCTGCCCTGGAACTCACTGTACTGGAGGGGAGTCGATGACGACACGCAAATACGAACTGAGCCCGGAGCAGAAGCTGGATGTTTTCTACTGGATGACCCTCACCCGCACCTTCGACGAGGAGATGCTAGCCTACTGGAAGCAGGGCAAGGGAGTGGGCGGCGCCTTCAGCCAACGGGGCCACGAGGCCATCAGCGTAGGGGCCGGCTACGCCCTGGAGAAGGACGACGTAGTGGCCCCCATGCACCGGGATCTGGGCTGCTACCTGGTCCGAGGCATGAGCGCCAAGCGCATCTTCGCCAACCTGCTGGGCCGGGAGACGGGCGTCACCCGAGGCCGAGACGCCAACCTCCACGGCATGGGCGACCTGAGCCTGGGCATCATCGGCTTCGTCAGCCACCTGCCCATGTCCATGCCGGTGACCGTGGGAGTGGCAGTGAGCTTCCAGTACCGGGACGAACCCCGGGTGGCCCTCACCTTCACCGGGGACGGGGCCAGCAGCACCGGGGCCTGGCACGAGTCCCTGAACCTGGCCGCGGTCTACAACGCGCCGGCCGTCTTCATCGTGGAGAACAACCAGTACGCCTACTCCACCCCCTTGAAACAGCAGATGAAGGTGAAAAACATCGCGGACCGGGCGGCAGGCTACGGCATGCCCGGGGTGATCGTGGACGGCAACGACGTGGAGGAGGTCTACGCCACGGTCAAGGAAGCGGTGGAGCGGGCCCGGCAAGGGGGCGGCCCCACCCTCATCGAGGCCAAGACCATGCGCATGCTGGGCCACGCCATCCACGACGGCGCGGAGTACGTCCCCCCAGAGCTCCTGGCCGAGTGGGAGGCCAAGGACCCTGTGCAGCGCTTCGCCCAGCGCCTCCTGGAAGGGGGCCTGGCCACGGAAGCGGAGCTGGAGGCCATCCGTCAACGGGCCCTGGAGGAGGTGCGGGAAGCCATCGCCTACGCGGAGTCCAGCCCCTGGCCGGATCCGTCCACGGTGGAAGAAGGGGTCTACGCGCCCTGAGGCCCATGTCCCCAGGCCGGACCCGCGTCGGGCCCGCGTCGAGATGCGCCCCGGGCGCACCTGATTTTGACGCACCTGATTTTGACAGCGAGAACAGGGCAGTGCTATCCTGGACAGGCGGACAGATCGTGTCCCGTCCAATTTCCATGAACGAGGCTATGTCAACACACATTGCGTCCACGGCGGCTGAAAGCCAGCCCGACCCAGACAGTACGGTTCCCTTATCCGAGCTCCAGGCCCGGGTAGGGGACGCCGTCCAGCGCCAATCGAATCGTCGTAACGAGAGCCTGGCCGAGGGAGCTTCCGGATGGAGCGTCCACGGACGGGCGATCCTGGACGAGCCCGGACGTCCCCTGGCCTGACCTCGGCGTCCGGCCCTCGCCTGGACGCCTGCGCCTGAGACATCTTCTTCCCATCTTCATTCCCTGCGATCCTCAGCCGGCCACGATCTGGTCGGCTTTCTGCTTTCCTGGATCCCGCCCATCCTCGCCCTCTCCCCGGCTCCACCGTGAACAGACCGTGCCATCCCACGCGGGGCTCCCGCGTGCCTGGAGCGCTCGGCCGATTCCCCAGCCATGCGAGGAGGTGTGACCATGGTGGACCCCATCGTCGTTGAGAACATCCTGGATCAAGTGCAGCAGCTCCTGGAGGCCGGGGCCGTGCAGGAGGCCACGGAGATCCTGCGGGAGCTCCACCCCGCGGACAGCGCGGAGATCCTGAACCGGCTGCCCGAGGAGCTGCGCCAACAGGTGATCCAGGAGCTGGACGTGCCCGAGCTGGCCGACGTCCTGGAGGAGATGGACGAGGACGAGATGGTGGAGGTGGTCCAGCACCTGCCCATGGACGAGCTGGCCGACGTCCTGGACGAGATGGAGCCGGACATGGCCGCGGATCTCCTGGGAGAGCTGGACGAGGAGCACGCGGCCCAGCTCCTGGAGGAGATGGAGGACGCGGAGGAGGTGGAGCCCCTCCTGGCCTACCCGGAGGACACAGCCGGCGGCATCATGAACGTGCCCCGGCACATGCTGCGCCGTCACATGACCGTGGCCCAGGCCGTCCAGTTCCTGCGGGAGCACTACGAGGACGAGCACGAACTCTTCCATCTCTACGTGCTGGACCGCTTCCAGCGGCTGGTGGGCGTGGTCAGCCTGCGCTCCCTGATCCTGGCCCGACCGGAGCAGACCCTGGGCGAGATCATGCAGGGAGACGTGCTGACCGTGCCGCCGGAGATGGACCAGGAGGAGGTGGCCCGGCTCCTGGCCCGCTACAATCTGCTGGCCCTGCCTGTGGTAGACGAGGAGGGGCGGCTGCTGGGCATCGTCTCTGTGGACGATGTGGTGGACGTGCTGGAGGAGGAGGCCACGGAGGACATCTACCGTCTGGCCCAGGTGAGCGAGGATGCGGAGATCTTCAACCCCATCCCTCTGGCCATCCGCCACCGGCTGCCCTGGCTCATGGTGAACCTGGCCACGGCCTTCATCTCCTCCACGGTGGTGGCCCAGTTCGAGGGGACCATCGCCCGGGTGGCCCTGCTGGCCGCGCTCATGCCCATCGTCGCGGCCCAGGGAGGCAACGCGGGCAACCAGACCATGACCATCGTGGTGCGCTCCCTGGCTTTGGGCGAGATCGAGCCCCGGGACGCCTGGCGGACCCTGCGTCACCAGCTGGCCATCGGCCTCCTCCACGGGCTGATCCTGGGCAGCCTGGTGGGGCTCATCGCCTGGCTCTGGAAAGGCAACCCCATGCTGGGGGTGATCATCAGCCTGGCCATGCTGGGCAACCTGACCGCCGCAGCCCTGGTAGGGGTGCTGGTCCCCATCACCCTGAAGGTGCTGAAGGTGGATCCGGCCCTGGCCTCGGGGGTCTTCGTCACCGCCACCACGGACGTGCTGGGCTTCGCCCTCTTCCTGGGCCTGGCCACCCACTTCATCGGCTGGCTGCTGTGAGGGCGCCGAGCCAGGCAAGCCCGTTCAGGCTCTCTCCTTCACGGCGCTGCTCGAACAATCCCCTGCAGCTTGAAAAACTCATCCCAGGCCGCCCCGGCTTCGGAAACGGGTCCTTTTGGCGCGCCTCCAGGGGAAGGACCGTTGGAGGAACCGTGGGAGGGGCCGTTTTTCGCGAAACGGGGGAGTTCAGGTAAGATAGGTGCGGCCCAGTGGCTGGCCCCTGGCTCTGTGAGGCAGGAAGAGACAGCACCCGTGGCGCCCCAACAGGCCGGACAACCCAACCATTTCGCCACCCACAAAGGCAAGGAGACGCATGGCTTTCATCTGGAATCTCGGTGTATTCGTGGTGGTCACCGCAGCCGCCAACGAGCTGGCCCGGTATCTGAAGCGAGTGGGTCTGCCCCTGATCAGCGGCTTCCTCATCGTGGGGATCCTGGCCGGCCCCTACGTGTTTGACTTTTTCAGCCCAGAGGTCCGGGTGCTCTTGCGCTACGTGGACATGGTCTCCCTGGCCTTCATCGCCCTGGCCGCAGGCGGGGAACTGCACCTGAGCGAGGTGCGGGGACAACTGCGCAGCCTGGTGGCCATCATCTCCGCCCAGACGGTGGTGACCATCGGGATCGGGGTGGTGGCCCTGATCCTCCTGGCCCCCTACATCTCCTTCACCCAGGAGATGCCCATCCAGGCCGTGGTGGCCGTGGGCATCCTGGCTGGGGTGATCATGGTGGCCCGCTCCCCTTCCTCGGCCTACGCGCTGATCAAGGAGCTGCGAGCCAGCGGCCCCTTCACCCAGCGGATCCTGGGCGTCACGGTGCTGAAGGACGCCGTGGTCATCATCCTCTTCGCCGTGGGCGTCTCCATCGCTGCCCTCATCTTTGAAGGCGTAGGGTTTGATATCTTCCAGCTTCTGGTATTGGTCCTCGAGCTCTTGCTGGACATCGCTCTGGGCCTGCTCCTGGCTGGCCTGCTCCACCGGCTCTTCGCCCTGCGCCTGCCCTCGCTCTGGAAAACCGTCGGCCTGCTGCTCCTGGGATTCCTGGTGTTCGTCGTCTCGGATCAGCTGCGGGAGGTGCACCTGGGCCCGGTGCGTTTCTTCACCGAGCCGCTGCTCATCTGCATGACCGCCGGCATGGTGATGGCCAACTTCAGCCCCTACCGCACGGAGTTCCACACGGTGGTGGAAGGGGTGGCCCCGCTGATCTTCGTGGTCTTCTTCACCAGCGTGGGCGTCTCCCTGCGGCTGGACATCCTGACCCAGAGCTGGGCCATCATCCTGGCGCTGGTGGCCGTGCGGGCTGCAGGCGTCTACCTGGGGAGCATGGTTGGAGGGGTGCTTTCCGGAGTGCCAATGCGAGAGAACTGGGTGATGGGGTTCACCTTCCTCACCCAGGCCGGGGTGAGCATCGGTCTCTCCGAGGAGGTGGCTGCGGAGTTCCATCCCTGGGGCGAGGCCTTCGCCACCTTGATGGTGGGCTCCATTGTGATCAACCAGCTCATCGGGCCGCCCCTCTTCAAGTGGGCCCTGCAGTGGGTGGG
>CAYQEB010000013.1:34716-35977 GCA_964416395.1 uncultured Caldilineaceae bacterium | reverse complement strand
CGCCTGGCCTACGAGCACGCGCCCCAGGCCCGCTGCATCGTCCGCCTGAACGACCCAGCCAACCTGGCCCGCTTCCAGGAGCTGGAAGCCATCGTCCTCAGCCCGGCCACCGCCTACATCCAGCTCCTGGGCGTGGTGGTTCGGGCGCCCTCCGCGGTGGCGCCCATCCTCCTGGGCCAGGACATCCAGCGCAACATCACCGAGGTCATCGTGCGCACCCGCCGGCTGGACGGGGCGCCCCTGCGGGACATCAGCCTGCCGCCCGGGGTGCTGGTCCTCTCCATCCGGCGACGCAACCAGGTCCTGGTGCCCCACGGCCACACCCGCCTGCGGGTGGGGGACCGGGTGAGTCTCTTCGGGGAGGCCGAGGACCTGGAGAAGGCGGCCACCCTCTTCCGAGTGGGCTCCTACGCCTCGGTGGTCTGAGCCACCGGCAGCCCGGCTCGCGTCGACGCGGGGCCCTCACCCGGGCCGGATGACGAACACGCCTCCACAGCTGGATAGCTGTTCGTACGCCACGGAAAAGCCCAGGCTTTCCAGGGCTGGGATGGCCTCAGCCGCCACCCAGTACTCCTCGTCCTCGTCCCAGCTGCGGCCCGCCAGCTCCCGGACCCGAGCCAGCGCCTCCCGGGTGGGGAAGGCGATGTCCCCGATGACCACGTAGCCGCCATCCACCAAGTGATGACGGGCCAGCCGTCCCAGCAGGGCCGCCTTGGCAGCGAAATCGAACTCGTGGAACACGTAGGCGGAGACGACCCGGTGGTACCGCCGTTGAAAGGCCTCCGGCCACTCCCCCAGGAGATCCGCCTGGGCCAGCCGGGCCTGGGGCAGCTTCGTGCGGGCCGCCGCCAGCATCTCGTTGGAGAAATCCAGCCCCCACAGGGTGACCCCAGCCTCAATGAAACGGGTGGCCAGGTTTCCCGTACCGACGCCCAGCTCCAGGACGTCCATGCCGGGCTGGGGCGCGGCCAGGGCCAGGATCCGGTCCAGGACCCGGTCGTACCCGTCGAAGGGATAGCCCTGACCGGACTGGACGGAGTGGTCGTAGTGCCGGGCCCACTCGTCGAAGAGGCGCTGTCGCTCTCGGTTGTCCCTCCGGGCGTCGCTCTGGTTGTCGCTTCGGTTGTCGCTTCGGTTGTCCATCGGGCTCCTCACTCGGATGCTGGGCAGCGGGGACGGGCCGTCCGCAAAAGGCTTCCAGGGGCTCACCGGCCCTGCCAGGCCTGGGCGGCCAGGGTCACCAGCTGGAGCGCGTCCTGGC
>CAYQEB010000013.1:25687-34616 GCA_964416395.1 uncultured Caldilineaceae bacterium | reverse complement strand
CACCGGCCCTGCCAGGCCTGGGCGGCCAGGGTCACCAGCTGGAGCGCGTCCTGGCTGCCGCCGTCCACCCCTTTCTCGAAGTCGTCCCCGGCCTGGGCCATCTGGTTGGTCACATGGGCGAAGCAGATCACCGCTTTCCCCCGGGCCTGGGCAAAGGCGTAGAGAGCGGCAGCCTCCATCTCCACCGCCAGGATGCCCAGCTCCCGAGCGTGGGCGATGGCGCTCTCCGTCTCCCGGAAGGGAGCGTCGGTGGTCCACGTGGCGCCCCGGTGGATGGTCACCGAGGCCTGGGCCAGCCTGGGGAGCAGCATGGAGCGCAGCTCCGAAGCCAGGTGGCTGAAATCTGCTGGGGGCAGGTAGTGGTAGCTGGTTCCTTCGTCCCGCAAGGCTTTCTCGATGAGCACGAAGTAGGGCGGAGGCCCCAGGGGAAGGATCTGGCCGGCCGAGGTGATGCTGATGAGCAACTGGCAGCCGGATGCGAACAGCTCCTCCGCCACCAACACCGCGAAGGACGCCCCCACGGCGCAGCCGATGATCCCAAAGCGCATCCCCCGGTGGGTGAAGGTGTAGAGCTCCGTGTGGTAGCAGGCCCAGTGGGGATCCGGCTCCAGCCCCTGGGTGCGCACTAGCCAGCGCACCAGGTCCCCGTCGGGATCCAGTAGACAGATGTCAGGGACCGGCGCCTGGGGCAGGGACTTCTGCCGCCTGGCCTCCCGAAGCAGATTCTCCGGGGTGAAGACTGGCGGCTCCTGGTACCGTTTGTTGGACAGGATCGGTGCTTGCATCCACGCTTCTCCCAGTTGCTTTCCCTTCTCAGGACAGCCTCAACCCAGCCCCTCGCGACGCACCGCCAGCCCCAGTCCCAGGGCCACCAGGAGCCCCAGCGCCCCCAGGATCAGCCCGTTGCGCCAGGACGTCGGCGCGAAACGCAGCTCCACGGTGGACTCCCCAGCCGGCACGGCCACAGCCCGCAGCGCGCCGTTGGCCCGCCACACCCGGGCCTCCTCTCCGTTGACCCAGGCCCGCCAGCCCGGATACCAGACCTCGCTCAGCACCAGGAAGCCCGGCCCGTTCGCCTGGACCTGCAGGCGCATGCGGTTGGCCCCGTAGTGGCGGAACTGGGGTGTGGGCGAGGGACCGCCCTGCTCCGGCATGGGGGGCGGGGGGCCGTCCGCCACCAGGATCACCGCCTGGGCCGGGTCGAAATCCGGCTGGGCCAGGGCCTGGAAGGCGGCGTCCTCGTCCGCCACAGGGATGGCCCGGTGCACCAGCCAGGCCCGGGGCAGGGGTGTGGCGTTGCGGTAGACCGCCAGCTCGCCCGGTGCGTCCAGGGCCAGGGTGAACTTGCCCTGGGGCAGGGGCGTGCCGTCCCGGACCAGCACGTACTTCACGTTGAGCATGTCGTAGAGCCGGGTCTGTCGCCCGCCGGTGGCCTCCCAGAGGGTCGTCCAGTGGCGCAGCACCAGGGGGTTGGCCACCCCCCACACGTCGAAGAGGCCGTAGAGGGCCGCGGTGTCCGGCTGCCACAGGTCGTCGATGCCCGTGCGGCTGTCGATGCGGAAGAGCTCCGGGTCGCTCTGCAGGAACCGGACGATCTCCGGGTGGTGGAAGGTGCTGGCCGGGTTGCGGGGGCTGATGTCCGTGTAGGCGCCGGTGGCCGAGAGGTCCAGGAAGAGGAGGGCGATGGCCAGACCGGCGAAGACCCCGCCGTTCAGCCAGCCCCGCAGCCGCCCCTCCACCAGGGCCCAGGCGACCAGCCAGAGGCCCGCGGCGATGGTCACGGCCAGGGCGGCCACGGAGGCCCGGACGAAGAGGGTGGGGTTCTCCTGGGTCAGGAGCAGGGCCAGGTAGAGGAGAGGGGTGAAGATGCCAGCCAGGAGCAGCCCGCCGGATCGGAGCAGGAAGCCCAGGGCCCGGCGACCCTCCTCCAGCCTGGGGAAGCGCTGGGGCCAGGCCAGGCTGTCCAGGCCGTGGGCGGCCAGCACAGAGACGCCCAGGGTCCACAGGACCAGGGCCCGGGCCGGGGCGCGGAAGCGGTCGAAGCCGGGCAGGAGCAGGGTGAGCCAGCCGTGGAGGATGGCGTAGAGCCCCAGGGCGGTGAGGAAGCCGAAGAGGGCCATCCCCAGCCAGGGCAGGAGGGCTCGCCATCGTCGCCGCTCCGCCCCAGGGACCAGGAGGGCGGCCAGGGCCAAGACCAGGGTGGCCACCCCGGCGTAGGGCAGCTCCACCCGGTCCCACAGCCCCCAGTGGAGGGCCGGCCCCCGGCCGAAGAAGCCGGGCGTGATCAAGCCGATGGCCTGGGTGGGGGCCAGGGAGAAGGGGGTGGTCTCCTGGTAGGTGAGCTGGCTGCGCTCGGTGAAAGGGGTGATCTCCAGGGCGGGGAGGAGGATGGGCGCGGTGAGGAGCAGGGTCACCCCAGCCACGGTGGCGAAGAGGAGCCCGGCCCGCAGCAAGGGGCGAGGCGATCCCGGGCCCAGGCGTCCGGCCAGGAGCCAGAAGAGGGTGTAGAGCCCCACGGCCAGGCCCACGTAGAGGGTGCTCTGGGCGTGGCCAGCGTAGTTGCCCAGGGCGAAGAGCGCCCCGGCCAGCACGGCCCAGCCCAGGCGACCGCCGGTCAGCCCTCGGTGATAGGCGGCCAGCACCCAGGGCATCCAGGCCAGCACCGCGATGAGGTTCAGGTTGCCCAGGTGGATGAGCAGCGGGTCACTGAACTGAAAGGCCAGAGCCGCGAAGAGGGCCGCCGGCCGGGAGAGAGGCCGCCCTTGCCACGCCAGGCTGCGCACCAACACATAGGTCCCCAGCCCAGCCCAGAAGATGTGTCCCATGACCAGCCACTGCATGGCCCGGTAGGGGAAGTCGGGCTTGAGCAGGAAGAGGAGCAGGTTGGGCAGGTAGAGGAAGCCGGCCTGGATGTCCCCGATGAAGGGCGCGCCCCCGTAGAGGTGGGGATTCCAGAGGGGCAGGGTCCACTGACGGAGCTGAGAGGCGGCAAAGCGGTAGGTGGGGAAGAGGAAGCTGACCAGGTCCCCGCCATCCGCGGGCTGGTAGACCTCGCCGCTGGCCACCCGCCAGAAGAAGCCCAGAGTGAGCAGGGCCAGGAGTCCCCCGGCCAGCAGGTCCTTGTGGAAGGGGGAGCCTCGCCGACGCAGGAACGCCACTCCGGCCACCCAGATCACCCCCAACGCTCCCAGCCAGGCCATCCCGGTCATGGAGCAGGCCGCTCACCGTAGTGGAAGGCGCCGGGGAAGTCCTCGGCCACCTGCTTGCGTTTGCCGCTCCAGGCCTGGATCTGGATGCGATAGACCGTGGTGCGCTTCAGCTCCTCCGGGACGATGCCCCGGTAATCCTGGCCGGGGCGCAGATGGGGGAAGTACTTGTCCAGGAGCAGCTGGAGGCCGTGGGCCGCCTCCTGCTCGTCCGTCACCACCTGGGCCGTGCCGAAGACCACCACCCCCGCGTACTCCACGCTGAACTCCAGGGCCACGTCGGCAGGCAGGAGGCGGCCCATCTCCGTGGCAGTGAAGCAGACCTGGGAGCTGGCGGTCACGTTGTCTCGGGTGCGCCCCGTCCGGGCGGTGTGCATGTAGATGACGTGCTGGTCCTGGTCGTAGACGAAGAGGTTGCTGTTCAGGAAGGGCTGGCCCTCCTGCACTGTGGCCAGGACGCCCATGGGCGCCCGGTGGAGGAAAGCGCGGATCCAGGCGTCATCGGTCATGGCCCGGTCCGCGCGGCGCACCTGGGCCCAGGAAGCTGGGGTGTGGTCTGACGGCATGGGGTGTCCTTTCCAGGAGATGGTGGCGGATGGAGAAAGGCGGCAGCCGTTGAGGAGGAGCGGGGATGCCATTTTCCCAGGCATCCCTTCCCAGGGCCTCTGCTCAGGACCAATGTACACGAGAACGGCCAAAGGTCAAGTGCAAGGACAAGGGTCCAGTGGTCAAGCGCCGGACCCCTGCTTCTCCCGCCTTCGGCGTTTTTCCTGCTCCTCCAGCTGTTGGTAGTACTCCAGGCACTCGGCCTCTCGGCCGCGGACGATGCGCTTCCCGGCCAGGGGCCCGTAGCGGCCGGTGACCACGGTCCACTGGCCGTCGCCGTCCTTGTCGTCCCGGTAGATGACCACCCAATCCTGGGTCATGCCCAGCTCGTGGGCCCGGGCGGTGTTGGAGAAGAGGACGGTGTACTGGCGGGAGCCCCGGCGGGTGTGGAGGATGGGCAGCCAAGCCTCGCCAGTGGGGTTGAAGCGCCGGGGAGCGATCCGGGGCAGCTTGCCGGCCGCGGCCTTCTCCCGGTACTCCCGGTCCACGTCCAGGAGCTCGCTCACCGGGGGCTCGTCCTTGGGTGGGCGGGGCCGGGCGCTCTCCGGTCCCCGGGGCCGGCGGCGGAAGCGCCCGGCCAGGGATTCCCGCACGGCCCGCAGGCGCTTGGGGCCGAATCCGGGCACCTGGGCCAGGCGGCCGTCGTAGGCCGCGGCTTCCAGGTCGGCCAGGTTGTCGATGCCCAGCTCCTCCACGATGCGCCGGGCCAGTTTGGGGCCGATGCCCGGCACCGTGGCCAGGATCCGCTCCGGAGCCACGTCCCCCCGCAGCTGATCCAGCAGGGAGAGACGGCCCGTCCAGACCAGCTGCTCGATGGAGCGGGCCAGGGAGCGGCCGATGCCGGGCAGGCGCTGCAGCCCTTCCAGGCCCTCCTCTTCCAGGAGCTGGTGCAGGGGTTGCTTGAGGTTGCGCACCGTCTCCGCCGCGATGCGGTAGGCCCGCACCCGGTAGGGGTTGGCCTCCTGGGCCTCCAGGAGCTCCGCCACCTCCTCCAGGAGCTTGGCCACCTCCTGGTTGCTCAGCGGCGGCTCCCAGGCAGGCTTGGGGTCCGAGGAGGTGGGTTGGGCAGTTGTGTGCATGGTTCCCGCCTTTCGCGAAAGGGAACGCTCGACGCCGGACAAGGGAGGGAAGCCCTGTCGCCGTCTCCTGCAACGTTCTCCCTGGCTTCCATCAACGATCCCACGGATTCAAGGGATTCAAGGGATCCAATCGCATCAATTCAATTATATCAAGATGTGGCAGGGAAAGGGTAACACAGAGGATCGGGAAGCGGAGGTGAAGCGCCTCACAGCCATCTCTCCAACTTCCTGGAACGCGAGAGGACGCCGAAGCCCAGGCCTCGACGTCCTCTCTGGGAAGGAGAATGCGAATCCCCGGTGGCCGGGGCGGGAAGGGCGATGGCCCCCTAGCGGTTGACCAGGGGCAGGTAGAGCTGGTTGTCCGCGTTGGGGATGGTGGAGTTGCCGGGCGTGGGTGTGGGAGTGGGCGGCGGCGTCACCGGCGTGTCCCCGTAGTTGGGCTCCAGATCCGTGCCCTGGACGATGCCCAGAGGCGTGTATCCGGTGTAGTTAGGGAAGACGATGCCCAGGTTGGGGTTGCTCATGCGCCGGATGAGGATCTCGCTCAGGATGCGGCGGTAGTCGGTGGTGATGTCCAGGTCCCGCCGGTCGTAGAGCTGGTCCGTGTGCAGGCCAGGCCATTGGCCGTAGACCCGGCCCCCGTTCACGTTGCCGCCGATGACCCACATGACGTTGCCGTGGCCGTGATCCGTGCCGCCGCTGGCGTTCTCCTTGAAGCTGCGCCCGAACTCGCTCATGACCACCACCGTCAGCCGCTTGGTGTGGTCCGTGCCGCCGGAGTTGCTCAGGTCGGTGAAGAGCGCGTTCAGCCCCTGGGCCAAGGTCCCCAGATGGGAGGCGAAGTAGCCAGTGCCCCCGTCTCCCTGGTACTCGTGGGTGTCCCAGCCGCCGTAGTCCACTGTAGCCACCCGCATGCCCAGCTGCATCTTGATCATCTGGGCCACGGTCTGGAGGTTGCGGCCCAGGCTGTTGTTGGGGTAGTCCGCGCCGTTCTCCGGGGTGTAGCTGCCCGGGTTGCTGAACTCGATCACGTCCACCGCGTTGAGAGTCTGGACGCCGGCCTGGTGCAGCCAGCTTCCCCCGGCCTGGTACATCTCTCGCAGGGCCTGGCGATGCCAGGACTCGTAGCGCCAGTGGCCGCCGAAGTCGAAGGAGTCGGCGCTGGTCATCCCGATGGCCTCTCGGCTGCCCTGGAGGGAGGTGGGCTGGAGATTGCCCACAGCCATGGCCGGCATGATGATCTCCCCTGGTAGGCTGGGCGAGCTCTGGAGATGGCGGGTGAGCCAGCCGGTGGTCGCGCTCTTGCTGCCTGGCGTTCCCAGCTCCATGAACTGCATGGCATCGAAGTGGCTGCGGGTGTCGCTGGTCAGCCCAGCGGCGTGGATCACTGCGGCCTTGCCGTCCTGGTAGAGGTCGTAGAGGGGCGCGGCGGCCGGGTGCAGGCCGAAGAAATCGTCCAGGCGCAAGGCGGCGTTGTCCCCGCTCACGGGCACCGCCAGCTCCGAGCGATTGGCCTCGTAGTAGCCTCGGTCGTTGCCAGCGATGGGCATGACCACGCTCAGGCCGTCCATGCCGCCGCGCAGGAAGACCACCAGCAGCACCTCCTGGTTGGGTTCGCCTTCCGGGCTGCCGAAGGCCACGTAGCTGAGACGGGCCCCGGCCATGGCGGCGATGGCGGTGGAGCAGCCCACCAGGAATCCACGACGTGTGATGCTTTTCTTGAACATGTTGGTTTCTCCTTGACTTCCAGTTGGGCTCCAGGTCGGGGTCGGGTGTCAGCGCCACTGGAAGGACGGTGACATGAAGATGAGGGCCACCATGTAGCGCAGCCGCTCCTCGATCTGATCCGCGGGCAGTTCGTAGTCCGGGTTGCGGCCGTGGGCCATGAAATCCACCACCTGCTGCCGCTCCACATCGGGCATGGAGCGGCCCAGGATGCGGTCGATCCAGAAATCCGCGATCTGGTTGGGCGTCTTCCTAGAGGCGGGCATCTGCTCCAGGAAACGGATGCGCTTCACATCCTTGTTGGCTCCCTCACCGCCGTACTCCCACTCCAGGATCCAGTTGATGAAGCGCCAGCGCTGGAGCATGGGCATGGTGCTGCTCCAGTCCTCCTTCAGATCCGGGTAGCCGTCCGGCGGGTGCCAGGAGAAGAGGCGCTGGCCCATGTTGCCGTAGTACCAGCGGAAGGAGCTGCTGTAGGCGTAGTCCGCGTTGGAGGCCCGCAGGGCGCTCACCGCGAACTCGAAGGGGCGTTTGATCTTCTCGCCCCAGGTGGTGCGGAACTCATCGGAGAGGAGGATGGTGCGCACCACCTGCTTCAGCTGATCCGGGGCATCCTTCTGGGCCAGGAAGACGTCCGCAGCGGCCTGGACCAGGGAGTCGGGCGGGTTGTCCATGACCAGGCGGCGGCAGAGCTTGCGGCAGATGTGCCGGGCCGTCCCCGGATGGCTGGCCACCAGGTCCAGGACGATCTCCCCGTCCTGCAGGCCCAGGAAGTCGGGGATCTCGGTGTTGAGCACGATCTTCTCGTAGCGGGAGTGCTCCGAGTCCTTGAACTCGAACTGGCCCGTGTCGTGGTTCACCCGCCAGCCGGTGAAGCACTCGGTGGCCTGGTAGACGTCCTTGTCGATGTAGCCCACGGGCCGCCCCTCCGAGTCCAGGGGCACCTCGGAGCGGCTGGAGACCACGCCCAGGTAGTTCTCCGCGCCCATGGTGTGGAGCTCGAAGAGCTCCCGGGCGAAGTTCTCGTTGGGCCCAGCCGCGGTGTTGGACTCCGCGTCCAGGTAGTAGAGCATGGCCGGGCTCTTGGCCACCGCACCCAACATCTGCCGGAAGTTGCCCAGCATGTTGGCCCGGATCACGTCCCGGTCGTAGTGGACCCAGGTGGGGCCGGACCAGGAATCCCAGCCGTAGACGTTGAAGTGGTTGTGCCAGAAATCAGCCAGCACCTCCGCCAACTGACGCTTGCTGTAGATGGCTTTGATGAAGGTGGCCTGCTCCACCTCTTTCACCGGCAGCATGCGGTAGCTCCAGCCCTGATCGTTGTTCCGGATGTGATCCGACCAGAGCTGGGAAAGGGACTTGTTCAGGGTCTCGAAGCCCGCCTCGGCCAGCTTGGTGTCGCACAGGCTGTCGTTGATGCTGTCCGGGTTGAGCTGCTGCTCCACATAGGCCTGGAGCCGAGCGTCGTCTGTGCTGCCCAGGGCCTGAAAGGCGGCGATGTCCCCCGGGCGGGGGCCGAAAGCCATGCGGTTCAGGGCGATGACGGCCAGGGGCGGCAGGTCCGGCGCGCTGGCCTCGGTGGCCCACATGCGGGCGTGCCGGGGGGAGCGCATGGCCGGGGGCGTGGTCTCCTGGGCTGGCGAGGCAGCCTGGGCGCCGGGCTGGCTCAGCAGAGGAGCGGCCGCGCCAACCGCGGCCGCCAGTCCCACGCCCCGGAGCAAGCGACGCCGGCTGAGCTTGTCAGAAGAACGGGACTTGGTGCGGCTGTCCGCTGGGGATGGTGGTCGGCTCATTGGTTCCTCCTTAGTTCGATCCGCACAGTTCACTCTGTTGGCTCTCTGGGTGGATCAGCAGGTGGATCTGCGGCGAAAGAAGCGCTCCACAGAAGGTGTCGGCTCGATTGGCTGGGAAAAAGGGTGTCAGGACGAAGCAGAACGCTCATCTCCCAGGGGGTGCACGTCAGCGAAGCGGCCCCAGCCCTGCTGAATCGGCGCTTGTTTCCCAGCGCCCCCGAGATAGATGAGCCAAGCAGAATTGCCGCCATCCAGGCGGAAGGGGACTCCCTGCCAGTGTAGCAGATCCCCGGAAAGCCAGGTATCCGAAGGGCGTACGTTTCACCGATGCTCTGTTTACGGAAACCCTGTCTCTGCTGCACGTTTCCCCCACTGGCCACCCCCGCGGACCCGTGTGCGCCCGGGTCCCAGAAGCCCCATCGTGGACCCGCCAGCCTACCCCGCGCCAGGGCGGAACGCAATCGGCCAATTGGGGGGCGTGGAACAAAAATAGCGGACTATTTCGGTAGCCGCCCTATAC
>CAYQEB010000013.1:20068-25587 GCA_964416395.1 uncultured Caldilineaceae bacterium | reverse complement strand
GCCTGCATACCCGGTCCAGACCGCCCAATTTTCGGGCAAAAATCTCGTTGTCTTTCCTGGACAAATGGTGTAGAGTAGGAGAGACACGCGCAGTCAGATGTTCTTTTCTCCAGAACCCCAACTTCCTCTGCTGCATCTGCCCTCACCAGATCCAGGATGGGAACCCAGCCATCGTCGCCGCTTTCTCTCGCACACCACGTTCCTCTACACTGCGTTCCTCTGCCGATGTTCTTCCATCGACATCCTGTCGCACCACCCCTGTACAAGCATGATCTGCCCAAGAGAGGAGAAACCATGCATCGTTCCCACCGTTCACACGAACTCACTCGGCTCCTGGGGTTGCTTCTGGTCCTGGGGTTGCTCCTGGCCGGGCTGCCCAGCCCCGCGCTGGCCCAGATCGGAGGTCAGACTGGGGATGACGACCCGGACAAGCCAGTGGTGGAGACCCTGGAGGAAGCCCGGCAGGCCATCGTCCAGATCGAGGCCTTCGGCACCTTCGTGGATCCCCAGGAGGGGCTGCGCTACAACACCGCGGGCCGAGGATCCGGCTTCATCATCGACGAGTCCGGCCTGGCCGTGACCAACAACCACGTGGTCACCGGCGCGGCCTTCGTGAAGGTCCAGCTGGCCGGGGAGGAGCAGCCCCGAAGCGCCAAGGTGGTGGGCGTCTCCGAATGCGCAGACCTGGCGGTCATCGACATCGACGGGGAGGGCTTCTCCTACCTGGAGTGGTACCCGGAGCGCATCAAAGTGGGCCTGGAAGTCTACGCGGCTGGCTTCCCCCTGGGCGACCCGGAGTTCACCCTGACCCGGGGCATTGTCTCCAAGGCCCGAGCCAACGGGGACACCGCCTGGGCGTCCGTGCCCCGGGTCATCGAGCATGACGCCCGCATCAACCCGGGCAACTCCGGCGGCCCCCTGTTGGATGCGGAAGGCCGGGTGGTGGGCGTCAACTACGCGGGCAACTCCGCCACCGGTCAGTTCTTCGCCATCAGCAAGGACCTGGCCCAGGAGCTGGTGGCAGAGCTGGCCACCGGCCAGGACATCCTCGCCATCGGCATCAACGGCGAGGCCATCTTCCTGGACGAGGAGACCACGGGCATCTGGGTGGCCTCGGTGGACTCCGGCTCCCCCGCGGACCAGGCCGGCATCGAACCCGGGGACGTCATCCTCTCCATGGAGGGGCTGCTCCTGGCCACCGACGGCACCATGGCCGACTACTGCAACATCCTGCGCAGCCATGACGCCACGGACGTGCTGGAGGTCCGGGTCTACCGCCCCAGCACCCAGGAGATCCTCACCGGCCAGATCAACGGCCGCCCCCTGGAGGCGAGCTTCGCCTTCGATCAGCTGGAGGAGAACCCGGAGGCGGCTTCCTCGCTGGAGGAAGGGGAAGCCCAGAGCGGCGCGGTGAGCTACGACGAGTATGTAGTGATCGCCGACGACACCGAGACCATATCGGTGGAGATCCCCAAAGCCTGGTCCGACACGAGTGGCGGCGCCTGGACAGACGAGAAGGAGCAGGCCATCGGCGTCTCCATCGCCGCCGCCCAGGACCTGGAGGCCTTCTACAACACCTGGACGGAGCCCGGCCTCTTCATCGGGCTGTCCGAGAGCCTGGCCCAGGAGTTCACCCCTGCCGAGTACCTGGACCAGGAGGATTTCTCCAGCATCTGTGAGTACGATGGGCGCAAGGAGTACTCGGACGACATCCACACCGGCTTCTACGATCTCTGGCTCCAGTGTGACGGGGAGGACAATCTCTTCCTGAGCCTGGCCATGACCCCAGAGACCGGGGAGTATCTGGTCCAGATCCAGATGGTGCTCATCTCCGACGCGGACCTGGAGGCCCTGGACCACGTGCTGACCAGCTTCAGCGTGGTCCAGCCCCAGGCCGGGGAACAGGCCGAGCTCCCTGATCCCAGGGACTATGTGGATCTGAGCGACCGGGAGATGGCCTATCGCCTGGTGGAGACGCCGGCCATCGTCTTCCTGGCCCCAGAAGAGTGGACGGATCTGCAGGAAGAGCCCTGGATCATGAACGACCAGCTCATCGGGCAGGTTGTCAAAGTGGCCCCGGACATCCAGGCCCTGGAGGAGAGCTGGGATGCCTCGGGCGTCTCCTTCTACATCTCGCCGGTGCTGGCCACCGAGTTCACGCCGGAGGAGCTGCTGGACATCCTGGCCTACGAGTCGTGCACCTACGAGGACGACCCCTTCGAGTTCGAGAACCAGCTGGGCGACTTCCGCTACACCGGGCTGGTGAACATCGGCTCCCAGTGCGGCGGCGAGAATGGCTCGGTCCTGGCTACGCTGGTGGCGATGCCGGAGGGCAAGGAGTACGTGGTGATCATGGAGTTCCAGATGCGAGAGGAGGTGGAGGCGGAGGCCCTGGAGGTGGCCGGCACCAGCTTCTTCGTCCCCGACGTCAACGTGCTGCTGGAATCCGAGACCCAGGAGGCGGAGGATGGTTTCACCACCCTCCAGGACGACTTCGGCTACATCCGCATGGAGGTGCCGGCCAGCTGGCAGGAGACCCTCTTCGAGCCCTGGACCCTGGACGGGGAGGCGGTGGGGCTCCAGTTGGCCGCTACGGAGGATCTGGAGAGCTACGACACGGACTGGTCCCAGCCGGGCATGATCTTCCGGGTCTCCAAGGAGTTCGGCGCCATCACCGACGCGGGGAAAGTGCTGGATCAGCTCACCTTCGAGAAGGACTGCGAATACGCGGATCGCTTCCTCCTGGAGAAGGAGGGCTACACCGGCGAGTACGACGTGTGGGTGAACTGTGGCGAGGGCAACGCAGTCTTTGCCCTGGTGGTGGCCACCCCGGAGGACGAAAACGATCTCCTGATCCTCCTGGAGATGTCCATCCCAGACAGCGACAGCTTCGACGTCTTCCAGCGCATCCTGAGCAGCTTCCAGGTGGATGTCAGCCAGGACGTCGACGAGCTGACGGCAGCCCTCCAGGCCCAGCAGGAAGCCGAGGCCGAGACGGAATCGGCGGGCGACGTCCCGGAGCTGGGTGGGGTGGAGCCCGTGGCCATCGTCCAGGTGAAGGCCCTGAACGTGCGCCAGGGCCCAGGGACCAACTACCCCCGGCAGGGCGTGGTGAAGAGGGGCGATCAGCTGAAGGTGGTGGGCCAGGTGAACGACTGCACCTGGCTGCAGGTGGATCTCCCGAACGGCAAGACGGGCTGGATCTCCGGCAACAGCCGCTACACTCGCCTGACGGCCCAGTGCCAGGATATCCCCGAGGCCACGCCGCCCCCTCTCCCCACCCCCAGCCCCACCACCCCGCCAGCCAACTCAGGCTCCGGCTCCGGTGCGTCCCAGGGCGACGTCCAGGGCAACAGCAGCCAGGGCTGCTACCTCTTCCAGAACCAGGTGGGGGTGGAGGTGACGGTGACCTTCACCCGCCAGGGCGACTCCTGGAACCGCACCTTCAAGCTGCCCAAGGGGGTGGAGCAGGAGGAGTGCTTCGATCCCGGCAAGTACACCTACACCCTGGACGCTCCGCCTCCCTGGGATTCGGTCAACGGCGAGCTCAAGGTGGAGGCCGGCGACCGCTACCTCTTCCCCATCCAGCCTCGCTGAGGGCACAGCCCCTGGCCCCAGACGTCACGAAAAAAGCCCGGACCGTTCGTGGTCCGGGCTTTTGGATCTGCCAAAGATGGCGTGTTCCTGGCGTGGATGCCCCGCGTCCCATGCTCAGAGGGACAGGCGCAGATGGATGTTGGGCACATCCGGGGGAACGCTGTAGAAGAGACCATCGATCCCCATGGCCAGGAAGAGGAGAGCCAGGTAGAGAAGGCTGAACTTGTAGAGCCGCCAGACGTGGGCATTGGTGGGTCGCCGCCAGATGTCCCAGGCCTGGCGCAGGAACACCCCGTTCAAGATCAGGGAGAAGGCCAGATAGACCGGCCCCAGCAGGTGCAGGAAGACAGGGGCCGTGCTCACCAGGGCCAGGAGCACGCTGTAGAGGAGGATCTGCCGCCGAGTCTCCTCCTGGCCGGCCACCACTGGCAGCATGGGCACCCCCGCGGCCCGGTACTCCTTCTGGCGCATGAGGGCCAGAGCCCAGAAATGGGGCGGCGTCCAGTAGAAGACGATGAGGAAGAGGAAGATGGGCAGCAGGGAGATCTCGTTGGCCACCGCGGCCCAGCCCACCAAGGGGGGGATGGCCCCTGCCGCGCCGCCGATGACGATGTTCTGGGTGCTGGAGCGCTTGAGGAACTGGGTGTAGAAGAAGACGTAGTAGAGGATCCCGATGAGAGCCAGGACCCCGGTGAGCAGATTCACCTGCCACCAGAGCAGGAAGAAGCTGGCCGCGCTGAAGCCGATCCCCAGAACCAGGGCCTGCCAGGGCTGCATGCGTCCGCTGGGCAGGGGCCGCTGACGGGTCCGCACCATCACGTGATCGATGTCCCGGTCCAGGAACTGGTTCAAGGTGTTGGCCCCGCCCGCCGCCAGGAAGCCACCCAGCATGGTCCAGAAGATGAGCATGGGGCCAGGCGCGCTGGGGGCGGCCAGGAACATGGGCACGAAGGTGGTGAGCAGCAACAAGGCCACGATGCGGGGCTTGGTCAGCTTCACCACGTCGTTGAACGCCACCCGGGGCAACGCCTGCCGGCCTTGTCCCTCCCGGCCCGCGTAGGCAGCCTCCTGCAGCGAATAGTTCTTTCCCATCACCTTGACGATCTCCCAGGGGATCCACTCCCCCATGCATGGGTGTCGGACCAGCCAGCCTCGGCCGGTCCGTCCGGGTGGCTTTCCAGGGGCTCCTGTTCCCTGGACCCGCCTCTGGCCGCTTCCTCCCGGGATGCGTCCCTGCGGGGCGTCTCATCCCGGTGCTTGCGTACATAGGCAATGTACCCGATCCCGAGCATGAGCGCAAACGCGAACCACTGCAGCGCGTAGCTCAGGTGGCTGCCCTCGTCCAGGGCCACGTTTCGGGGCAAACGCCGGGGCAGCTGATCCCAGGCCCGCCCCGGCTCCGCCTCCAGGACCAACACCACGGGCAGCAGTTTGTAGGGCATCTGGGACTGAATGGCCTCCACGTCCAGCCGGTACCACTCCCGCTGGGGCGTGTCCGGAATGGGTGACGTGCTGCCGTCGGGCATCTTCTGGGAGGGGAGCAGATAGCCCCGCCACTCCTGGGCTGGCTCCTCCTGGAACCGGGCCCACTGGGACGGGTCCGCCAGGTCGGCGGGGATCCAGCCCCGGTTGACCAGAATGGCCTGGTCGGTTCCGGCCAGGCGAAGAGGCGTCACCAGATAGACGCCGGGCTGGCCGTCCAGGATCTGGCTCTTGATCAGCACCTGCCGGTCGTAGTCGAGCTGCCCCTGAGCGAAGGCCGCCCGGTTGGCCAGCTCCCGGGGCTCCCCCTTGTCCACCAAGGCCAGCACATCCTGGGGAGGCTGGGCCAGCTGCTCGGCCAACACCGCGTTCCGAGCCCGGCGCTGTTCCAGGCGATCCAGCTGCCAGATCCCGAGCCGGGCCAGGAAGAGCATCCCCGC
>CAYQEB010000013.1:12011-19968 GCA_964416395.1 uncultured Caldilineaceae bacterium | reverse complement strand
GCCGCCACCTGGACGGTGTAGCTGGCCTGGCCTTCGCCCTCCGCGCCCGTCACCTGGACCGTCACCTGCCACTGGCCCGGGCGAGGCAACGCCACATCCCCTTCGTAGAGGAGCTTGTTGACCGCGTTCTCGTGGGTGGCCGTGGCCTGGATCTGCTCCCCGCTCTCCTGGTGCTGGAAAACCAGGGTGACCTGGGCCCCCAGCACCGGCGTGCCAGCCAGGGGATCCTCACCGGGCGCCACCGGCTCGGTGACGGCCAGGGTGACGTGGTATGTGCCCACGAAGGGCTCCGCCGGGTTGGCCCAGACGAACAACCGATACGGGCCCGCCTGGGCATCGGTCATCACCGGGGTGCCGCCGCCGTGGGCCCAGACCTGCCCTGGCAGGAGAAGGCCCCCCAGGAGCAGCGTGGTGAACAGCGCCAGCCAAATCCATCGTTTCATGGAGGCGCCTACCGAGAGATCAGCTTGCGCAGCTTGGCCTGCCGGGCCCGATGTTCCAGACCCGGGGCGATCATGGCCTCGTCCGTGGACCATTCGGAGATCTGGAGCAGGGGCGTCTTCTCCTCTGCGGAGAAGACCTTGGCCAGCAGGATCAGCGCGGCCAGGATGTACATCATGCTCCCGGGCACCCACATGATGACGCCCCCCAGCATCTGGTCGTACATCACGTCCACACCCCAGAAGCGAGGCACGGTGGTGTAGTAGGTGTAGATGGGAGTGGTGGCGAAGGCCAGGGCCACGCCCAGGAGCATGTTGGGGGGCACCGCCGCCAGGACGTAGGCGATGCGCAGGCCAATGGGGAAACGGCGATGGATGCGAGGCCCTGCGCCGATGACATGCCACCAGAAGAGCATGGCCGAGCCGAAGAAGGTCAGGTGCTCCAGATCGTGGACCCACTCGTGGCGCAGGGACCAGTTGTAGGCGTTGGCGTCGTGCCACCCCAGCAGGAAGAAGACGTAGACCATCCAGATGATGCCCGGGCTGGTGACCCGAGCCAGGATCTGGCGCACTCGGCTCTTCCCCTGGAGGAAGCCGGTCAACTGGGGGCGCAGCCGAGGAGGCAGGGCCCAGACGAAGGTGGGGAAGGGGTTGGCCAGGAGCAGCAGAGGGGGCGCCACCATCATCAGCAGCAGGTGCTGGATCATGTGCATGAAGAAGAGCTGCCCTCCCAGCACATCGATGGGGGACATCAGGGCCAGCCCCAGGACCAGCAGCCCGCCCTGGTAGGAGAAAAGGCGCCAGAGATTAGCAAAGCGCCCCTGGCTCCGCCGCCGGAGACGCTTCCACCCCACGTATTGGGCTGCTCCCAAGAGGAGCAGGAGGAGGATGACCTCCCCCCGCAGATCCCAGGAGAGCAGGAAGGCTTTGGTTGTTGGGCTCATGGCTCCGCTCAACAGAACCGGCCCGTCCTGGGGAAGACCCCCAGGGCAGGCGTCATTCCACCACCCGGCCGATGAGGTAGAGGGCCGGGTAGAAGAAGATCCAGATCAGGTCCACGTAGTGCCAGTAGATGGCGCAGGCTTCCACGCCCCAGTGCCGCTCCGCGGAGAAGTGCCCCTTGCGCCCGTTCCACCAGATGAGCAGGATGAAGATCACTCCGCTCAGGACGTGGAGGGCGTGCATGCCGGTCATGCCGAAGAGCACCGCGCCGAAGACGCCGTCCCAGGGCTTGATGTGGCCGCCCCACTCGAAGATGACCACGCCGGCCAGGAAGACCAGCCCCAGGAAGGCGGTGATGAGCAGGCCGCTCATGAAGTTTTCCCGGTCATCGTGGGCGATGGCGGTCTCGGCCCGGTTCATGAAGTAGCTGCTCAGCAGCAGCACGGAGGTGACGATGAGGCCCAGCTGCTGGTCCAGCTCCGGGCGGACCACCACCCCGTCCTCTCGCCAGAGGTAGAAGCGAGCCACCAGCAGCCCGCCGAACATGAAGAGCTCCGACACGAAGAAAAGCCAGAGACCCAGCCGGTTGTTGCGCAGCTTTTCTCGATAGTTTTCATAGGTGGAGACGGCGACGCTACTCATGTTTTCAGTGCTCCTCTTCTGACCAGAGACGGTAGACATGCATGAAGTACTGGAGGACCAGGGCGGCCTTGGCCAGGGCAATGAGGAAGAGCACAGCGGTGGAGTTGAAGGTCACCGCGACGATGTACTCGATGCCGGTCAAGGCGGCCAAGGCCACAAGCACCACGATGCCGATGCGATAGATGCCTGACTTGGTGTTTCCCATGAAGCTTTGCTCCCGAATAGAAAAATTGGAGGGTCGGAGTGGGTCCTTCGGTTAGTCGTCTCCCGCGGCGGCCATGCGCACGTAGGTGGAGCCGGCCAGGCCGTAGTCGTAGGGCTCGCCCACCACGGTCAAGGGAGCAGCGAAGCTGTGCTCCGGCACCGGGGACGGGATCTGCCACTCGGGCGAGCGGGAGCGCCAGGGATTGGCCCCCGCCACCTTGCCCACCTCCGCGCTGCGGATGAAGTTGTAGATCATGAGCAGGACGCCGAAGGCGATGGCGAAGCCGGCGATGGTGATCACCACGTGGCCAGCCTGGATCATGCCGTTCCCCAGGGCCGGGTCGTAGTCGGCGATGCGGCGGCGCATGCCCATCACCCCCACGGTCATCTGGCCCAAGGTCTGGGCCCAGAAGGCCGGGGTCATGAGCCAGAAGTGGATCTTGCCCATAGTCTCGTTGTACATGCGGCCGGTCACCTTGGGGTACCAGAAGTAGAGGGCCGCGAAGAAGGGGAAGACGAAGCCGCCGAACATGGTGGCGTGGAAGTGACCCACCACGAAGTAGGAGTCGTGGAGGGGCATGTTGGTGGGCACGGTGCCCAGGATGGGCCCGGTCAGGCCACCGATGAGGAAGACGGAGATGGCCCCCAGGACGAAGAGCATGGGCGTGGGGAAGCGCAGCTTGCCCCCCCAGATGGTCCCCACCCAACTGAAGAACTTCACCCCGGTGGGCACGGCCACCAGCAGGGTGGCGAACATGAAGGGCACCCGCAGGCCCGGGTTCATGCCCGAGACGAACATGTGATGGGCCCAGACCAGGAAGCCCACCAGCGCGATGGCCAGGCTGGAGAGGGCCACCCATTTGTAGCCGAAGAGGGGCTTGCGGGCAAAGACGGGCAACAGCTCACCGATGATGGCCAGGCCGGGCAGGATGAAGATGTAGACGGCCGGGTGGCTGTAGAACCAGAAGAGATGCTGGAAGAGAATGGGGTCGCCGCCCCCCTCCAGCAACGCTTTGCCAGGTCCAGCCAGGCCCGGATCGAAGAAACCCATGCCCAGGGTCCGCTGCACCAGCACCATGAGGAAGGAGAGGCCGATGAGCTGGGTGGCCGTGAGCTGGATCAGGCTGGTGGCGAAGACGCCCCAGACGAAGATGGGCATGCGGAAGAGGCTCATGCCCTTGGGCCGCATGTGCAGGATGGTGACCAGCAGGTTGATGGCGCCCACGATGGAGGAGAGGCCAATGAAGTAGACGCCCAGGAAGAAGAGCTGGTAGCCGATGGGCCCCCGAGCGCTCAGGGGCGGGTAGCCTGTCCAGCCAGCGTCCCAGCCGCCCACGAAGAGGCTGCTCAGGATGAGCAGGGCCCCGGGCACGTTGAACCAGAAGCCCAGGGCGTTGAGCCGGGGGAAGGCCATGTCCTCCGCGCCCAGCATCAGGGGCACCAGGTAGTTGGCCATGCCGCCCACCCCCAGGAGGATGCCGCCGATCATGACGATGCCGTGCAGGCCGATGAAGTTGTTGAAGAGGTTCAGCCCCAGGAACTGGATGCCGGAACGCAGCAGCTCTGTGCGGAAGGCCAGGGCGAAGGTGCCCCCTGCCATGAGCAGGAAAAGGCCCCAGACCGTGTACTGGATGCCGATGACCTTGTGGTTGTAGTCCACGCTGAAGTAGCGGGTCCAGGCCGGGCGATCCGGGGGCGGACCATGGCGCAGGGGGGTCTCCTTCCCCACCATCCACTGCATCCAGTCGTCAAAGGCCCCCACGGCGAAGAGGAAGGTCACTCCTCCCACCAGGGCGCCGATGACCCAAGCCGGTTCGGCCTTCCAGGCAGGCAGGCCCATGAGGGCGCGCACTACGGTGGTCAGCGCCATGCCGGCCAGGGTGCCGAGAATCTGGCCAATTAAACCTTTCACTGCAGGCAATGAAAAGAGCGACATTCAGAATCCCCTCCTTGATGATGATCACGAATGATGATCACGGTGCAACGACCACGGAACAGCTTCTCGCTGCTGGACTGTCTCGCTATTGGAGCGTCTTGATGAACTCGATGATGGCGTTGATCTCCTCGTCCGAAAGCTTCTCGCCGTAGTTGGTGGGCATGATGGGTTGGAACCCTTCCACCACCTTCGCCTGAGGGTGAAGGATGGATTCTCGCAGGTACTCCTCGTCCACCACCACAGTGGAGCCATCAGCCAGGGTCTCCTCCCGGCCGAAGAGGCCCTTCCAGGTGGGGCCGGCCGAGGGGGAGCCATCCAGGCTGTGGCAGCCCTGACAGCCTTGGGTCTGGGCGATCTTGGCGCCCAACTCCGCCGGGGGCAGCTCGGCCTGAGCGGTCTGCTCCGCCACCCAGGCGTCGTAATCGGCCCGCTCCAGCACCTGCACATCCGCCAGCATGTAGGCGTGCCTAGTGCCGCACAGCTCCGCACAGCGCAGGACGAACCCTCCCTCCTTGGTGGGGGTAATGCGCAGGGTGGTCACGTGGCCGGGGACCAGGTCCTGCTTCACCCGGAACTCTGGGATGAAGAAGGAGTGGATCACGTCCTCCGATTGCATTTCCAGCCGGATGGGCTGATCCTTGGGCAGGACCAGGGTGGTGGAGGTGATGCCCTCCTCCGGGTACTCGAAGCGCCAGCCCCACTGGAAGCCCGTCACCTGGATCACCTTCTCGTCGGGCTGGGCCTGGGTCACCTCACCCAGCACCTTGGTGCCCAGGAAACCCAGGTAGATGACGATGATCAGGGGAACCACCGTCCAGACGATCTCCAGGGTGGTGTGGCCGTGGATGTACTCCCCATCGCCCTCGTCCCCTTTCCGGGCCCGGAAGATCACGATGGAGTAGATGACGAAGACCACGATCAGGGAGAAGAAGAAGGAGATCAGGCCCATGTGGAGCCGGAAAAGGAAGTCCACCCCTTCGGCTTGGGCGGAGGAGGGTGTGGGCAGGGGAAGCACGGCGATCAGCAGCTTGTCCATCACCAAAGCGCCGATGATCACCAGCACGCCAATGATGGCAAAATGACGCATGTTCCTGTTCATAGACAATTCTTTCCTCGACTCGGCTGGGACAGGCTTCTGGAAAAGGGCAGACGCGGGGCCATGTGGCAGGGAAGGGCAGGGCCTGCGCGCCTATCAGGGTTGTGCATCATCAGGGGACAGGGCTGGAGAGGACGTTCCACCCAGCCAGGGTGAGCCCCAGAGTGGTCAGCAGGGGCAGGAGAGTCCACAGGAGTTCCAGACGGCGGTCGATGCAGATCTCCGGCCGAGACTCGCACCCGAGCTGGTTCAAGCTTTCCGGGGGCAGCTCCAGAGCAGCCACCGCCTCCTGTCGGCTCACCCGCTGGGGCAGTTTGAAAACGCAGGCCACCAGGAAGGTCTGGATCCCCAGGAAGAGGGCAGCGCTGACGGCCAAGAGCCCGGTGAAGAGCCCACCCACCGCTTCCCTGGGGAAGGCGATCTGCAGGGAGCGGATCAGGTGAGGCTGGTAGCTCAGCACCAGCCAGAGAACGACGATCCCCAGGGAGAGGACGGTCCACATCTTTCGTTTCACGGTTGCCACACCCCCTCGTTTTCTTGATTCGGGCCAGGCACAGGCGACGCCTTGGTTTGTCTCAGGCTGGCTTGTCCATCCGACCACCGCCCCCAGCCAGACAAACGTGGAACGGCCGACTCTTGCACCGCGACAGGATGGCTTACCAGGATGGCGTACGTCCCACACGGCTTGAAAGAGAGCCAAAATTGATAAAAGACAGCATAGAAGGGGAGATCCCGGAGGGAGGAAGCTGGCCGCCGAACCAGCTCGGCTCGGTCTGTGAGCTTCGCTACGAACTTTCGGGGATTGTACAAAAGAACACAAACCTTGTCAAAACAGATCGGCGCTTTTCGACGAGAGTGGCGCCCAGACAGGAGAGGGCTCCCAGAGTGTCGGAAAACGCCCTTTCCTGGATGCCCCCAGACCGGTGAACCCCAATTTCGCCCGGAAACCAAGGACAAAACCCCTTCGGAATGAGGTTTTCGCGAAAAGTTGTGCTACAATACCATACGATCATCCGCGATTATCCCGCGCCATGCTATCCAAAATCCCTGGCCGCAGCAGAGAAAGGACGGGTCCGGACCATGACACCCCATACTTCCCAGACCGACACCCCAGCAGAGAGCGCCCCCCTGCGGGCCAACAGCCCCCTGGAGGACGCCGTCCGGGAGTTCGACGAGTACATGCAGGGGAAAGGCTTCAGCGAGAACACCATCAAGGCCTTCCGCAACGACCTGAAGATCCTCCAGGAGTTCATGGACGGCTCCGCGGTGCTGCGCCAGATCAACACCCAGCACCTGAACGAGTTCCTGGAATGGCTCCAGTTCGGCCGGGGCAAGCCCTGCAGCGCCAAGACCCTGGCCCGGCGCATCACCACGTTGAAGGTCTTCTTCGGATGGCTACACGAAACCGGCGTCCTGGGCACGGATCCAGCCGAGGCCATCGTCCAGCACTCCGTCCGCACCCCCTTGCCCTCCATCCTCCAGGACGAGGAGGTGAACCGGCTCCTGCGCACAGCCCAGGACTATCTCTGGGACCGCAAGAAGGCCGACGCTCGCCCCTACCTCCTGGTCAGCCTCCTCCTCCAGACGGGCATGAAGAAGAGCGAATGCGCCAACCTCCTCATCAGCGACATCGACACCAGCCAACCCAGCGCGCCGGAGGTCCACATCCGCTACGAGGATCCCCGTTACCGGCACAAAAACCGGCGCCTCCCCCTGCACCCCAACATCCTCCCACCCCTGCGCCAGTACCTGGATCAGTACAAGCCGGAGAACCACCTCTTCGAGTGCACGCCCCGCAATCTGGAGTACGTCCTGGATGAGGTGGGGAAGAAGGCGGGCATCAAACGGCTGCAGGTGGGGTTCGAGGTCCTGCGCTGGACCTGCGCGGTGCGGGACTTCCGGCGGGGCATGCCGGAGGAGCAGCTGCGCCAGAAGATGGGGCTGAGCAAGGTCTCCTGGCGGGACACCCGGGACAAGATCTTCCGCCTGGCCGGCAAGGGCTGAGCCGGCCCCTGCTCACGGCCCAGGAGTGGAGAGGGGGCTGGGGACAGTCGGGCTCGGAATGACCGGGCTTGACGTGGCCGGGCTTTCCAGCGTCGGGCCAGGCGTGAGAGGAGCAGGCGCCGTCGATTCCGACTTCTTGTTCAGGGGCAGGAAGGTGCGGAAGGTGCTCTGGTACTGAAGGTGGACGCCCAGATAGCCGCCGGACCATCCCCCCATCAGGTGCAGCTGACCGTTCTCCTCCACCGCCCCCAGATTGCGCCACTCTCCGGTCAGGGGCGAAGGGAAATTGCTCCACAGGCCTGTGGCCGGGTCGAAACGCTCGTGGGTCTCGATGGCCTGGGTCCACCCGCCCCCCAGCGCGAAGACCGCCAGCCCATCGTAGATCAACTGCAGGCCGCCCCGGGGTGTGGAGAGGGGCGGCAGCTCCGTCCATCTTCCCTCGGCCACCTGGTAGGCCCGAGCCAGGGCCAACTCCTCCTCTCCGTCGAAGCCCCCGGCCACGTAGATGCGATCCTCCACCGCCGTCGCGCCCAGAAAGGCCCGAGGCTGGGCCAGCCGGGTGACCAGTTCCCAGCCCGGCACACTGGGCCCATCCTCCGCCAAGGACAGGCGCCAGACCTCGTCCCGCATGCGCTGACCATCCCATCCCCCCAGCAAGTAGAGGGAGCCGTCCACCGCCACCATGGCCGCGCC
>CAYQEB010000013.1:0-11911 GCA_964416395.1 uncultured Caldilineaceae bacterium | reverse complement strand
CATCCCATCCCCCCAGCAAGTAGAGGGAGCCGTCCACCGCCACCATGGCCGCGCCGGCCAGCGGAGAGGGCAGCCGCCCCTTCTGTTGCCAGGCGTCTAGCGCCGGATCGTAGACCCAGAGCAGGTCGCTCAGGGAAGACGTCCCCGCCGCGTCCTCCACCTGGGTGCTGCCCCCGGCCACGTAGACCTGTCCATCCCAGACCGCGGCCGCCATGTTGGCCAGGGGGATGGGCAGGGGCGCCCGGGACTGCCACTCGTTCACCCCCAGATCGTAGGCCTCCACGTCCGAGAGCAGCTGCCCCTGGTCCGTCTCCCCGCCGATGGCCAGGACCTGGCTGCCGCTGCGCACCAGGGCGAAGCGACTCCGGGGGCGGGTCAGGGGCGTGCGGGATTCCCAGCGGGGCAGGTCCTGGATGGCGGGCTGGCCCAGGGCGGTCACCTGCCCGTCGCTGAGCAGGTTGGGCAGGGTCCGCACCGGGTTGGCCAGGCTGGGCCAGAGCAGGGCCACCAGGATCACGGCCAGGGCCCCCAGGAGGTAGAAGCGTTGCCAGGGGAAGAGAGGCCCTGTGCGGACCGCCAGGGGCTCTGGCTCCGGCGGGGGTGGCGCTTCCGTCTCCGCCTCACCAGGGGAAGGCAGGCCGGGCACGGTCAGCCAGCCCCGTTTCAGGAGCAGCATGGAGGCTTCCGTGCGGCTGCTGACCTGGAGTTTTTCGTAGATATTGCGCAGGTGGACTTTGACTGTGTGGGGACTGATGACCAGTTCCCGAGCGATCTCGACGTTGGTGGCGCCGGTCACCAGCAGCTGAGCCACCTCCATCTCCCGTTCGCTCAGGGGGTTTTCGGCTCGCTCCGGGTCCAGACCGGGCTTCGCGCCCTGTTTGCGTCGGTCGGCCATGCCTTGGGAAGAGAGTTCGGTCGTCACGGTTCCATTATTCCACAAAACCAGCGCGCAACCAAACAGGCGGATGGGGACAGAAAGAGAGCCGGCCAGCAGCGCCGGCCAGCTCATTCCAGGTCGGATGGGGGGCGGGGTTCAGCCGTCCAGCATCTCCACGGCCAGGGCCACCGCCTCGCCACCCCCCAGGCAGAGGGTGGCCAACCCCGTGCGGAGGCCCCGCTGTTTCAAGGCGTGGATCAGGGTCACCAGCACCCGGGCCCCGGAAGCGCCGATGGGGTGCCCCAGGGCGATGGCCCCGCCGTTCACGTTCACCTTGCTCCAGTCGAAGCCCAGCTCCCAGCCGTCGGCCAGGGTCTGGGAGGCGAAGGCCTCGTTGATCTCGATGAGGTCGAAGTGGTCCAGGCCCACGCCCATGCGCTCCAGGAGCTTGCGCACCGCGTAGATGGGGGCGGAGAAGATGGCGATGGGCTCCACCCCGGCCTGGGCGTAGCCGGTGATCCGGGCCAGGGGTTTCAGCCCGTGGGCCTGGGCGAAGGCCCGGCTGCTCACCACCAGGGCCGCGGCCCCGTCACTGATGGGGGAAGCGTTGCCCGCGGTGACCGTGCCCTGGGGATCGAAGACCGGCTTGAGTCGGGCCAGCTTCTCCAAGGAGGTGTCCGGTCGGGGCGCTTCGTCCGCCTGGAAGAGGATCGTCCCCTTGCGGCTCTGCACCTCCACCGGTGCGATCTCCTCCTGGAAGCGGCCAGCCTCCTGGGCGGCCACGGCCTTGCGGTGGCTCTCCAGGGCGAAGCGGTCCTGCTCCTCCCGGCTCACCTCGTAGCGCCGGGCGATCCACTCCGCGCTGTTGCCCATGTGCTGGTCCTCGAAGGGGCACCAGAGGCCATCGTGGACCATGGCGTCCACCACCCGCTGGTCGTTGAGCCGGTAGCCGAAGCGGGCGCCGGGCAGAAGGTAGGGGGCCATGTTCATGTTCTCCATGCCCCCGGCCACGAAGAGCCGCCCATCCCCGGCCTTGATGGCCTGGGACGCCAGCATCACCGTCTTCAGCCCGCTGCCGCAGACCTTGTTCACCGTGGTGGCGCCGGTGCTGGGCGGGATGCCAGCCTTCACCCCCGCCTGGCGAGCCGGGGCCTGGCCCACCCCTGCCTGGACCACGTTGCCCATGAGCACCTCGTCCACCGCGCCCGGGTCCACGCCAGCGCGCTCCAGGGCCGCCCGGATGGCCACCGCGCCCAGCTCCGGCGCAGGCACCCCGCTCAGGGTCCCCTGGAAGCGACCAATAGGGGTGCGGGCTCCGCTCAGGATGACAACCTCGTTGTTCCCGTCCATGGCTTCCCTCCGGTTCGTGGATTCGTCCGCTCCAGGTTCAGCCCCTGGATGTTCAGCCCCTGGATGGCGAAAATACGCTCCTGGGCGCGTATTGTACCATGCCGGTCAGGCCCCGGCCAGGATCGAAGCCCTCCCTCAGCAGAGCACCATGCCCCCATCCACCTCGATGGCCTGGCCCGTGAGGTAGCGGGCATCCTCGGAGGCCAGAAAGGCCACCACCCCGGCCATCTCCCAGGGCGCCGCGATCCGCTTCATGGGGCAGTCCTCCGCCCGCATGGCCAGCCACGCCTCCCCGCTCATCCCCAGAGAGGCCCCCACCTCTGCCGCTACCTTCCGCACCATGTCCGTGAGGGTGTTCCCCGGGCAGAGCGCGTTGGCCGTCACCCCATAGGGGGCCAGCTCCATGGCCACGGAGCGGGTCAAGCCGATGACCCCGCTCTTGGACGCGGAGTAGGACGCGGTGCCGGGGAAGCTGGTCTTCCCGGCCATGCTGGCGATGTTGATGATGCTCCCCCGCCCCTGGTCCATGAGGAGAGGGGCCACCGCCTGGTTCAGCAGGAAGACGCCGGTCAAATTGGTGTCCAGGGTCTCCCGCCACGCCTCCAAGGGCACCTGGGCCAGGGGACCGCCGGTGTAGATCCCCGCGGAGGCCACCACCGCGTCCAAGCGCCCCCAGCGCTCCATCACCTGGGAGACCGCGCCCTGCACCGCCTCTCTGTCCCGCACATCCCCGGTGATGGCCAGGGCCTCCACCCCCAACTCCCGACAGCGCGCCACAGTCGCCCGGTTGGCCGCCTGGTCCAGATCGAAGCTGGCCACATGAGCCCCTTCCTGGGCGAAGCGCAGGGCGCAGGCCCGACCGATCCCCTTGGCGCCCCCGGTGATGAAGGCCACCTGGCCCACGAAGCGCCGACATGTCGTCTCCGGCGCGCTCCCCTGCTCGACACTCATTCCCTCGCCTCCTTTCGGCAACGTCGAACAATCTCCTGATAGCGCACAAATCCCTCGCGATAGACGGCCGACCGCTCCGCATCTGGCGCCACCGTCCGGACCGGGCCCTGGACCTGGGCCAGCCCCTGCTCCGGGCTGGGGAAGAGGCCGCTCCCCGCTCCGGCCAGGAGCGCCGCGCCCAGGGCGGGCCAGTGCTCTCCCTGGGGCAGGTGGATGGCCAGGCCCGTCACGTCCGCCAGGATGGCCGGCCAGAAGGCGCTGCGGGCCCCGCCGCCCACCATCCACAGGGCCTCCACGGGCAGACCGGCCGCCTGCACCGGCTCCAGGGCCCAGGCCAGCTCGTAGGCCCCACTCTCCAGGATGGCCCGGGCCATCTCTCCCCGGCTGTGCTCCAGGCCCAGGCCCAGGAAGCCGCCGGCCCGGCTGGTGGACGGATCCCGGTGGCCGCCGGTCATGGGCAGGAAGAGAAGCCCACGGCTGCCCGGCCGGGTCCCGGCCAGCTCTCGGTCCAGGGCGGCGAAACGGGCCTCCCGGGGCGCAGGGCGAGCAGGGTCCGTCCCCTGCCAGGCCTGGGCCACCCACCACTCCAGGGACGCGCCCAGCCCGCCCAGGGACTGGGAGACCGTCCAGCGGTGGGGCAACACGTGGCCGCTCACGTCCAGGGTGGCGGGCAGGCCCGGCGGATCCGGCCGGTCCGTGGCGCCGGTGAGGACCCAGGCCGTGCCGCAGGCCAGGAGAAAACGCCCCGGCTGGGTGATGCCCAGGGCCAGGGCGGTGCAGGCCTGGTCGTGGCCGCCGTTGACCACCACCGCTTTCTGAGGCAGGCCGGTGGCCTGGGCCACCTCCGGCAGGAGACGCCCCATCACCTGGCCGCTGGGCCGCACCGGGGAGAGCCGCTCCGGGGAGACGCCGGCCAGGGCGCAGAGCTCCGGGCTCCAATCCCCGGTGGACACGTCCAGGAGCTGCAGGCCGGCGGCGTTGGAGGGGTTGGTGGCGAAGCGTCCCGTGAGCCGGTGGGCCAGGAAGTCGTTCACCGAGAGGATGCGCCGGGCCCGTCCCAGGAGTGCGGGCATCTCCTCCCCCAGCCAGGCCAGGGTGGGCAGGCCCAGCCCTGGGTGCAGGGACCAGCCGCTCAGGGCCCGGATCCGGGGTTCCCGTCCTTCCGCCCGCCAGCGGGCCACCAGAGCCGCGCTGCGGCCGTCCATCCAGGTGATGAAAGGGGCCAGGGGGCGTCCCATCTCGTCGGCCAGGAGGAGGGAGCCGCTCTGGGCGGCCATGGCCAGGCCGCGCACCTGCAGCCCCGGCGCCTGGGCGATGGCATCCTGGGCGGCCCGGAGCAGGGCCTGCCACAGGGTCTCCGGGTCCTGCTCCACCCAGCCCGGCCGGGGCGTGGCGAGGGGGTAGGCCACCCGGGCTTCCCCGCGGATGGCGCCGGTGGCGTCGAAGAGGAGGGCCTTGGTGGACGAGGTGCCCACATCCAGCCCCAGGATGCCCGGTTCCATGGCCGATCAGCCGTGCTGGTGCTGACGGTGGCCGAAGCGCTGTCCCCCGTCCACAGGGAGGACCACGCCGGTGACGAAGGGGGCCTGGACCAGGTAGAGGACCGCCTGGGCCACATCCTCGGGCGTGCCCCAGCGTCCCAGCAGGGTCTGGCGAGCCAGCTTCTCCACCCGCTCTGGGTCGTAGTCCGGCGGAGGCAGGACCGGTCCTGGCGCCACTGCGTTGACCCGCACAGTGGGGGCCAGCTCCAGGGCCAGCTGCCGGGTCAGCCCCAGGAGCGCGGTCTTGCCCACGCTGTGGGCGACGAAGTTGGGCCAGGGCTCGAAGGCGGCCAGGTCCAGGATGTTGACCATGGCCCCTTCCCCTGCGGCCAGCATGAGGGGGGCCACCGCGTTGGCGCAGTAGAAGGAGCCGTGGATGAGCACGTTGGTGACCCGATGCCAGCCGGCCAGGTCCTGGGTGGGGAAGGGAGTGGTCTGCCAGGGAGAGGCGCTGTTGACCAGGATGTCCACGCCGCCGAAGCGCTCCTGGGCCGCGGCCACCATGGCCGTCACCTGGCGATGGTCCCCCACGTCCGCCTGGATGGCCAGCCCGTCCACGCCCAGGGCCTGGACCTCGGCCAGGGTCTCCTGGGCCGCCTGGGCGGAGGAGTGGTAGTTGACCACTACGTTGGCGCCGGCCCGGGCCAGGGCCAGGGTGATGGCCTTGCCCACCCGGTGAGCGCCGCCGGTGATCAGGGCGGTCTTGCCTTTGGGATCCATTTTGGTTCCTCGTGTGCGATGCGTGGATCGGGGCTATCCGCGCCGAATGCGGGAGACCGGGTTCAAGGCCCGGATCTGCTCCTCCAGCTGGGCGCGGAGGGGTTCGAACTCGGTCAGGAGGGCGGGCTCGGGCCAGATGCGCAGGTTGCTGTCCAGCAGGAGCATGGCGGCCTGGGCGGCCCCAGCCAGCAGAGAGATGGCCATCTCCAGGTCGTCCTGCACCCGCTCACAGACCCAGGAACGGGCCTGCTGGAGAAGATTCGCCGCCCCCACAGCCAGGGAGCCCACCTGGGCCGGAGCTCGACAGAGCAGCCGCTGTCCCTGAAGCTCCTGGCCGGCATTCCGCAGGGCCACGAAGTGGGCGATGGCGTCTGCGTCCTGGTCGGCCCAGCTGAGCAGCAGGTCCACCGTGGTGGACATGCGCTGGATGGCCGCCTCCACGGATGGCTCCGTCAGCGCCTGGTCCTCCCGGCTGATGGCCAGGCAAGCCCGCCCCAGGGCCGCAGCCTGGGCCGCGGCGGCGGCGATCACCGCGCCGGCCATGGCGTGATGCTGGTTCTGCACGGTCTCCACGAAAGAGCGGAGGGTTTGATGGGTGATGGGAATGGGGTTAGGCATGATCCGGTGAAACGCGAAAGGACAATCTGTGAAACGTGACGACAGAGGTGATGGGTGGGCGATTGGGGGATCAGGGGACGCCTCCCGCCGGTCGGTTCTCCTGGATGTAGGCGGACTGAACGCTCTGGGCTGTGTCGAAGTAGGTGCGCCAGTAGTGGAGCTTGCCCTGACAGACCGCGAAGAAGGCATAGTCGTGGTCCTCGCCCCGGCGGCCGGTGGCGATGTTGGTGCAGGCGAAGGTCTGCTGACAGACGCCCCAGTGGGGGTGGTCCGGGTCGATGATGAAGCGGTGGGGCGTGACCCGGGTGTCCCGATGGTTGGCCATGTAGGTGCGGGACATGGCCAGCACCGCCTCCCGACCGGCCAGGTAGGTCCAGGGAGGGGAGAGGTCCACCTGGTCGTGGACGATGGCCTGGATGAGGGAGATGTCGCTCTCGTTCCAGGCCCGGGCCAGGGTGTGGACCAGGGCCTCCATCTCGGCCCGGGGGAGGGGCGGGCCAGGCTCCGGGCAAGGGCGCCAGGGCTCCTGGGGCCAGGGGACGTCCAGACTGGGGATGGGCCCGCTGCGCTCCTCGTCCAGGTAGGTGGCGGCCTGGAGGATGCGCCCGTCCGGGCCGAAGTCCAGGACCGTGCCGCCCAGGCGCTCCACCGCCCCCTCCAGGTCGGCCTGCTGGGCGCGCAGCACCCACTCGAAGGCGGCCACCGGGGCCTCCCCGTCCACCAGCAGGCGGCGGATGTGGAACCGCACCTGGGACCAGTCCCCGATGCGCTCGGCCAGGAAGGCCATGGCCGGCCCCCGTCCCCGGAGGCGTCGATGGGGCAGGGAGAAGGCCAGATCCGGGTCCAAGGCCGCCTCCAGCGCGGGAAGATCCTGGGCCTCCAGGGCCCTGGCCAGCCGGTGGACGGTCTGACGCAGGGCCCCGCGGTCAGGCGGGCTGGGATGGGTCATGGGAGGGCCTCCTTGGATGGCTCGGCGGTTTCGGGTCGGGGCTCGGGCGCGTCCTGGCGGCGGATCCCGGCCATCATCAACCCCAGCTCCTCCGGCGTCACCTGGTCCGGGCGCACCACGCCCATGATCTCCCCCCGATGGATCACCGCGATGCGGTCGCTCAGGTTGAAGATCTCCTCCAGCTCGTTGGAGATGTAGAGGACCGCCGCGCCTCGGGCCCGCTGAGCCAGCATCTGCTGCTCCACGAACTCGGCCGCGCCCACGTCCAGCCCCCGGGTGGCCTGGGCCGAGATGATGAGATCCGGCTCCCGGGAGAGCTCCCGGGCCAGGACCACCTTCTGCTGGTTGCCGCCGGAGAGCTTGCGGGCCTCCACCTCCGGCCCGGGGGCCCGGACGTCGAAGCGGCGGATGAGGCGGCGGGCGAAGTCCAGGATGGCCGGGTGGCGCAGGAAGCCCCGCACGGAGAAGGGGGGGCGACGGAAGCTCTTGGCGATGAAATTCTCGCTCAGCTTGAACTCCAGGACCAGCCCCTCCCGCTGTCGGTCCTCGGGGATGTAGGCCAGGTTGAAGCGGAGCAGGTCCCCTGCGTCCAGGCGGGTGACGTCCTGGCCGTGGATGCGGATGCGCCCGGCTTCGGGGATGCGCAGGCCGGCGATGGCCTCGGCCAGCTCCCGTTGACCGTTGCCGTCCACCCCGGCCAGGCCCAGGATCTCCCCCTGGCGCACCTGGAGGGAGAGGCGGCGCACCGCGGGCACGTCCCGGTCGTCCCGCACCACCAGGTCCTGGATCTCCAGCACCACCGGGCCGGGCTGGGCTGGGGGTTTCTCGATGCGGAAGAGCACCTCTCGCCCCACCATGAGCCGGGCCAGCTCCGCCTTGTTCGTCTCCCGGGTGAGCAGGGTGGCCACGTCCTTGCCGTTGCGCAGGACCGTCACCCGGTCGCTGATGGCCATGACCTCGTCCAGCTTGTGGGAGATGAAGATGATGGCGTTGTCGCCGTCGGCCACCAGGCGGCGCATGACTGCGAAGAGCCCCTGGATCTCCTGGGGGGTGAGGACTGCGGTGGGCTCGTCCAGGATGAGCAGCCGGGCGCCCCGGTAGAGGGCCTTGATGATCTCCACCCGCTGCTGCACCCCTACGGAGAGGGCCCCCACCGGCGCGTCCGGGTCCACCTCCAGGCCATAGCTGTGGGAGATCTCCTGGATGCGCTGGCGGGCCTGGTCTCGGTCCAGGAGGATGCCCCGGGCCCCGGGCAGGCCCAGGATCACGTTCTCCGTGACGCTGAGGGGAGGCACCAGCATGAAGTGCTGGTGGACCATGCCGATGCCCCGGTGGATGGCATCCTCGGGCGAGTGGATGGTCACCGGACGGCCCTCCAGGAGGATGCGGCCGCCGTTGGGCTGGTAGAGGCCGTAGAGGACGTTCATCAGGGTGGACTTGCCGGCCCCGTTCTCGCCCAGCAGGGCGTGGATCTCCCCGTGGCGCACCTCCAGGTTGACCCGGTCGTTGGCCACCACCCCGGGGAAGGTCTTGGTGATCTCCTCCATGCGCAGGAAGGGAGTCTCGCCCATGGTCAGCCCTCCTCCCGGTCGTAGTGGATGGCCGCGGCCGCGGGCCAGTGGCTCTTGCCGATGAAGAAGAGGGCCACCAGGGTCACCACGTAGGGCAGCATCACCGGGATCTGGTAGGCCACTTCCTGGATGCCCAGGCTGCGGAAGAAGGGCTCCAGGATGCCGGCCTGGATGCGCAGCTGCAGGGCGTCCGCGAAGCCGAAGAGCAGGGAGGCCAGCATGGTGCCCAGGGGCGTCCACTTGCCGAAGACGATGGCGGAGAAGGCGATGAAGCCCCGGCCGGCGGTCATGTTCTCGATGAAGGTGCTGTTGTGGCCGATGGAGAGGACCGCGCCCCCCACCGCGGCCATGGCCCCGCCCCAGAGCACCGTCAGGTAGCGGACGGTGCGCACCTTGACGCCCAGGGTGTCCGCGGCCCGGGGGTGCTCCCCCACAGCCCGGATAGAGAGCCCCCAGGTGGTGCGGTAGAAGATGAAGTGGGCCAGGGGCACCAGCAGGAAGGCCAGGTAGACCAGGGGCAGATGCCGGAAGAGGACCGGCCCCAGGAGGGGGATCCGATCCAGGCCGGGGATGGGCCACTCCTGGAAGGTGGGGGCGCTGAGGCTGCCGCTGTTGGCCGCTTTCATGAGCCGGAAGACCACCCCGGTGAAGCCCAGCATCATCAGGTTGATGGCCACCGCAGTGACGATCTGGTCCGCGCCCAGGGTGACGGTCACGTAGGCGAAGAGCAGGGCCACCAGCGCGCCCGAGGCCGCCGCGGCCAGCACACCCAGCCAGGGGTTTCCGCTGGAAAAGGCCACCATGAAGCCCACCAGTGCACCCAGGAGCATCTTTCCCTCCAGGGCGATGTTGATGACCCCGGCCCGCTCGTTGTAGAGCCCGCCGATGGCCGCGAAGAGCAGGGGCGTAGAGAGGCGAATGGTGGCGTGCAGCAGGCCGATGACCGCGTCCATGTCCATGATTCCACCTCCTCTCAAGCCTGCCAGGCATCCAGCCAGCGGCGGATGCGGTTGTCCACGCTGGAGCCGGCGATGAGAAAGACGATGGCCAGCCCCTGCAGGATGTAGATCACCACCACGTCCACCCGCACCGCGGTCTGCATGGAGTTGGCGCCGTTGCGCAGGGCCCCGAAGAAGAGGGCGGCGATCAGCACCCCGATGGGGTTCAGCCGGCCCACCAGGGCCACCGCGATGGCGTCAAAGCCCCAGCCCGGGGAGAAGTTGTCGATGAGCCGATACTGGACGCCCAGCAGCTCCACCGTGCCGGCCAGGCCGGCCAGCCCCCCGCTCAAGGCCATGGCCAGGGCCATGATCCAGGTGGTCTTGATGCCAGCGTAGCGGGCGCTGTGGATGTTGGCCCCCACCATGCGGATGCGGTAGCCCAGGGTGGTGTGGAAGAGGACCACGTAGACCAGGACCAGGCAGATCAGGGCCAAGAGAACCCCGTAGTGGAGGCGCGTCCCGGCCCAGAGGGTGGGCAGGCGGGCCGTCTCCGCCACCGCGTCGGTCTGGGTGTTCCAGCCTTCCTCCTTCAAGGGGCCGTGGACGAAGTAGCTCACGGTGAAGATGGCAATGTAGTTCATCAGGATGGTGACGATGATCTCGTTCATGTCCCGGGTGGCCTTCAGGTAGCCGGGGATGGCCCCCCAGATCATGCCCCCCAGGATGCCCAGGGCCAGGGCCACCAGCAGGTGCCAGGGGAAGGGAAGGGCCAGCCGGGTCCCTGCCCAGACGGCGAAGAGGGCACCCAGGTAGAGCTGCCCCTCCGCGCCGATGTTGAAGACCCCGCCCCGATAGGCCAGGGTGACAGCCAGGCCGGCGAAGATGAGCGGGATGGACTTGAGGACCGTGCTGGTGGCCAGACGCTGGTTGCCGAAAGCCCCCTTGACCAGCGCGGTGTAGGCGGTCACCGGGCTCACGCCCAGGGCCCAGAGGAAGAGGCTGCCGATGAGGAAGGAAGCCAGGATGGCCAGCACAGGCAGGAGCGCGTTGATCAGGCGCTCCCAGCGCAGGGCCCGGGACGCGCGGCTCTCCCGGGCCTGGGTGACAGTGGTCATGGTCGGTTCTCCGGGGAGAAAAAGAGGGCGGGATGGCCCTGGGAGGTCACCCCGCCCGAGGCTGCATCAGTGGTATTCGTCCTTGACCACGTTGCCCGCGTCGTCCAGGACGATCTTGCCGTCGACGAGGGCCTGGACCACCGCGTTCACCTCCGCGGCCACATCCTCCGGCACCGCATCGTTGAAGGGCGCCAGATCCTGGGCCCCATCCGCGAAGCCCACCACGTGGTTCCCCCACTGGATGGTGCCGTCCAGGATGGCCCCCACCGCGTTGATGAGGATGTTGTCGATGCGCTGCTCCACGCTGGTCAGCACCAGATCCGGGGCCAGGTGGCTCTGGTCCCGGGTCCAGCCCATGGCGTAGACGTCGCCCGCCTCCTTGGCCGCCTCGATGGCGCCCACATTGGCGTTGTCCCCATCGGCCAGGATCACATCCACGCCGCTGTCGATGAGGGCGATGGCCGCCTCCTTGGCCTTGGGGATGTCCACCCAGGAGCCGGTGTAGGCCACAGGCACATCCTCGATGGCCGGGTTGACCGTCCGGGCGGCGATGCCGTAGGCGTTGAAGTCCGCGGCGATGGTGGGGATCTCCACCGCGCCCACGCCGCCGATCTTGTTGGACTTGGTCATGAGCCCGGCCAGGATGCCCGTGGCGTAGCCCCCTTCACCCGGCTTGAAGACGTAGGAGACCAGGTTGGTGTCGTTGGCCGCGATGCCGCCGATCTGGATGAACTTCACGTCCGGATACTCCTCCGCGGCAGTGGTCAGGGCGTCCCCGTACTCGAAGCCGTGGCCGATGATCACGTCGAAGCCCTGGTCCGCGTAGGAGCGGATCAGGTCCAGCTGATCCGCCTGGGCCACGTTCTCCGTGTTGGCGATCTCGTGGCCCTGCTCCTTCAGGGCCAGGAGCCCCTCGTAGGCGGTCTGGTTCCAGCCCTCATCGTTGATGGGGCCAGAGGTGAGCATGGCGATGCGCAGGGTCTTGGCGCCCGCTTCCTGGGACGCCTCCTGGGCCGGGGCCTCTGCCGCGGGCTGCTCCGGAGCGGCCTCCTCGCCCCCAGCCGGGGCCTGGGGCGGGGCTGCGGGCGCCGCGCAGGCCGCCAGCAGGCTCAACAAGAGGAGCAGGGCTGCCAGATGGAGAAATCGTCTGGTTCGCATGGTATGCCTCCTTGGGACAATGGTGGATTGGGTGATCTGGAAGATCGGTTGATTAATTGATTAGCAATTGATTAGCAATTGATTAGATCGACTGATTAGGCGATGGGCTGCTTGAGCGAC
>CAYQEB010000012.1:61234-64179 GCA_964416395.1 uncultured Caldilineaceae bacterium | reverse complement strand
GGTCATCGCCACCCTCCCCCTGGGCCAGGACCCCTTCACCGCCGTCCCAGACCCCACAAACAACCGCATCATCCTGGCCCTCCGCCGCCTCAACCGACTGGTCTCCCTCCCGGACAGCTTCGGCCCGTAGCGACCTTCCTGAGCGCCGGGGCAGGGGAAAGCTGCGCAAGGTTGGGGATTGCTCCCGGGCTCTCGCCTCCGTAGAATGGACGTGGCCGCACGCCTGACTTCGTGGCCACGTCCATTCCCTTTTTACGCCAATCGACCGCCCACACGAGGCCGCTTCCATGCTCTCCTCCGCCGCGCCGTCCACAGAAACCCCTACCCCGCACCGTTCCAGTGCCGGGGATCCACCCGCCACTGGAACGGGCGATCCGCCTCTGAACCTGCTCCTGGCGGCCCTGCTGCTCGGCGTACTCCTGGGCGTGCTGTTGACCGGCGGCGCGGTCTACCTGCTGCGCAAGCCAGAGCCACCAGCCATCGTCCTCCAGCCGCCTCCGCCACCGGCTCCCACGACCACGCCCCTGCCCACGGCCACACCGGCTCCGTTGACCGTCTTCGTCAGCGGCGCGGTGGCCCAGCCCGGCCTCTACACCCTGCCCGCCTCCGCCCGGGTGGGGGACGCCCTGGCCGCAGCCGGTGGCCTGGCGCCAGAGGCGGACGCGGCCCTGGTGAACCAGGCCGAACGCCTCTGGGACGGGGCCCAGGTCCACGTGCCCGAGCGAGCCGCGGAGCCTGAGGCGTCGGAGCCGCCAGCCGGGGTCTCGGGGCAGCCCGACCCGGCTTCGACGGAAGGGGAAAGCCCGGCCACCGGACGGGTCAACATCAACACGGCCAGCCTGGATGCGCTCACCACCCTGCCAGGCATCGGGCCATCCAAGGCGGCGGCCATCATCGCCAACCGCCCCTACGACTCGCCCCAGGATCTGGAACGCGTGCCGGGCATCGGCCCCAAGACCGTGGAGCGCCTGCTCGACTGGATCACCGTCCGCTGAGAGGTCAACCCACCGTTCCTGCTCGTCCTGGCCCGACGCCCCCACCAATGCAAACGAAACGCAAATGGAAACCCGGTTGACAGCCCTTTCTCCATTTGCTACCATGAGGATGTAACGCAGTGCGTCATATCGGGGTGCGAGACGGGAAGCGCCCATGGATCACAGGAGGGAGCAAGATGGCGAAGCGAGCTGCAACCAAGACGGATGTGCAGAGGAAAGCGAAGGAGACCGCGGTGGAGGTGCGCAACGAGGCGGTGGAGAAGGGAGCCAACCTCTACGCCCTGGCCCGCAAGGTGCTGCTGGCAGGTCTGGGTGCGGTGGCGCTGACCGCAGAGGAAGCCCAGGCTTTCGTGGAGAAACTGGTGGAGCGAGGCGAGATCGCCGAATCCGAGGCCCAGAAGCTGCTGGAGGAGTTCCGCAAGCGGGCCCAGGAGCGGCAGAAGGAGCTCAGCAAGCGGACCGAGGAGGTCACCGAGCGCATCAGCAAGGTGACGGAGAAACCGGCCAAGGCGGCCAGTGAGGCGCTGGAAGAGCGCATCAACGAAGTGCTGCGGGAGTTGAACGTGCCCACCAAGGAGGACATCGACTCCCTGGCCAAGAAGATCAACCAGCTGAGCAAGAAGATCGACGCCTTGGCCAAGCAGAAGCAGGCCTGAGCAGGGAAAACAGGCCCGTACGGAAAACATTCGCTTCCGGACTCGATGGCATCTGGGTAGGTCAGGGGCCGAGTCCATGCGGGCGGTGGTTGACGAGACGAAACGTCAGCCGCCGCCCTTTTCGTTTGCCCCGTCTGGTTCGTTCGTCCCACCTGACGCGCTTTCCATCTCCTCCGGCTCGTCCAACAGCCAGATCTTCCCGCTGGATCCATCCACCCGGATGCGCTGGCCGGTCTTGATGCGCTGGGTCGCCCGGTCCACCCCCACCACCGCCGGGATGCCGTACTCCCGAGCCACCACCGCGCCGTGGGTCATCATGCCCCCCACTTCCATGACCAGCCCCGCCGCGGCCAGAAAGAGCGGCGTCCAGGCCGGATCTGTGCCCGGGCAGACCAGGATCTCCCCAGGCTTCAGCTGGGCCTGGTGGGGCTGGAAGACCACGTGGGCCACCCCTTCCGCCACCCCTGGCGAGACAGGGCTGCCCACCAGCAGCCGAGCCGACGCCTCGTCGGCCTCGGCCACCATGCCCTGGTAGAAAGCCTCCCCGTCGCTGAGCAGGATGCGCGGGATCTGCCGCCGCCGCTCCTCCCGCCGGATGGCCTCCCGGCGCTCCTGCACCAGCTCCCGCCAACGGCCAGGCGCCCCCATCCCCAGGACGTGCAGCTCCGGCAGGTTCAGGAAGAAAGGATCGTCCCGGCGCTCCAGAACGCCAGCGCGGACCAGCTCCTCGCCGCTCGCCAGGAGGTTGCGGCGGCTGATGCCCATGAGGGTGATGATGGTGAACTTGGGGCTCTCCCGCAAGCCGGCCAGGGTGCGGATCCGCCGGGTGGCCCACCTCACGAACCGAGCCTTCAGCCTGCCCAGGGGCCGTCGCCGAGCGGCTGCCACCAGCTTCTCCTGAGCCGCCCGGGCCTCCGCTTCGCCGCGACGAAAGACCACCGCCGGGGACATGGCCTCGTCCTGGATGCCCAGGTAGCTGCGCAGGGTCTGGATCACCGGCAGGGGATCCTCCCACCAGCGGGGCCGACCAACGTCGATCTCCCCCACCCCCCGCATGCCGTAGCGCTCCAGGAAGCGCTCCACTGCCGCCTGGGCCGGGACGGGCAGCCTTCTGGCCACCGTTTCCCCGGCCAGCTGCTCCGGGGACGCCTCCAGGAAGTGGGCCAAGGCCTGAGGGTCCTGGCGGATGGCCTGGGCCGTCTCCCACAGGGCCAGGTCCATCTCCGTGGTGACGTTGTGGGGCAGGCCCCGGGTCAGGGTGAGGACGGTGTGGGGGCCGATCTCCGGGTCAGCC
>CAYQEB010000012.1:53726-61134 GCA_964416395.1 uncultured Caldilineaceae bacterium | reverse complement strand
GGGCAGGCCCCGGGTCAGGGTGAGGACGGTGTGGGGGCCGATCTCCGGGTCAGCCTGGGCCAGGTCTGGGACCAGCTTGTTCAGCAGAACCAGGGGGAGATATCCGGCCAGCACCGGCGCCAGGAAGACGGGGACGATGACAGGGAAGGCGATCTGGCCCAGGTACTCGTGCAGAGCCACTCGTTGGGAGAGGGTGGTGGCTCGAGCGCTGCGTTCCCGGAACTCCCGGATGGCTGCGGCGCCGAAGGATTGAGCCCGGATCTGGGCCCGCTCCGGGTGCAGCAGGGCCCATGCCACCTCTCGCAGGCGGGGCAGGGCAAAGCGCAGGAGCCGCGCCAGGGTCTCCCAGCGGGGCCACGCCCGAGCGGGGGCCAGGCGAGAATCCTGGAGGAGATGGGCCAGGATCTGGCCGCTGCCTGGCTCCACCCCGGCCAAGGCCCGGGCCACCAGACGACGTCCCAGGCCGTTGCGCAACGGCGGGGTGATGTCCGCCCAGAGCCGTTCGCCGGCCGAGAGGATCACCGGCTGGGTGTGCGGAGTGAAGCGGTAGCCGAAGAGAGACGCCCCACCCGCGAAAAAGGCCTTGATGGTCTCTTGGCCCAGAGGGGTGAAGGGCGCCAGCACTCCCTGCACCGCGCCGAAGGAGAAGAAGACCCGCAGCGGCTCCGGCGCCACGCCTGGGGGCAAGGGGTAGAGGGATGTGATAGGCCGGGACTGGAGCAGGAAAAGCTGGCCCTCCACCCAGGCCCACTCGATGTCCTGGGGCGAGCCGAAGAGGGCCTCCACCCGGTTCCCCAAGGCCACCAACTCCCGGATGGCCTGGTCCGGCAGGGCCTGGCGCCCCTGGGCCTGCACTTCCTCCGTGACCGTGTCACCCCCAGGGGCGCTGCGGATGGCCAGGGATTTGGCCCCCAGCCGCTTCTCCAGGATGCGGCCGTCCGCCTTTCGCACCACGTAGTGATCCGGCTCCACCAGTCCGGCCACCAGGGCTTCCCCCAGGCCCAAGGTGGCGTCGATGACCGCCTCGGTGCGCCGACCGTTCAGGGGATTGGCCGTGAAGAGCACGCCGGAAGCCTGGCTCTGGACCATCTCCTGGACCACCACGGCCAGGCTCACGTCCGCCTGATCCAGCTGATTGCGGGCCCGGTAGCCCATGGCCCGGGCCGTCCACAGGCTGCTCCAACAGCGGATCACGGCTCGGGCCAGGGCCTCCTCGCCCACCACGTTCAGGTAGGTGTCCTGCTGGCCGGCGAAGGAGAGATCCGGCAGGTCCTCGGCGGTGGCGGAGGAGCGCACAGCCACGGCAGGGCGCCCCATGGCCTGGTAACGGGCCAGGAGGGCCCGGCGGATGGGCTCGGGCATGGTCCCTTCCAGGAAGCGGCGGCGGATGGCCTGGGAAGCGGCCTCCAGGGCCTTCGGATCCTCGGGATCTGCGCGCCGCACCTGCTCCTGGATCCAGTCGGCCAGCCCGTTGGCCTGGACGAAATCCCGGTAGGCCCGGGTGGTCACGATGAAGCCGCCGGGCACCGGGAAACCAGCCCGGACCAGGCGGGCCAGGTTGGCCCCTTTGCCCCCGGCCGTGGCCAGATCGGCCTGGGGCGAGTCCAGGGAGAGGACGAAGGCGGTCTCTTCCAGGGCTGGGGCAGGGGTGGGATGGGTCATGAAGGGTGGCCTCCTTTGAGGCTAGGCTGCTTCGTCCGGGGATGCCAGGGCGCCGTACAGGAAGATCTGGATGAAGTCCTCCAGGCTTCCCAAATCGTCCGGCGCCCCCGCTCCTCTGAGCAGCTGATCTGTGAGCTGGAAGGCGAACAGGTTGGCCAGGAAGGCCCGCAACAGGCCCATGGGGGGCAGGTCTGGCCGGACGCCCGGGATCCCTTCCAGGCGCTGGGCCAGCTCGGTCATCTGGGGCAGAAAGGCAGCCAGCAGGTCGGGCATGTGACGCCCCTGGCACTCGATGAGCTCGATGAAGAGGAGATTGAACAGCTCTGGCCGTTCCTGGAAGTGAGTCTGGAAGCGGCTGGCGGCGTCCCGGAGCAGGCTCTCCAGGTCCTCGCCCTGGGCCTGAAGCAGCTCGGGAAGGATGACGTTGATGGGGTGGTGGGCCAGGATCACCGCCTTGAAGATCTCCTCCTTGCCAGCGAAGTGATTGTAGATGCCTCCCACGGTGATGCCGGCCGCCTCTGCGATGCTGCGCATGGAGGCGCCGTGATAGCCCCGGGCCACGAACTGCCGGTACGCAGCCTCCAGGAGCGCTGTCCGGGTCTGCTGGCCCCGGGAAGAGGGCAGGTTGCGGGAGGAAGAAGTCATGGCTGGGTGCGCTTTCTGGCGAGACAAAAATGAACGTTCGTTCATATCCTAGCAGGTGTGGTCTCCCGTGTCAAGGCCTGGGGAAGGGATTCGAGAAACGCTGGCCAGAGACTCTGAGGGAGGTGAAGGGCTGTTTCAGCCATCGCCTCCAGCCGCGCTATAATGGGCGGGAACGGCCAGGAGACGAGCCCGGAGGGACAAACGATGGAGATCCATGCCAAGATCTACGTGGGGGACGTGGTGCGCATGCGCAAGCCCCATCCCTGCGGCGGGACCGACTGGGAAGTGGTGCGGGTGGGCGCGGACATCGGCCTGGTCTGCCAGACCTGCGGTCGACGGGTCCTCCTGCCCCGACGCAAGTTCGTCCGCCAGGTGAAGCGCTTCCTGCGCCGGGGCCCTGGCGCAGGAGAACCAGCCCAGGAAGCGCCCCGGGAAGCGCCTGGAAAGGAGCCAACATCGGGAGAAACAGCGCCATCCACACCGAGATCCACACCGAAAAAGGAAGGGGAAGAATGAAACGAGACGAGCTGGTCCACTACCTGGACGAGTACCTCCAGATCGATTCCATCAAGGACTACGGCCCCCAGGGGCTCCAGATCCAGGGCCGGGACGAGGTGCACCGGATCCTGGGCTTTGTGGACGCGCACCAGCCCTGCGTGGCCGCGGCCCAGGCCCAGGGCGCGGACATGATGTTGGTGCACCACGGCATCTTCTGGGGCGGGCCCCGTCCCCTGCGGGGGGCCTATGGGGAGCTGGTGCGTAGTTTCTTCCAGGCAGAACTGAACCTCTATGCGGCCCATCTGGTCCTGGACGGTCATCGGGAGGTGGGGAACAACGCGGAACTGGCCCGGCGGCTGGAGCTGCCGGTGGTGGACTGGTGGGGGGAGATCAACGGCACGCCCCTGGCCGTCCTGGCCGAGAGCCCGGAACCCATCCCTCTGGAAAGCCTGGTGGAGCGCTTCGAGGCCAAGGTGGGGCCGGTGAAGCTGCTCCAGGCCTATGGCCCCAGCCGGGTGCGCCGGGTGGGCATCCTGAGCGGCCAGGCGGCCAGCCACATCCCGGAGGCGGCTCGCCTGGGCTGCGATCTCTTCATCACCGGGGAGACCAGCCACGCCCACTACTACGACGCGCTGGAAGAGGGGATCAACGTCCTCTACGGGGGGCACTACGCCACCGAGACGGTGGGGGTCCAGGCCCTGGGTCAGCACCTCCAGGAGAAGTTCGGCCTGGAGTTCCGCTTCGTGGATCTTCCCACGGGCCTCTGAGCGCCGGGAGAGGGAGAGCCTATCCCCTGTGCCGGGAACTGCAAAGCCCTCGTCCGCATTTGTGGGACGAGGGCTTTGGATTGGAGCGTCTGCGCTTCGACGCGTCGTGGGGGATTCGAAGTGAGCGGCGGGAGGTCAACGCAGGGGGCGGATGGGCTTCACGCCGGTGGCTTTCTCGAAGAGTTCCGCCACTTCCCCCGGTTCCGCGTGGCGGCCCAGGGCCTTCTTGCTGAAGATGAGCTCATCGTCCACCATCACCTCGAACCGTCCCTGGCTGGAGGGGATCAGGGTCAGAGACTCGATGGCCGGGGTGAATTTCTCAAGCAGTTCGCCCGTCAAACTGAGGGCGCGAGGGGTGTAGTTTCACTGCACGCAGTATTCGATGCTGACTTTGTGCTTCGACATGGCATTCTCCTGTCCTTGCTGAGGATGCTCCCGGTTCGGGATGTTTCATCGATATCTTCATCGATATCTTCACCGATATCTTCATCGAAACCTTCACCGAAACCAGAGAGCCCGTCAATGCTACGGAACCCGTCAATGCTACGGAAAATGTAGCGACACGCCACCCATTGTAACAGAAGGCCTTCCAGGAAGGCAAGCGAGTTTTCAGGGCTTTTGGGCCTGTTTTTTCAGCCTTTTCTCAGACCGGTGCAACGATTTGGGGCAGGTGAAATCCCGGTGATATAGTATAGCCATGTTTGAACGGTTCCGCAGAAAACAGAGCGTCAGGCAGGCTCCTGCCTCCGCCCAGCCCCGGAAGAAGGGGCCCCAGGCGTCCGCCCCAGGGCGAGGAAGCCAGTGGAGTCGTCGACGTTTTCTGGGCGGGGCGCTCACGGGGATCGGGGCCTTCCTGGCCGCCTGCACACGTCCCCCGGAGGTGACGCCCACACCCACCAAGACGCCGCTCCCGGATCCCCGGGGACAGGCCCAGTACAACCAGTTCCTGCCCCTGGTTTCCAACCAGCCGGGGGCCGCCCCGGTCTCGTCCGCCACCCCCGAGCCCACCTTGACGCCCACGCCGCCCAAGGAGCTGTCCGCGACCCAGCCCCAGCCCACGCCCACTCCTCGGGCCACTCCCTTCCCGCCCGGGCCGCCCAGCAAGCTGGGGCTCTTCGTCACCCGGAACGATCCGCAGCTCTTCCGGCTTCTGCAGACCCAGGGGGTGGCGGTGGTGAAGACCCTGGAGCTGGACGCCAACTTCGCGGCCCAGATCAAAGAGTGGTCGCCCCACACCAAGCTCATCGGCCGGATCGACCTGCCCCAGCTCCAGCTGAGCCAGCTCCAGGACCCAGCCGGGGCCGCCCGGGCTTTCGTGGAGCAGCTCCTCCCCTACGCGGACGACCCGGCCCGCCGTCCCTATTTCGACGGCTGGGAGGCCTACAACGAGCCGGTGGCCGGCAATCCGGACGAGATGCAACGCCTGGCCGAGTTCGAGGCGGAGCGCACTCGCCTGCTGGGGGAGCGGGGCGTTCGCAGCGTCATCGCCAACTTCGGCACAGGCCAGCCGCCCCTGGAGCTCTGGGAGCACTTTCTGCCCGCGATCCAGGAGGCCCTGAACTACGACGGCTGGCTGGGGCTGCACGAGTACGCCGCCCCCACCATGTACTACCTGACCACCCGGGAGGGCCAGGGGCGCAACCCGGGCATCTCTCCGGAGGACACGGGCTGGCTCACCCTGCGCTACCGGCACGTCTACAACCAGATCCTCAAGCCCCGAGGAATGGTCATCCCTCTGGTCATGACGGAGCTGGGCATCGACGGACTGGTCACGGACCGACCTGGGCCACCGGACGCTCGGGGCTGGCTCCACTTCCAGGACTACTGGGCCCAGAACGGCTACGGGCTCTGGGGGCCTGGGGCCTACGTGGAGCAGCTGGTCTGGTACGACCGGGCCATGCAGCAGGACGACTACGTCATCGGCGGCTGCATCTATGCGCTGGCCGCCAGCCAGGGCTGGCAGAGCTACGAGATCTTCGGCGAGGTGGTGGACGTCCTGGAACAGTACTTCAGCGTTCACCCCTACTCCTAGAACCAGGGCCCCTTCATGGACGCCACACTGAACACCCTGATCGTTGTCCACGCCGGGCTGGCTCGCACCGGCGCCCTCTTCTTCATCGCCCTGGGCGTCTGGGCCATTCTCCAGCGGCTGCGGTCCCAACCCCTGGACGGTGGCTGGTACGGCGCCGCGGTCATCGCAGAGCTGCTCATGGTCACCCAGTTCGCCATCGGCTTCTACCTCTACTTCCAGGGCCTGGGGAGCGAACTACCCCGCCCCTTCGTCCACATCCTGTACGCCTCCGTGGCGGTGGTCACCCTGCCTACGGCCTACGGCTACCTGAGCCGCATGGAGGATGAGAACATCAAATCCATCCTTCTGGCCATCGTCTGCTTTTTCCTCATGGAGGTGGTGATCCGGGCCAGCACGGTGGCCACCGTGCCAGTGCCTCTTTGAAGGCCTGCCGAAAAAGGCGGCCTGAAGCTGTGATTTGCTGAGCGCGAGGGATGCATTCATGTCGAAGACTGTATTGGTGCTGAATGCCACCTACGAACCCCTGAGCCTGGTCTCGGTGCGGCGGGCCATCATCCTGCTGCTGCGGGAGAAGGCGGAGCTGGTGGAGGCCACGGAGCAGATGCTGCGCAGCAGCCGCCTGAGCATGCCCGTGCCCCTGGTCATTCGCCTGACCTACTACGTGCGCCTGCCCCAGCGCCGAGTGCCCCCCACACGCAACGGCGTCATGCTCCGGGACGCCTACACCTGTCAGTACTGCGGCGCCATGCCCGGCCGGGATCAGCTGACCGTGGACCACGTGGTCCCCCGCAGCCGTGGAGGCGTGCGCAGCTGGCAGAATCTGGTCACCGCCTGCAAGCCCTGCAACCACCGCAAGGGCAACCGCACCCCGGAGGAGGCCAAGATGCACCTGCGCCGCAAGCCCTTCGAACCCACCTACATGGCCCTGGTCCTGCTGAGCAACCCCACAGCCGCCTCCCGCTGGGAGGCCCTGGTGAACCGAGCCTCCCAGCCCGCCTGAGCGCGGAGCCCCTGAGAGTGACAACCATGGACCCAATCGATCCCCGGCAGGAGACCATCGACGCCATCCTGCGCCGCATCCGGGACCTGAGCGAGCAGTCCCTGACCCAGCTCTCCCAGTACATCAGCTACCTGAAGTGGCAGGAAGAGCTCTGGCACAGCCTGCTGGAGCCCGAGGACGAGGCGGGCGAGTGGCGCCTGGCCTGGCAGTACGACTTCCTGGAGCACTTCCCAGAGGCCACCCTGGAGGCCACCCGCACCCCGGATCTCATGGAGGTGAAGGTGGGGCCCGCCACCTGCGGCATGGTCCAGCAGAACGCCCTCTGGCAGCACCCGCCGGTGGTGGGCAGCGGCGTCTGCGAGTACCAGCTGCGGGTGCCGGCCCAGGTGGAGCGCCTGCGCTTGCGCTTCGCCGTGGGCATCCGGGACGGGGCCCTGATGGAGGACGACAACCTGTGCGCCTTCCGCATCCACGTGAACGGCGTCCGGGTCTGGAGCGCCACCAAGCAGAGCAACGAGTGGGAGCGCTTCACCGTGGACCTGCCCAACCTGGCCGGCCAGGATGCGGTGGTCCAGTTCATGACCGACGGCCTGGGAGACGCCCGCTGGAACTGGGCCGTCTGGGGCGAACCCCAACTCCTGGGCTACGTCCACCCTTGACCCCGCCCCGGAAGGCGCAACGCCCTGTGGACCTCTCTACAAGCCAGAACTCCCCAGCCATCCCCTTAGCCATCCCTCTCCTCTTGCTGACCCTCTGGGCCGGGCTCCTCTTCGGCGGCTTCCTCCTGGGCCAGGATCCCCAAGG
>CAYQEB010000012.1:51180-53626 GCA_964416395.1 uncultured Caldilineaceae bacterium | reverse complement strand
CCCTCTGGGCCGGGCTCCTCTTCGGCGGCTTCCTCCTGGGCCAGGATCCCCAAGGCATCCGGCGCATGCCCGTCTGGACCCGCATGGCCTCCTCCGCCGTGCTGGTGGCCCTGGCCTGGTATCTGGTCGGGCAGGCCTCCGCTTCCCTGGTCCAGCGCTACGCCCTGTTCATCGCCCTGGGCATGAGCCTGGGTTTCCTGGGGGATCTCTTCATGGCCGAGCTCCTGCCCCTCTCCCAGCGAGTGCTCTGGGGCATGGCCGCCTTCGGTCTGGGCCACCTGGCCTACATGGCCGGCATGGTGGACCTGGCCCGGCGGCTGCCCGGCTTCGCGCCGGTGCGCTGGGACGCGCTGGCGGCCTGGTTGCTCCTGGGCGGCCTCCTCTGCTACTGGATCGTTCTGCGAGGCCAGGAGCGGACGGCCCTCCACTGGGCGGCCCTGCCCTACGCCCTGCTCCTGGCCAGCACCACCGGCCTGGCCACGGGCCTGGCCCTCCAGGACGCCGGCTTCGCGCCCCTGGCCCTGGGCGCGTTCCTCTTCCTGGTCAGCGACCTGATCCTGGCGGCCCAGCTCTTCAACGGCGCCCGCTTCCCCTTCATCGGCGACGTCATCTGGCTCACCTACGGCCCAGGACAGATGCTCATCGTCACCTCGGCCTGGGCCGCGCTGAAAAGGCTGACCTGAGCCGAATTTCGCCCCGCCGCAAATGCCATTTCTGGGATTCCCGTGCTATAATGGCCGGAAAATCTCAGCCCCTGTTCCCCACCCCAAGGAGTCGACGCTATGGATCTGTCAGCCCTACTCGCCGTGGCCCGAGGAGACGCCCCCGCGGATCTCGTCCTGCGCAACGGACGCCTGGTCAACGTCTTCTCCGGCCAGATCGAAGAAGCGGACATCGCCATCTTCCAGGATCGCATCGCCGGCATCGGGCCGGGCTACCAGGGCCGGGAGGAGGTGGACCTGGCCGGCGCTTACGTGGCCCCAGGCCTGATCGACGCCCACGTCCACATCGAGAGCAGCCTCTGCATCCCGCCCCACTTCGCCCACGCGGTGCTGCCCCGGGGCGTCACCACGGTGGTGACGGACCCCCACGAGATCGCCAACGTCGCCGGCCTGGCCGGCATCCGCTTCATGGCCCAGAGCAGCCGAGCTCTGCCCCTGAATGTGGTGGTCATGGCCCCGTCCTGTGTGCCGGCCACCCACATGGAGACCAACGGCGCCACCCTGGAAGCGCCGGAGCTGGCCCAGCTCCTGGCGGAGGGCACGGTGCACGGCCTGGCCGAGGTGATGAACTTCCCGGGCACGGTGCAGGGGGATCCGGGCGTGCTGGCCAAGCTGGAGGCCTTCGCCGGCCGTCCCCGGGATGGCCACGCCCCCGGGCTCACCGGCCCCCAGCTCAACGCCTACGCCGCGGCGGGCATCGGCAGCGAACACGAGTGCACCACCGTCCCCGAGGCCAGGGAGAAGCTGGCCCGGGGCTTCTACGTTTTCATCCGGGAGGCCACCAACGCCCACAACCTGCACCCCCTGCTGCCTCTGGTCACCCCAGCCAACCATCGGCGCATCTGCTTCTGCACCGACGACCGCCAGCCTGGGGATCTCCTGGGCCAGGGCAGCATCGACTACATGGTGCGGGAGGCCATCGCCTTCGGCATTGACCCGGTGACGGCCATCCGCATGGCCACCCTGAACAGCGCGGAGTGGTTCGGCTTCCAGGACCGGGGCGCCATCGCGCCGGGACGAGTGGCGGACCTGATGGTCTTCGACGACCTGCAGGCGCCCCAGGCCCGGCAGGTCTACGCTGGGGGCCGACTGGTGGCCCAGGAAGGCCGGGTGCTGCCCGGTCTCATCCCCGCCCAGGTGACCATGCCCCCGGAGGTGGGGGCCACGGTGAACGTGCAGTGGGATGCGGTGGACTTCCGCATCCCCGCCCGAGGCCGACGCGTCCGGGTCATCGGCTCCCTGGAGGATCAGCTGGTCACCGAGGAGCGCATCCTGGAGGCCCGCATCGTGGACGGGGAAGCGGTGGCGGACCCGGCCCGGGACATCCTGAAGATGGCGGTCATCGAGCGGCACAAGGCCAGCGGCGCCATGGGCCTGGGCTTCATCCAGGGCTTCGGCCTGAAGCAAGGGGCCATCGCCGGCACCGTGGCCCACGACCACCACAACCTGGTGGTCATCGGCACGGACGACGCCGCCATGATGGCCGCGGCCCGGGCCGTAGGGGATCTGGGCGGGGGCCTGGTCATCGTCAACGACGGGCAGGTCCTGGCCAGCCTGCCCCTGCCTGTGGCCGGGCTCATGAGCGACCGGCCGGTCCAGGAAGTGCGCTCGGCCTACGCTCAGCTGCTGGACGCGGCCGCGGAGCTGGGCTCCACCCTCCACGACCCCTTCATGGCCATGAGCTTCATGGCCCTGGAGGTCATCCCCAAGCTGAAGCTCACGGA
>CAYQEB010000012.1:41194-51080 GCA_964416395.1 uncultured Caldilineaceae bacterium | reverse complement strand
CGTAGCCACCAGGAAGGAACCATGTTCGAACGCATCACACCCGCCCCAGCCGACAGCATCCTGGGACTCACCGAAGCCTTCAAGAAGGACCCCAACCCTCGCAAGATCAACCTGGGGGTGGGCGTCTACAAGGACGCCTCCGGCCGCACCCCCGTGCTCCAGGCCGTGCGCCGGGCCCAGGAACGGGTCCTGGCCCAGGAGCGGAGCAAGAGCTACCTGCCCATCGACGGCCTGCCCAGCTACACCGCCTCCACCCAGGCCCTCCTCTTCGGCCCCCAGCACGAGATCGTCACCAGCGGCCGGGCCGTGACCGTCCAGACCCCGGGCGGCACCGGCGCCCTGCGGGTGGCTGGGGACTTCATCAAGCGCATGTTCCCCCAGGCCACGGTCTGGCTCAGCGACCCCACCTGGGCCAACCACGCCAACGTCTTCAAGGCGGCGGGGCTGTCGGTGGCCAGCTACCCCTATTTCGACCCGACCACCGGCGGCGTGGCTTTCCAGCCCATGCAGGAGACCCTCCAGGCCATCCCCCCCGGGGACGTGCTGCTCCTTCACGGCTGCTGCCACAACCCCACCGGCGTGGACCTCTCCCCGGAGCAGTGGCGGACGGTGGCCAGGCTGGCCGCGGAGCGGGGCGTGCTGCCTCTGGTGGACTTCGCCTACCAGGGCTTTGCCCAGGGGCTGGCCGAGGACGCGGCCGGGCTGCTCATCCTGGCCGAGGAGGCGCCGGAGTTCATGGTGGCCAGCTCCTACTCCAAGAACTTCGGCCTCTACAACGAGCGCACCGGCGCGCTGACCCTGGTGGCCCCCACCCCCCAGGCTGCGGAGGCGGTCCGCAGCCACGTGAAGCGGGCCATCCGCACCAACTACTCCAATCCCCCGGCCCACGGCGCCAAGATCGTGGACGCCATCCTGGGGGACCGGGACCTGCGTCACCTGTGGGAGACGGAGGTGGCGGCCATGCGGGAGCGGATCAACCGCATGCGTCACCTCTTCGTGGAGAGCCTGAACCAGCTGGGGGTGGAGCGGGACTTCTCCTTCATCGTGCGCCAGCGGGGCATGTTCTCCTACTCGGGTCTGACGCCGGGGCAGGTCCAGGCCCTGCGGGAGCAGTTCTCCATCTACATCGTGGGCTCGGGGCGCATCAACGTGGCCGGGATGACCGAGGAAAACATGGACTACCTCTGCCAGGCCATCGCCCAGGTGCTCCGCCAGGACGGAGCCGGAAGCTAGGAGGCGCAGGTGGCGGACGCCCATCCCGTGACGCTGCAGGCCAAGCAGATCCGCCGTCCCGACTACCGCGACATGGGCTTCGTCACCTTCCAGGACGCGGCGGAGGAGCGGGTGCGCCTGGTCCCCGCCCAGGACGACTCGCCCCGAACAGAGCCAACCCAGGAGCGATCCACCCGGCAGGAGCCAACGCCGAGACCGGCCAAGGAGTGACGCCCATGCAACCGCTGTCCACCCGCGTGGAGGCTGTGCCGGCCTCCGTCACCGCCACCATGATGCAGAAGGGCCGAGAGATGGCCGCAGCCGGCCTGGACGTGATCAACCTGGCCGGCGGAGAGCCGGACTTCGACACGCCCCGGCACATCCAGGAGGCCGCCTTCCAGGCCATCCGCTCCGGGGACACCCACTACCCTCCCTCCCACGGCAAGCCAGAGCTCCTGGAGGCCATCGTGGCCAAGCACGCCCGGGACAACGGCCTGCATCTCTCCCCGGACCAGCTCCTGGTGACCCCCGGGGCCAAGTGGGCCATCTACGCAGCCCTGGCGGTGACCCTGAATCCCGGGGACGAGGTGCTGCTCCTGGATCCAGCCTGGGTCAGCTATGGCCCCATGGTCCAGCTCAACGGCGGCGTGCCCGTCCACGTTCCGCTGCCCCGGGAGGAGAACTTCCGGGTGAGCCAGGCCCTGCTCCGGGAGTACGTGACGCCCCGCACCAAGGCCATGCTGGTCAACACCCCCAACAACCCCACGGGCCGGGTCCTGGACCAGGAGGAGGTGGAGGCCATCGCGGCCGTGGCCCAGGAGTTCGACCTCTACGTGATCAGCGACGAGATCTACGAACAGATCCGCTACGAGGGGGCGGTGCACCACTGCCTGGCTGCCCAACCGGGCATGGCCCAGCGCACGGTCACGGTCAACGGGCTGAGCAAGTCCCACGCCATGACCGGCTGGCGGCTGGGCTGGCTGGCCGCTCCCCTGCCCATCGCCCGGCTGGCCCGGCGCTACCAGACCCAGAGCGTCACCTGTGCGGCCAGCTTCGTGCAGACGGCGGCGGTGGCGGCCCTCAACGGCCCCCAGGAGTGCGTGGCCGAGATGGTGGCCGCCTACGATGCCCGGCGTCGCTTTCTGCTGGAGGCAGTGCAGGAGATCCCGGGCCTGGAATCCGGCCCCATCCAGGGCGCCTTCTACCTCTTCGCCCGCTTCACCCAGACGGACAAGAGCAGCCTGGAGATCGCCAACATCCTCCTGGAGCAGGCCCTCATCGCCACCACGCCGGGCGTCGCCTTCGGCCCGGCTGGGGAAGGGTACGTGCGCTTCAGCTTCGCCACGGACATGCCCAGCCTGGAGAAGACGGTGGAGCGTCTGGCCCGCATCGTCCCCAGGCTGTAGCGACATCCACGCCAGGCCTGGATTGGAGGGGTGACAACATGGCCAGATGAGAGGAGGAGCCAGACGAGACGGGCCTCCCCGAACCCGGCCACCCAGATGCCCAACCACTCTTCGCTCGAACACCCATCACCTGGAATCGCACCATGCACATCACACCCATCCAGTACGTCCTCGCCATCCTGGCTGGCATCCTGGCCGGGATCATCAACACCCTGGCCGGCAGCGGCTCCCTGGTGACTTTGCCCATGCTGGTCTTCCTGGGATTGCCGCCCAACGTGGCCAACGGCACCAACCGGGTGGGCGTCCTCTTCCAGAACATCGTGGGGCTGACCACCTACCAACGCAGCGGCAAGCTGGATCTCCGGGGCGGCCTTTGGCTCAGCGGACCCGCAGTGCTGGGCTCCCTGGTGGGGGCCCAGATCGCGGTGAACCTGGACAAACGGGCCATGAACATGGCCATCGGCACGGTCATGCTCGTCATGCTCTTCGTCATCCTGCTGGACCCCAAGCGCTGGCTGCGGGAGCAGTCGGACTTCAAAGCCGGGCGCCCCAGCTGGGGGACGCTGGGGCTCTTTTTCCTCATCGGGATCTACGGGGGCTTCATCCAGGCGGGGGTGGGGATCTTCCTGCTGGCGGCCCTGGTCCTGGGGGCCCACTACAGCCTGATCCACGCCAACGGGGTGAAGCTGCTCATCGTCCTGACCTTCACCATCTCCGCCCTGGCCGTCTTCGTCCTGAACGATCAGGTGAACTGGGGCCTGGGCTTCCTCATGGCCATCGGTCAGAGCATGGGGGCCTGGCTGGCCGCCCGCTTCGCCACCCGCAGCCCCAACGCCAGCATCTGGGTGCGTCGGCTGCTCATCGCCGTGGTGGTCGTCTCCATCTTCAAGTTCTTCGGCCTGCTGGACCTGATCCTGGCCTGGATGGGCTGAGAAGAGGGCAAGCCGGCGCGCCAGCCCAGCTCAGGCGTTGGTCCAGACCCGTTCGGGCCGGATCTTGTAGATGACCCGGACCTGGTCCTCGGTCAGGAAGCCGAAGTCCTGGCCGGTGTACTTGCGCGAAAGGGCGTGGATGTGCTCCACCGCCCCCTCCTCCACGATGGCCTCCACTCGACCCTGGATGCCCAGGTAGCGGTAGGGGTTGTCCGGGTCCTGGATGCTCAGGGCCACCCAGGGATTGGCCCGGATGTTCCGGTCCTTCTTGCGCCCTTTGGCGCTGTTGACCAGCACGTACTCCCCGTCGAAATCCACCCAGACCGGCGTCACCTGGGGGATGCACTTCTCGTCCACCGTGGCTAGGTGAGCGAAGGCCTTCTTCTGGAACAGCTCCTGGAACTCTGCTGGAATGGTGGCCATGTTTGCGTTGCTCCTTTCGTGGCTCCCGGCAGGGGTTGAAGGGGCGGGGCCTCCTCACGGACGGGGAAAGTTCTGCCTTCCCCGGAGGGGCGGTATAATGGGTGGGCCATGGCGAGCGGAAGGTCGCCGGGAAACCCCAGCCCGTCCATGCCCCTCGCCATCTTACGCCGAAAGCCTGCTGCCGTCAACGCGGACCGGCCTCCTCCTTCTGGGCCCGACATTTCCGCCACGAGAGTCCCCCAGGATCTTCCCCATGGAACGCGACCCTCAGGCCATCCAGCGAGTCCTCGTCCTCACCTTCTTCCTGAACCTGCTGGCTGCAGGGGCCAAGCTGGGGGTGGGGCTGTGGACCGGCGCGCTGAGCCTCACCGCGGACGGGCTGGACACCCTCTTCGACAGCCTCTCCAACGTCATCGGCGTCATCGGCGTGCGCCTGGGCAGCCGCCCCCCGGACGAGGAGCACCCCTACGGCCACCGCAAGTTCGAGACGGTGGCCGCGCTGGTCATCGCCTCCCTCCTCTTCGTCACCGCCTGGGAGCTGGCCACCGGCGCGGTGCAGCGTCTCCTGGAGCCGCCCCTGCCGGTGGTGAACCACTGGAGCATGGCCGCGCTGGCCTTCAGCGCCCTGGTCCAGGGCTGCACCGGCTGGTGGGAGATCCGCCAGGGCCACCGGCTGCAGAGCGAGGTGCTGGTGGCCGACGGCCGCCACGCCATCACCAGCATCTACGTGAGCGGCGCGGTGCTCCTGGGCCTGGGGCTGGTGCGCCTGGGCTACCCCTGGGCCGATCCCCTGGTGGCCCTGCTGGTGGCCGGGGTCATCGCCAAGATCGGCGTGGAGACGGTGCTGGAGAACCTGCCGCCCCTGGTGGACCAGGCCCCTCTCCCCACCGCGGCGATCGGCCAGGTGGTCTCCCAGGTGACCGGGGTGGAGAGCTACCACCGCATCCGCAGCCGGGGCACGCCGGACAACGTGGCCGTGGACCTGCACGTGCGGGTGGACCCGCGCCTGCCCATGCAGGCGGCCAACGCCATCGCGGACGAGGTGCGCCGCCGCCTCCTGGAGCTGCCCGGGGTCACGGACGTCACCGTGCACGTGGAGGCAGCCCGGGGGCCGGAGAGCGCGACCCACATCACCCAGGCGGTGAAGCTGGCCGGGGAGGAGCTGGGGGTGGCCATCCACGAGATCTGGGTGCAACAGGCCCCGGACGGCATCGACCTGCACCTGCACGCCGGGGTGGACCCTAACCTGACCCTGGCCCAGGCCCACGAGCTGGTGGACCGGTTGGAGCAGGTCATCAAGGAGCGCCTGCCGGAGGTGCGGAGCGTCTCCACCCACATCGAGACGGCCGTGCCGGAGATCCTGCCCACGGCCAGGGTGAGCCGGGGCCTCCAGGAACGGGTGGAGCAGGTGGTCCAGAAGGCGGTGGAGAACGTCCCGGGCATCTGCCGACCCCATCACGTGCAGGTGCGCCAGGTGGAGGGCCGGCTCTTCATCTCCCTGGAGGCTCTGGTGGACGGGGATCTGCCCGTGAGCGAGGCCCACGAGCTCAGCACCCGGCTCCAGGAGCAGATCCGCCAGGCCCTGCCCAACGTGGGGGAGGTCCTGGTCCACCTGGAGCCTGTGGGAGAGCACGCCTGATCCAATCTTTCCAAAACCAGGCCGCAACAGCCCGAAGCTAGAATGGAGGGCGCGGCAGAGGCGTCTCCTGGAGGCGCCTCTCTTGACCGGAATCGACCTTCCCCGCCAGCCCAGGAAAGCCGCCCCCGGGCCGGGACGGGGCGAGGTGTAGGCGACCTGTTCATCTATCCGCCTATCGCCCGAAAGTGCGCCTGTCGGCACGCCCTCCCCTGCGGTGTTGTCCGGCCGAGGCGCCTCTCTGGCGGATGGGCCCAACCATGGAGGAGTGGACATCTATGGGCAAACGAATCAACCATGCCACGGTCATCGGCGCGGGGACCATGGGAGCGGCCATCGCCGGGCACCTGGCCAACGCCGGCGTCTCGGTGCACCTGCTGGACATCGTCCCCACGGAGCTGACGCCGGAGGAGGAAGCGAAGGGCCTCACCCTGGACGACCCGGAGGTCCGCAACCGCATCGTCCGGGCCGGCTTCGAGCGCATGATCAAGGCCAAGCCCCGCAACCTCTTCACCGACGACGTGGCGGAACGCATCACCCTGGGCAACATCGAGGACGACCTGGAGTCCGCGGTGAAGCAGAGCGACTGGGTTATCGAGGTGATCATCGAGCGGCCCAAGCCCAAGCAGGCCCTCATGGAGCGGCTGGAGGCCATCGTCCCCCCGGACGCGGTCATCAGCACCAACACCTCGGGCATCCCCATCCACATCATCGCCCAGGGCCGCAGCCCCGAGTTCAAGAGACGCTTCCTGGGCACCCATTTCTTCAACCCGCCCCGCTACCTGCACCTGCTGGAGATCATCCCCACCCCAGAGACGGACCCGGCTATCGTGGCCCGCATGCGGGACTTCGCGGAGCGGCGCCTGGGCAAGGGGGTGGTCATCGCCAAGGACACGCCCAACTTCATCGCCAACCGCATGATCAGCTTCATCCAGTCGGATCTGATGAAGTTCGCCATCGAAAACGGCTACACGGTGGAGGAGGTGGATCGCCTGACCGGCCCCCTCATCGGCCGGCCCAAGACGGGCACCTTCCGCCTGAACGACATCGTGGGCATCGATGTCATGGCCATGGTGAGCGAGAACCTCTACCAGCTCATCCCCCAGGACGAGGACCGGGAGATCCTGCGGGACGAGCAGGTGACCAAGGTGATGCAGACCCTGATCCAGGCCAATCTCCTGGGCAACAAGACGGGCCAGGGCTTCTACAAGCGGGTGGAGGAAGGGGGCAAGAAGGCCTTCTGGGGCCTGGACCTCCAGGCCGCAGTGGAGGGGGAGATCGAGTACCTGCCCCCGGAGAAGCCCCGCTGGGCCATCGTGGACGAGGTCCGGGAGATGCCCCTGGAGGAGCGGCTGCGCCGCCTGGTGGAGTCGGACGACGAGGCCGGGGAGCTCATCTGGCACACCTTCTCCCACACCTTCGCCTACGCCTCCAAGCGCATCCCGGAGATCGCCGACCGCATCGTGGACATCGACAACGCCATGAAGTGGGGCTTCGCCTGGGAGCTGGGCATCTTCGAGACCTGGGACGTCCTGGGCGTGGCCGAGACCCTGGACCGCATGGAGGGCGAAGGGCTGACCGTGGCCCCCTGGGTCCACGAGATGCTGGAGGCCGGGCACGAGAGCTTCTACCGCTACGAGAATGGCCAGCGGGTGGCCTACAGCCCCCTGAGCAAGAGCTACGAGCCGGCCATCGCCAGCGAGCGGGTCATCGTCATCAAAGACCTGAAGAAGACCCGGGGCGTCCTGGCCGAGAACGACTCCGCCTCCCTGCTGGACCTGGGGGACGGGGTGCTGCTCCTGGAGTTCCACACCAAGATGAACGCCCTGGACGAGGGCATCTTCCAGATGGGCAGCCTGGCCCTGGAGAAGCTCCACGGCGGGGCCACGGGCCTGGTCATCAGCAACCAGGGACAGAACTTCTCCGCCGGGGCCAACCTCTTCCTCATCGGCATGCTGGCCCAGTCCGGCCAGTGGGACGAGCTGGACCGGGCCATCCGCACCCTGCAGGGCCTGCTCATGGGCTTCCGCCAGGCCCCGGCGCCGGTGGTGGTGGCCCCCTTCCAGCTCACCCTGGGCGGTGGCGCGGAGGTCTCCATGCACGGGGACCGCATCCTGGCCCACGCGGAGACCTACATGGGCCTGGTGGAGGTGGGGGTGGGCCTCATCCCCGCGGGGGGCGGCTGCAAGGAGATGGTGCGCCGCAACGTGAGCCCCCACATGCACGCGGAGAACGTGAACCCCAGCCCCTACCTGCAGCAGATCTTCGAGACCATCGGCTTCGCCAAGGTCTCCACCTCCGGCCCCGAGGCCCGGCAGCTGGGCTTCCTGGGCGACTGCGACCAGGTGGTCATGAACTACGACCACCTGATCTACGAGGCCAAGCAGGAGGTCCTGGCCCTGGACGATGCCGGGTACGCACCGCCCAAAGTGACCAAGAACGTCTATGCGGCCGGCGCGGATCAGCTGGCCAACATGCGGGTGGGCATCTATGGCCTGCGCGAGGCCGGCTACATCAGCGAGTACGACGCCCACCTGGCGGACAAGCTGGCCTGGGTCCTCTGTGGCGGGGATCTGAGCGCCCCAGCCTGGATGGACGAGCAGTACTTCCTGGACCTGGAGCGGGAGGCCTTCAAGAGCCTGTGCGGGGAGGAGAAGACCCAGGAGCGCATCTGGCACATGCTCCAGACGGGCAAGCCCCTGCGCAATTGAACCGGCCCCTGGGGCCACCTGCTCCACTGAACGAGATACGCATGTGATCCATCGAGTGTTGGCCGAGAGCCTGCAGAAAGGAATGTGACTATGCCGAACGCAGTGATCGTTTCCGCCGCCCGGACCGCGGTGGGCAAAGCGCCCCGAGGCGCCCTGCGCACCACTCGGCCCGAGGACATGGCCGCGGAGGTGCTGAAGGCCGTCATCGAACGGGCCGGGGGCGTGGATATGGGGGAGATCGAGGACGTGATCATGGGCTGCGCCATGCCCGAGGCGGAACAGGGCATGAACCTGGGCCGCATCGCCCTGCTCCGGGCCGGCTTCCCGGACAGCGTCCCCGGGCAGACGGTGAACCGCTTCTGCTCCAGCGGCCTGCAGACCATCGCCCTGGCCGCCCAGCAGATCATGGCCGGCATGGGCGAGGCCATCATCGCCGGGGGCGTGGAGAGCATGTCCCGCATCCCCATGAGCAGCAACAAGTTCATGGCCAACCCCACCCTGGCCGCGGAGCACCCAGGCGTCTACATCAGCATGGGCCTGACCGCGGAGAACGTGGCTCGCCAGTTCGAGATCAGCCGGGAGGATCAGGACGCCTTCGCCCTGCGCAGCCATCGGCGGGCCGCGGCCGCCCAGGACGCGGGCAAGTTCGACGCGGAGATCGTCCCCCTGAAGGTCAAAGCCAGGCTGGGGGACGGCAGCAACGTCCAGGAGGTGGAGACCGTCTTCGACAAGGACGAGGGCATCCGCCGGGACACCAGCATGGAGGCCCTGGCCCGCCTGCGCCCGGTCTTCAAGGTGGGGGGCACCGTCACCGCGGGGAACAGCAGCCAGACCAGCGACGGCGCGGCCGCGGTGCTGATCATGAGCGAGGAGAAGGCCAAGGCCCTGGGGCTCAAACCCATGGCCCGTTTCGTCAGCTTCGCGGTGGGGGGCGTCCCTCCGGAGATCATGGGCATCGGCCCGGTGAAGGCCGTCCCCAAAGCCCTGAAGCTGGCCGGCCTCACCCTGGACGACATCGACCTCATTGAGCTGAACGAGGCCTTCGCCGCCCAGAGCCTGGCCGTGATCCGGGAGCTGGGCATGGACGAGGAGAAGGTGAACGTGAACGGCGGAGCCATCGCCCTGGGCCACCCCTTGGGCTGCACCGGGGCCAAGCTCACCACCCAGATCCTCTACGAGCTGGCCCGACAGGACAAGCAGTTCGGCCTGGTGACCATGTGCATCGGCGGGGGCATGGGCGCGGCCGGCATCGTGGAACGGCTCAACTGAGGCAAGGCCAGAGGTTTTTCCCGGCCTTCAACAGACGCGAAAAGAGCGGGCGGGTCCAGGACCTGCCCGCTCTTCTGTTTGGAGAGATCCAAGCGCTGGAAAGATCCAGGTGCGGGGAGATTCAAGAGTGACGATTCGAGAGCGGAGGTCCGAGCGAGGGCCGACCTCCGCCATCCACTCACCCAGGGCGCAGCGGGTTTCCGGACAGCAGCTCCACTCGCCCCACCCCGGTTCCTGCCATCACCGCAAATTCACCAGGATGGCGGCCAGGATCAGGAGCAAAATGGGGAAAGAGAG
>CAYQEB010000012.1:35881-41094 GCA_964416395.1 uncultured Caldilineaceae bacterium | reverse complement strand
CCGCCATCCCCGTAGAGGGTCTCGGCCACGGTCCACAGGGTGTCCCCTTCCTGCAGGGTGTAGGTCTCGGGCAGGCGCACCCGCAGGTTGATGGCGTCCACCAACTCCACCCCAGGAATGGCCCGGGCCAGGTCGATGAGCTCCCGGCGGTAGGCGGCGAAGGGCACCGTCCCGTCCAGGAGCAGGCGATCCCCCTGCCGCCGAGCCTGGACATCCAGCCGGGCCAGGTCGGGCCGCTCTGCCTGGACCAGGTACGCGGCCAGGTCGAAGCGGTCCGCCTCCACAGTGGCGGCCTTCACCGCGTCGCCAGGATCCCCGGAAGCCACCGCTTCCCCGGCCCCTGGCCCCTGGACCAGATCCACCGGCGGTGTGGCGGTGGGGATGGGCGTGGCCGTGGGCTGCTGGGGGACAACGGTTCCGCCGGGAGTGTCGCTGGTCTCGCCGGCTGGCGCTTCGGGCTCTCCTGCGGCCGGGGCAACGTCCCCTGGGCCGGCGGAGGATTGGGCCGCATCCGGACTGTCGACCGCCTCACCGCTGCCCAGGACCAGCCCCTGGATCTGCCCGGCCAGTCCGCTGACGCCCGCCAGGAGGGTTCCCGGGCCCCGCCAGGCCAGGAAGGCCACCAGGAGCAGGGCCAGGGCCGGAATCGCCCAGCGCAGAGGCGAACGTTTGGGCCGGGGCGGTCGGGGAAGCCCTTCGCCCGGGGCGGGAAAGGTGTAGAGCTCGTCCGCGTAGGCCCCGGGTCGATGGAGAGGAGCCTGCTGCTTGGCCTGCTCCCGGGCGGCTCGCCGGCTGGCCTGGTGGGAGCGCAGCAGCCACTCCCCTTCCTTGCGCAGCACGTCGTCCACGGGGATGGCAGCCACGTGGCGGCGCATCTGATCGAACTGGCCCAGCTTCTGGTGGATCAGCGCGGCCAGCAGATGCAGCTCGGAGGTGTCCGCCAGGGCCAGGCCCTGCTGGATGGTCTCCAGAGCGGCCAGATGCTTCTCCTCCAGGGCCAGGGAGGCCGCTTGTTGGTAGAGTTCTCGGGCTCGGTCCAGGGGGGTGATCAGGGATTCCAGGTTGGCGTTGCACTGGCTGCAGAGGGTGGAAGAGGGCGTGATGTCCACAACCGAGCCGCATCGGAAACAGGTGACTTGCATGGTTCGTCCGGGGTGGATGATCCTTCGGGGAATACTTGACGGGGGTAGTTTAACATGGCCTGGAGCGGGTGGCAAACGAATCCCGGCTCCCAGGAATGGCCTAGAGGCTTTTCAGGGGGCCAGGACCTATGGACTACACGAATTTGCGCAGAAATTCCGCCATTTTGCTGAAGCTGTCCACCCGATTGGCCAGCTTGCTGATCTTGTGCCCCTCGTCCGGGTAGTGGAGGAACTCCACCGTGCCCCCGGCCCCGCGCACCCGCTCCACGATCTGCTCCGACTCGAAGAGGGGCACCCGGGGATCGTTGTCCCCCGCGATGACCAGCAAGGGCATGGTGATGCGCTCCGCCCTGTGGATGGGCGAGATGCGCTCCAGCACGTCCCGGTGATGGGCCAGGCTGCCGTACTCCCGCTCCCGGTGAGCCCGGCGCCAGGGGCTGGTCCGCTCCAGGAAGCTGACCCAGTTGGCGATGCCCACCACGTCGATCCCCGCCGCGAAGAGCTCCGGGTGCTCGGTCAAGGCGGCCAGGACCATGTAGCCCCCGTAGCTGCGGCCGTAGATGGCGATGCGCTTGGGGTCGATCTCCGGCCGCTGCTGCAGCCAGAGGACCGCGTGCTTCAGGTCGGCCACGCTGTCCAGGCGCTTCTCCACCTCGTCCAGCCCGGCGTAGGTGCGACCGTAGCCGGTGCTGCCCCGGATGTTGGGGGCCAGGATGGCGTAGCCCTGGCTCAGGAAATACTGGAAACGCACGTCGAAGTCCGGCCGGGTCTGGCTGGTGGGGCCGCCGTGGACGTAGAGGATGCAGGGGTGACCCCCGGCCGGCGGGGGCGTCTGGGGCCGGTAGTAGAAGGCGGGAATGGAGAGGCCGTCGAAGCTCTCGTAGCGGATCAGCTCGGGGACCACGAAGCTGCTGCGGGGGATGCCGGCCCGGTCGCTGTCCGTGAGCCGGGCCACCTGGCCATCCGGACTCACCCGCCACACGTCCGGGTTGCGGTCCGGGGCCTGGAAGTCGAAGAGCAGGCTGCCATCCGGGTGGACGCTCAGGTGGCCAATGACCCCGGCGGGGACGCCGTCCACAGGCTGGCTCTGGCCGGTGACCAGGTCCAGGCGGAAGAGCTGGCTGTAGCCCTCGTGGTTGAAAACGTAGGCCCCCTGGCGGCCGTCCGAAGAGACGGCCAGGAGCTCCAGCTCCCCTTCCTGGGGATGAGCCTCCCCGTCCACCAGAGGCGTGAACGCCCCGGTCAGCGGATCCAGGCGGCCGATGGCGCCCCGGTCGTGGGTGCGGTCCGTGAGGAGGAAGACGCCCGCCTGGGTCCAGTGGACGAATCCGTAGCGAGCCGGGGGCTGCCCCTCGGTGAGCCGTCGCTCCGGCCCGGTGGGGTCGGCCAGCTCCACCCGGTAGAGGTCCACCTCCAAAGGCCCCACCGCGTCCAGCACCAGGGCCGCCTCCTCGTCCGGAGACCAGGCGGCCACCACCCGGTTGCCCTGGCTCTCCCGCACCAACTGCATCTGGCCCGCCCCCACGTCCAGGACGTAGAGGTCGAAGTCCACGCCGTTGCGGGCGTTGCTGGTGAGGAGGATGCGCTGGCCGTCCTGGCTCCAGGCGCCGAAGCGGTGGATGGCCTGGTCGTTCCGGGTCAGCCGCTGGACGTCGTGGGCGTCCTCGTCCCCGGGGCCGCCGTAGCCGGTGATCCGGTAGAGCTGCTGGCGCTCGTTGCCTCCCACGTCGCTCACCGCCACCAGCCAGGGACGGCTGGCCGCGCCGTGGATCTCCCAGACTTTGTCGGAGAAGAAGGTGAGCTGCCGGGGCCATTCCCCGGACCGGGGCTGAGTGGCCGCGCTCCAGGCCTGGAAGACGCCGGTGGTGTCCGCCAGGAAGGCGATGCGCCGGCTGTCCGGGGCCAGCTCCGGGGAGAGGGCGCTGCGGATGTTGAGATAACGGGCGAAATCGGTCATGGGATGGGCTCCATGTGGGATGGTGTGAGGCGCGCACTACTCCCTACTTCTTACTCCTGGCTCCTCACTTCTTACTCCTGACTCCTGGAACTCTGACTCCTCGCTCATTCACCTGGATTCCGCCCGTTCCGCCAGCTCCGCCCAGCGCTCCAGGGCCGCCTCCAGGGAGGCCTCCACCGACTCCAACTGGCCGGCCAGCTCCTGGAGGCGCTGGTAGTCCTGCCCGCTGGCGTTGATGGCCGCCTGCAGCCGGGCCTGCTCCGCCTCCCAGGCGGCGATGCGCCGTTCCAGCTCCTCCAGCTCCCGCTGCTCCCGCCAGGAGAGCCTGCGGGGGCTTGGGCTCTCCGCAGGGCGGGCCCGGCGGGGGGAACGGGAAGGCTCGGGCCGAGGAGGGGCTTGCGCCTCCCGGCGGGCCTGCTCCTCGGCCTCCCGCAGGCGGCGGAAGGTCTCGTAGGGGGTGGGGTAGCGGGGGCCGAAGCGGCCGTCCTGGAAGTGGGCGATGAAGTCCACCGTGCGATCCAGGAAGTAGCGGTCGTGGCTCACCACCACCAGGCAGCCCTGGAAGTGGTCCAGGAACTCCTCCAGCACGGTCAGGGTCTGGATGTCCAGGTCGTTGGTGGGCTCGTCCAGGAGCAGGACATTGGGCTGGTGGATCAGGGTGCGCAGGAGGTGAAGGCGTCGCCGCTCCCCGCCGCTCAGGCTGCCGATGCGGGCCCACTGGAGGGGGCGGGGGAAGAGGAACCACTCCAGCATCTGGGCCGCGTCCACCCGCTCCCCCGCCGCGGTGCGGATGAGGGGCGCCTCCTCCTGGATGAACTCGATGACCCGCTGGTTCTCGTCCAGGGCGCGGCTGCGCTGGTCGAAGTAGCCCACCGCCACCGTCTCGCCCCAGGTTATCGTGCCCGCGTCCGGATCCAGGCGACCGGCCAGCAGGTCCAGGAAGGTGCTCTTGCCTGCGCCGTTGGGCCCGATGATGCCGATGCGGTCCCCCGGATCCAGGCGGAAATCCACCCGGTCCACGGCCACCTTCTCCCCGAAGCGCTTGGTCAGCCCCCGGGCGGTGAGCACCTTCTTGCCCAGTCGACGACCGGCCAGGGCCATGCTCACCCGCTCCTCCCCCGCGTCGTACTGGATGCGCTGCAGCTCCTGGACCCGCTGCTTCCGAGCCTTCTGTTTAGTGCCCCGGGCCATGGGCGTGCGCCGCAGCCAGGCCAGCTCCCGTTGAAGGAGCTTGCGCCGTTTCTGCTCCGCCGCGGCCAGGCGCTGGTGACGGCTGGCCCGCTGCTCCAGGTAGGCGCTGTAGTTGCCAGGGTAGCTGATCAGCCGCCGCCGGTCCAGCTCCACGATGCGGCTCACCACCCGGTCCAGGAAGTAGCGGTCGTGGGTGACCATGAGCAGGGCGCCGGGGCTGGTGAGCAGGTACTCCTCCAGCCAGGCCACGGTCTCCGCGTCGATGTGGTTGGTGGGCTCGTCCAGGAGCAGAAGATCCGCCCGGTCGATGAGGGCGCGCGCCAGAGCCACCCGCTTGCGCTGGCCGCCGCTCAGGCTGGCGATGGGGGCGGCGAAGTCCTGGACGCCCAGGCGGGTGAGGATGGCCTTGGCCCGGGCCTCCTCGGCCCAGCCGTCCAGCCGGTCCATGGTCTCGGTGACGGCCAGGAGCCGCTCCTGCAGGGTCGGGTCCTGGGGCCGGAGCTGGAGCTGCTGGCTCACCCACTCGTACTCCCGCAGGGCCTGCATCCGGGGCGTCTCCCGGCGGAAGAGGGCTTCCAACACCGTGGCCCCTTCGTCCAGGGGCGGCTCCTGGGGCAGGTGCTCCACCCGCACCCCACCCCAGACCGTCACCGAGCCCTGGTCCGGGGCCTCTTCCCCGGCGATGATGCGCAGGAGGGTGGTCTTGCCACTGCCGTTGACGCCGATGAGCCCCACCCGATCCCCGCTGTTGATGGCCAGGCTCACCCGATCCAGGAGCAGGCGTTCATCGTACTGTTTGGAGACGTTGTCCAGGGTGACCAGGTTCATGGGCTGATTGTAGCAGAGCCTGGGGCATGGGCAAAGGCCAGGACAGAAGAGAAAGGCCTGCCAGATTGTCGGGATCCGGCAGGCCTGTCAGGGGG
>CAYQEB010000012.1:12221-35781 GCA_964416395.1 uncultured Caldilineaceae bacterium | reverse complement strand
CAGGGGGCTGGCTCAGAGCTCCACCTGGATGCCCAGCTCCACCACCCGACCCGGGGGCAGGCCGAAGTAGTCCGTGGCGCTGCGGGCGTTGCGGCTCATGAGGATGAAGAGCTTTTCTCGCCAGAGGGCCATGCCTGGCCGTTCGGTGGCGAAGAGGCGCTCTCGGCCCAGGAAGAAGCTCACCTTGTGGGGGTCCAGATCCAGGCCCTGCTCCTTGGACAGGGGCAGATCCCGGCTCACGTTGGGCGTCTCCATGAAGCCGTAGTGCATGATGACCCGGTAGAAACCCTGACCCAGCTCCTCGATCTCCAGGCGCTTCTCGGGGGGGATGTAGGGGCGCATGCGGGTGCGGATGGAGAGCAGGATCACCCGTTCGTGGAGCACCTTGTTGTGGCGCAGGTTCTGGATCAGGGCCGGGGGTGTGCCCTGGGGGTCGCTGTTCATGAAGATGGCCGTGCCAGGCACCCGAATGGTCTTCTCGGCCCGGATGCGCTTGGCAAAGTCCACGAACCGCACGGAGCCCACCCGCAGGCGCTCCCGCAGGATCTCCCGCCCCCGCTTCCAGGTGGTCATCAGGGTGAAGACGATGGCGCCGATGACCAGGGGAAACCAACCGCCGGCCGGGATCTTCACCAGGTTGGCCCCCCAGAAGGCCAGGTCGATGACCAGGAAGAAGGCCATCACCACCAAGGTGACGGGCAAGGCCCACTGCCAGCGTTCCCGGGCCACCACCCCCAGGAGCAGGGTGGTCACCACCATGGTGGTGGTCACAGCCACGCCGTAGGCCGCGGCCAGGTTGCTGGAGGAGCCGAAGGCCACCACCAGCCCAATGCAGGCCACCATGAGGGTCCAGTTGATGGAGCCGATGTAGATCTGTCCCACCTCCCGGGCGGAGGTGTGGACGATCTCCATGCGGGGCAGGAAGCCCAGTTGGATGGCCTGCATGGTCAGGGAGAAGGCGCCGGTGATCAGGGCCTGGGAAGCGATGACCGTGGCCGTGGTGGCGATGATCACCACCGGGTAGAGGGCCCAGGCGGGAGCCATGCTGTAGAAGGGGTTCTCCACCGCCTCTGGGCGGACCAGGAGCAGGGCCCCCTGGCCGAAGTAGTTCAGCATGAGCGCAGGCAGGACCACGCTGAACCAGGCCAGGCGGATGGGCGTCTTGCCGAAGTGCCCCATGTCCGCGTAGAGGGCCTCCCCGCCGGTCACCACCAGGAAGACAGAGCCCAGAACCAGGAAGCCCCGCAGGCCGTTCAGGCGGAAAAAGTGCCAGCCGTAGAGAGGGTTCATGGCCAGGAAAACGTGGGGCTGGCGCAGGATCCAGCGGATGCCCAGCAGGGCCAACACTGTGAACCAGAGCAGGGTCATGGGGCCAAAGACCTTGCCCACGCTGCCTGTGCCTCGGCTCTGGAACAGGAAGAGGGCCACCAGGATGGCGATGGTGATGGGGATGATGTAGGGCTCGAAGAAGGGTGTGGCCACCTCCAGCCCCTCCACCGCAGAGAGCACGGAGATGGCCGGGGTGATCATGCCGTCGCCGTAGAGGAGGGCCGTGCCGAAGAGCCCCAGCATGATCAGCAGCCAGCGCACGTCCCGACGGCCGTTGTTCCTGCGGTCCCGGGGGAAGATCAGGGCGGTGAGGGCCAGGATGCCGCCCTCGCCCCGGTTGTCCGCCCGCATGACGAAGACCAGGTACTTGACCGAGATCACCAGGATCAGGGCCCAGAAGATCAGGGAGAGGATGCCCAGCACGTTCTCTGGGGTGACGGCCAGGCCGTAGCCCTCGTGGAAGGACTCCCGGAAGGCGTAGAGAGGGCTGGTGCCGATGTCCCCGTAGACCACGCCCAGCGCGCCCAGGGCCAGGAGGGCGATGTACTTGCCTCCCCGGGGTGGACGATGGCCATGTTCTTCCTCTTCCGCCAGGCCCATCTCGCCCTGGCCCGATCCGACTCCCATCTGTGCCTGTTTCTCCAGTTCTCGGTCCATTTTCCTGTCCTGTCCGCTGTGGTGGAGGAAGTTCTCGACGGCCGGCCCGTCCATGGGATCCTGGGCATGCCCAGGCCTGGGCCGACCACAACCGTTGATTGTAACAGGCAGACGGAGGTTTGCTCAAAAATGACGGGGAGCGCTGAATTCTCCCGCGCAGGCAACAAAAAAACCTGCCAGGTCGCGAAACCTGGCAGGTCTGCCCGGTGCACCCGGCAGGTGGCATCTCCCGCCGGGGTTCCGTCTTGTCTCCGTTCGTTTCCCTCACAGTTCGTTTCCCTCACACCGCCTCGCGGATGGCCTCCACGGTGGTCGGATCCTCCAGGCTGCTCAGGTCACCCAGAGGCTGGCCCAGGTAGGCGGCCCGGATCACCCGGTGCATGACCTTGGCGTTGCGGGTCTTGGGCAGGGCGGTGACGAACTTCACCTCCCTGGGGCGCAGGGCCTTGCCCAGCTCGTGGACCAGCCGCTCCATCAGGGCCTGGCGCAGCTCCTCGGACGGGGTCACCCCGGGCTTGAGCACCACGAAGACCACCACCTCCTGGTCCTTGATGGGGTGGGGCGCGCCGATGGCCGCAGACTCGGCCACGTCCGGATGGGCGTTGACGATGGCCTCCACCTCCGCGGGCCCCAGGCGCTTGCCCGCCACTTTGATGGTGTCGTCGCTCCGGCCCAGGAGGTACCAGAGCCCATCCTCGTCGATGGCCGCGAAGTCCCCGTGGACCCAGACGTCTGGGAAGCGGCTCCAGTAGGTCTCCAGGTAGCGCTCTCGGTCCTTCCAGAAGCCCCGGGTCATGCCGATCCAGGGCTGGCGGATGACCAGCTCCCCCACGGCCAGACGCACCGGGTTGCCCTCCTCGTCCACCACGTCCGCGGCCATGCCCGGCACCGGCCCGCTGAAGGAGGCCGGCTTCATGGGCTTGAAGAAGTTGCCGCACAGGATCCCCCCGCTGATCTCCGTGCCCCCGGTGTAGTTCAGGATGGGCTTGCGCCCCTCCAGCACGTTGTGGAAGAACCAGAGCCAGGACTCCGGGTCCCAGGGGCTGCCGGTGGAGCCGGCCGCGCGCAGGGAGGAGAGGTCGTGGCGCTGGACGGGTTCCACGCCGTGGGGCTTCAGGGCCCGGATGAGCACCGGAGAGACGCCCAGGTGGGTGACGTGGTGCCGCTCCACCAGGGACCAGACCCGGTCCACGTCCGGATAGTTGGGCGCGCCGTCGTAGAAGAGCATGGTGGCCCCGTTGATCAGGGTGCCGAAGACCAGCCAGGGGCCCATCATCCAGCCCATGTCCGTCATCCAGTACATGGTGTCCTGGGGCTTCAGGTCCATGGGCTGGCGCATGTCCTGGGCTGCCTTCACCGGGAAGCCGCAGTGGGTGTGGACTGCGCCTTTGGGCCGTCCGGTGGTGCCGCTGGTGTAGATGACCATGAGCACGTCCTCGGCGTCGGTCACCTCCGTCTCCGCCTGGGGGGAGTGGAGGGGGATCAGGTCATGCCACCAGTGATCCCGGCCGGCCTCCATGTGGACGTTGTACTCGGGGATGCGGTTGAGGACGATCACGTGCTCCAGGCTGGGCGCCTGGGCCGCGGCCTCGTCCGCGATGGGCTTCATGGGCACCACCTGCCCCCGACGATAGAAACCGTCCGCGGTGAAGAGGGCCTTGGCCCCGGCATCCTGGAGGCGGGAGACGATGGCCCCGGGCCCATAGCCGCTGAAGAGGGGCAGGAGGATCCCCCCCACCTTGACGATGGCCAGGAAGGCCACGGCCAGCTCGGGGACCATGGGCATGTAGAGGCCCACCGCGTCCCCTTTGCCGATGCCCAGGCTGCGCAGAGCGTTGGCGCAGCGGTTCACCTCCTTGTGCAGGTCCGCGTAGGTGAGGAGCCGAGTGGTCCCCTCCTCCCCTTCCCAGCGCAGGGCCACCCGGTTGCGCACCGGCGTCTCCTGCCATTTGTCCAGGCAGTTGTGGATGATGTTCATCTGGCCGTCCACGCACCAACGGGGGAACTGGATGCCCTGGCTCAGGTCCACAACCTGGGTGTAGGGCCGGTGAAACTGGATGTCCAGGTCCTCCAGCACTGCATTCCAGAACCATTCCAGGTCGGTGATCGAGCGTTCCAGGAGGGCGTCGTAGGAGGGGATGCCGTGGCGGTCCATGAAGGCCTGGAGGTTGCTCTGAGCCACCCACTCCGGATTGGGCTGCCAGACGATCTCCTGGCCAAAGGGGAAGGTGGCAGGCGCCCCGCTATCGGACATGCTGTCGGACACACTGTCGGACACGCTGCCGGGATTGCTACCGGACATGATCGACTCCTTCAGGCTGGGTCAGGTCAGGCTGGATCGAATCGAATCGCTCGAACCAGGCTGTCGAGGGTGGATGAGCGCCGGGGCGCTGTCGTTTCGGCTCGGGGGAAGGGTGAGCAGGTCCCAGGCGGTGACAGCCAGGGTGGGGCAAGGCCTGGGACCCGTGCGGCCCGATCAGCGGCCGGCCCGGCGGGACCGGGGGGCCGAGGGGTCGTTGCGGGAAGGCCGACGGCGAGGGCGGGTCCGCTTCTGGGATGGGTCACCCGTCTCGTCGGTCGGCTGGAAGAGCTCGTTGTAGCGGCGGCAGGCCTGGATGAGGTTCCGGGCGGAGAAGTGGCCCAGGGACCAGAAGTGCAGGGCCGGCTCGCCCCCCAGCAGGCGCTCCGCCATCTCGTCCACGGGCAGGCCCAGGCGATCCAGCTGGGCCACGTCCCGGCAGAGGGCCAGGTACTGACCGATCTTGCCGTGGAGCTCGGGCAGGGCGGTGCGGCGCACGTGGCCGCTGCCGGGGAAGAGGCGCTGGGGGTGCAGGGCGGCCATGGTGCGCAGGCTGCTGATGGTGCTGAACATCTCCGATTCCGGCGTCCAGGCCCGGTCGCGCCCGCCGATGAAGGCGTCCCCGCAGAAGAGCCAGCGGTGCCTGGGCTCGAAGAAGCTCACGTGATCCCGGGTGTGGCCTGGCGTCTCCACCACATGGAAGAGGTGGCGATCTGTGCGCACCTCCGTCCCCAGGGGCTGGACGTGGGCCACGCCCTTGGGCCGTCCCCAGAGGAGACGCCGGTGGAGCTGCTGGCCCAGCAGCCGAGGATCCTGGATGATGGGCAGGGAGGCCAGAGGGGCGTAGATGGGCACATCCGGGAAGGCCTTGCTCAGCTGGTGCAGCCCGCCGATGTGGTCCTCGTGGGCGTGGGTCACCACGATCTGCTTCAGCCCCAGCTTCCGCACCTCGCGCACCAGGGCCCGGGCCGTGATGGGCGGTCCGCTGTCGATGAGCAGGCCGTCCACCCAGTAGGCTGCGGTCCAGTAGATGGGCCGACCCAGGAAGCTGCGGGCCATGCGCAGGGCGATCACAGAGTCGTGGCGTTGGAGGGAGATCATGGGCCATCCCCTTGATACACAAGGGCCGGGTCCCCGCTCTGGGCCAGCCGAGCGGCCCCGGCCTGCAAGCCATCCAGGATCCAGCTGGGGATCCGAGTCATGCGCCCCTGGAGGTCCACACAGATGTGCTGGCTCAGGCCTGTGGCCAGGAGAGCCTGGTCCCCCACCCGCCGGACCTGGTAGCGGAAGTCCACCCGGCGGCTGCGCAGCAGGGCCAGCCAGGTGATGACCTGCACCCGGTCACCGAAGCGGGCCGCGGCCCGGTACTGGGCCTCCACGTGGGTCACCGCGAAGTGGTGGCCGCTCTCGGCCACCCGGGTGTAGGGCATGCCGGCCGCCTCCATCCAGGCCACCCGTCCGGCCTCGAACCAGACGATGTAGGCGCTGTGGTGGACCACACCCATGAGGTCGGTCTCCGCGAAGCGTACAGCCAGTTCCAGGGGGACGGGGGCGTCCATCCAGCTCTCAGTTGGTTGGGTGATCATGGCAGACAAATTGTATCACACCCGATCCGGGTGGTTCAAAGTGAAATTCAAGGAAAAGGCTCGGATCACATGTGGATGGGGTGGCCCTCCACCCCGTGGGCCGCCTCCATGATCACCTCGCTCAGGGTGGGGTGGGCATGGACGTTGCGGGCGATCTCCGCCGGGGTCAGCTCCATCATCTGGGCCAGGGTCAGCTCCGGCAGGAGCTCGGTCACGTCCGGCCCCACCAGGTGGGCGCCCAGGATCTCCCCGTAGCGGGCGTCGGCGATGATCTTCACGAAGCCACTGCGCACGCCCATGGCCTGGGCCTTGCCGTTGGGCATGAAGGGGAACTTGCCCACGTTGATCTCGTAGCCAGCCTCCCGGGCCTGGGCTTCGGTCATGCCGAAGCTGGCCACCTCGGGCTTGCAGTAGACGCAGCGAGGCATGAAGATGTAACGCTCCTCGGGGAAGGGCATGGTCTCCACCCCGGCCATGGTCTCCGCGGCCACAATCCCCTGGGCGCTGGCCACGTGCGCCAAGGCCATCTTCCCCGTGCAGTCCCCTACCGCGAAGATGTGAGGCACGTTGGTGCGCATCACCTCGTCCACCACCACGAAGCCCCGGGAGTCCAGCTCCACCCCGGCGGCCTCCAGCCCCACCTTCTCCGTGTTGGGGGTGATGCCGATGGCGATCAGGACCCGCTCCGCCTGGATGGTCTGGCTGCCTTCCTGGGTGGCCACCGTCACCGTGACCCCCTCCTCGGTCGCCTGGATGGCCTCGGTCCGGGCGCCGGTGTGGAGCTTCACCCCGTTCTTGCGGAAGGCCTTGTGCACCTCTTGGGCCACCTCCGGGTCCTCCAGGGGCAGGATCTGGTCCATCATCTCCACCACGGTGACCTGGGCGCCGTAGACCTGGAAGATGTGGGCGAACTCCATGCCGATGGGCCCCGCGCCGATGATGACCAGGGAGCCGGGCGGCTGGTCCAGGCGGATGGCGTGGCGGTACTGCATGATCCGCTCCCCGTCCACGCTGACGCCGGGGAGATCCTTGGCCCGGGCGCCGGTGGCCAGGATGAACTTGTCCGCGGTGACGGTGCGCTCTGGGGCCTCCGGATTGATGGGGCCAGGGGTCACCCGCAGGGTGTGGGGGTCCAGGAAGACGCCGTGGCCCTCCAGCACGTCGATCTTGTTCTTGCGCATGAGGAAGCCCACCCCCTTGGTCTGCCGGGCCACCACCTGCAGGCTGCGCTTCAGCGCGCTGCTGTAGTCCACCTGCAGGTTCTCGAAGGTGAAGCCGAAATCCTGGGCCCGGTGCAGGGTCTCCAGGACCTCCGCGTTGACCATCAGGGCCTTCTTGGGGATGCAGCCCCAGTTCAGGCAGACGCCGCCCAGGTTCTCCCGCTCCACCAGGCCCACCTTCAGGCCCAGTTGGGCGGCCCGGATGGCGGCCACGTAGCCGCCTGGGCCTCCACCCACCACCAGCAGATCGTAGTCATAGCCGTGTTGCGACATGGAAAAAACCTCCGTGTGAGGAAGTGGAAAATCTGGTTCGGATCGGTCCACCCTCCGCCGCTATTGATACCCCTCCAGGATCTCCTTCACCGCAGCCACGAAGGCATCGGCCTGGGCCCCGTCCAGCACCCGGTGATCGAAGGTGAAGCTCAGGTAGCAGATGGGACGGATGACGATGGCATCGTCCGCGCTGGGCAGCAGGGAAGGGCTGGCGCTGCGCACCACAGGCCGTTTGACGATGGCCCCCACGCCCAGGATGCCAGCCTGGGGCTGGTTGATCACCGGGGTGGCGAAGAGGCTGCCCGAGACGCCGTGGTTGGTGATGGTGAAGGTGCCGCCCTGGAGCTCGTCCGGCCGGAGCTGGCCCTGGCGAGCCCGCTGGGCCAGGTCGTTCACGGCCCGGGCCAGACCCTGGAGGTTCTTCTCGTCCGCGTCCCGGATCACCGGCACCAGCAGGCCGTTCTCCACGGCCACGGCCACGCCGATGTGGATGCGCCGATTCAGCACCAGCCCCTCCGGCGTGAAGCGGCTGTTCACCTCTGGCGCCCGGCGCAGGGCCGCCGCGGTGGCCGCCACAAAGTAGGCTGTGTAGGTCAGGTTCACCCCGGCCTGGGCGAAAGCCGCCTTGTGGGCCTCTCGATGCTGGACCACCCGGGTCATGTCCACTTCGAAGACGGTGGTCACGTGGGGGCTGGTCCGCTTGCTCTGGACCATGTGCTCCGCGATGAGGCGGCGCATGGTGGTCAGGGGCTGGAGCACCTCGTCCGGGGAGAGCTCTGCTACGCCAGGGGGGCCAGGAGGCGGGGGCGGCGGCGCAGGCGCTGGTGGGGGCGGTGCGGGGGCCTGCCGGCGCTGCTCGATGAAGGCCAGGATGTCCTTCTTGGTGACCCGGCCCCCTTTGCCCGTGCCTGGGACCTGGCTCACGTCCACGTTGTGCTCCGCGGCGATGCGGGCCACCACCGGGCTGATGAAGGCTCGACCCTGGGGGCGATCCTGGGGCTGGTTTCCTCTGGCCGGGGCCTCCGGGCCTGGGGCCGCGGGGGTGGAGACCGCGGAAACTGGCTCCGGCTGGGGCGTCTCTGGCCCGGGATGGCCCTGGCCGTCCTGGGCTGCGGCCACCGGCGTGACGTCCTCGGGCAGGGGCTCCCCTGGCTCGCCGATGTAGGCCAACACAGTGCCAGCCTGGACCGTCTGCCCCTCCTCCACCAGGATGGCCAGGAGGACGCCGTCCGCAGGGGCGGGGATCTCCGTGTCGATCTTGTCCGTGCTGATCTCCAGCAGGGGCTCCATGCGCTGGACGGCCTCGCCCGCCTGCTTCAGCCAGCGGGAGACAGTGCCTTCCACCACGCTTTCACCCATCTGGGGCATGGTCACAGGGGTTGCCATGGTTGCGCTCCTTCCTCTCGGGAAAAAGTCGGGCCTTGCGAAGAAGCCGGGGCCTCAGGAGGCCAGAACGACGCGATCCGCCAGGGTGGGCTCGGCCATCTCGCCGGTCAGGTAGAGATAGCGCTTGCCGGGCACGGTGCTGAAGCCCCCATGTTCCCCGTCGGGGGTGAGGGCCACGATGTTCATGTACTGTTCCGGGGGTGGAGAGAGGTAGGCCAGATCCCGCAGGGCTTCCAGGCCGGCCTCCTGGAGGGGGAGGCCCATCTTCAGGTAGAGGACGAGGCTGCGGGCGGTGGAGACCCGGATGGAGAGCTCGCCCATGCCGGTGCAGGCCGCGGCGCCGTAGCGGTTGTCGCAGTAGTTGCCCGCGCCGATGATGGGGCTGTCCCCCACCCGACCCGGGTACTTCCAGCCCAGGCCGCTGGTGCTCACCCCGGAGGCCAGGTCGCCCCGGCTGTCCCGGATGAGGAAGTTCACCGTGCCGTGGACCAGGGCGTTGTCCGGGCTGCCGGGCTCGTCGCTGTCCCCGGGGACAGGTTCGGCCAGGTTCAAGGGGCGGGTGAGCTGGGCGGCCAGGCGGCGCAGGGGGCCATCGGCCAGGGAGAGGCCCATCTCCTGGAAGCGTTGCCGCCAGCGTTCCAGCGCGGTGAAGGTGCGCTGATCCTGCATGGGCTGGCCCAGCTCCGCGGCCAGGCGTTGGGCCCCCTGGTTGACCAGGAGGACGTGGGGCAGCTCCTCCATGACCTTCCGGGCCAGGGAGATGGCATTGCCGTAGTCCTGGAGCCCGGCCACCGCGCCCGCCTGGAGGGTTCGGCCGTCCATGATGCTGGCGTCCAGCTCCACCTGCCCCAGGACGTTGGGCAGCCCGCCGTAGCCCACGGAGTGCTCCTCGGGGTCGTCCTCCACCACTCGGCAGGCCAGCTCCACCGCATCCAGGGCGCTGCCTCCTTGCCGCAGGAGTTCCATGGCGGCCAGGGCGCCTTTGTGTCCGTTCTCACTGGCCACGATGATGGGCGTCACAGAGTGGGTGGGCATGCGTGCTCTCCGTTGATGCACTGGGATGGGATTGGATTTGGACAGGATCGGGTGCGCCGCAGCCGGTCGCCGTTACAGGTCGAAATGTTGTGCGATGATGGCCTGGATCTCGGTCTCCAGGACTTCCCAGCTGACGTCGGGAAGCTTGTTCACGGTGACGAAATCCTGGGCCAGGAAGACGTTGTAGATGGAGCCCAGGGAGAAGAGTTGGCGGGCCAGGGGATGGGCGGCCGCGGCCTCTGGGCTGGGAAAGTTGAGCGGCCGGTCGAACTGCTTGGCCGGCAGGACGAACTTGCGGGCGTTGGGGTTCGGTGTGGCCTGGATCTTCACAGACGAAGTGCCCATGGCCCGTAGTATATCAGCCTCAAATCCAGGGACCAAATCGGGCCGGATCCAGGGCCTGTCAGGCCCGGGAAGGACGGCGAATGGTTCAAATTGGATTGTGTCCTTGGGCCCCATCTGTGATAAAGTATGTAGATGTGCTCTGGCGGCCCAGCCTCGAGAGAGGTATGATTTTGGGGCCATTGCCAGACCAATCCCAGGACGTGAGAGGGAGCAAGGGAGCACCGAGCTCGCCGTTCACGCCCGATTTCAAGAGGTGAAAAAATGCCAAACGCATACCAGCGTTCCGCTGCCCAGGAGCATTACGCCCGCAGCATATCCAAAGCCCAAATGGCGGACCTGCTTCGGCTGATCCGAGGGCGGCAGGCCAATCCAGCCAACTTCGAGGAGGTCTCCCGACGCCTGCGCACCCGTCAACAGGTGGGCCGGCGTATGGAAGTCGTCCCCTTGGACAAGATCGTAGGCAGCGTGGGCCGCTACCAGGACTTCACCAAGGAGTTCCTGCCCCGGCGCTCCGCCAACCAAGAGCGATGGACCAACCTGGACGCGGCCCTGAACGCCCTGGAGCATCTGCCCCCGGTGGAGCTTTACAAGATCGGGGACGTCTACTTCGTGAAGGACGGCAACCATCGGGTCAGCGTGGCCCGAGCCAATGGCCTGGACTTCATCGAAGCCCACGTCACCGAGCTGGAGCCGCCCCCGGTCCCCCTGACCTCCGACGACTTTGACCGGGACCAGTGGATCGTGAAGGCCGAGTACGCGGACTTCCTCAAGGAGACCAACCTGGACAAGATCCGTCCTGGAGCGGACCTGCTGCTCACCGTGCCAGGGCGTTACGACATCCTGCGCCGGCACATCGACGTCCACGGCTACCTGCGCAACCAGGAGCTGGCCCGGGAAGGCAAGCCCTACCGGCTGAACCGGGACCAGATCGTGGCCAGCTGGTACGACAACGTCTACATGCCCGTGGTGGAGGCCATCCGCAAGTATGGCCTGCTCAAGCAGTTCCCCAAACGCACCGAGGCGGATCTCTACCTCTGGATCGCCCAACACCGGGAGGCCCTGGCCCGACGCTTCGGCCTGGCTCCCCTGGATCCGGAGACCTCCGTCCGCACCTTCGCGGAGACCCACAGCGAGAAGCCGCTGACCCGCACCCTCAAGGGACTGAAGCTGGGCCTGCATAAGGTCACCGGGAACGAGCGTCCTCTGGGCATGAGCGAAGAGGAGTTCCTGGACTCCCGCAGCCGGCACGACGCGGGGGAGATCGCCCTCTCCGAGGCGGAGATGAAACAGCAAGAGGACGAGAAGCCGTCCCAGGAGTGAACGACCAACCACCGGGAGAACAGGAAGCCGCCACCATGCTACGGGTCAAGATCGTCTGCACCATCGGGCCAGCCAGCCGGGAGCCGGAGATCCTGCGGGAGCTCATGCAGGCTGGGATGAACGTGGCCCGGCTCAACCTGAGCCACGGCACCCACGAATACCACGCGGAGACCATCCGCCGGGTGCGGACCCTGGCCATGGAGCTGGGCAAGCCTGTGGCCGTTCTGGCCGACCTGCAGGGGCCCAAGCTGCGGGTGGGCCAGATGCAGGAAGGGGGCGTCCCCCTGGAGACAGGCCAGGAGGTGGTCCTGACCACCGAGGCCATCATCGGCAAACCCGGGCGGATCCCTATCCAGAACCAGGACCTGCCCGGCATGGTGAAGCCCGGGGAGCGGATCCTGCTGGACGATGGCCTCATGGAGCTGCGGGTCACTCGGGTGACGGAGAGAGAGATCTACGCCCAGGTGATCAATGGAGGCCTGCTGAAAGACCGCAAGGGCATGAACCTGCCCGACTCCGACCTGACCATCCCCGCCCTGACCAAAAAGGACCGCAAGGACGTGCTCTTTGCCCTGGAACAGCACGTGGACTGGATCGCCCTCAGCTTTGTGCGTCGGGCCAAGGAGGTGCGGGCCCTGCGCCGGATCATCGACAAGCACTCCCCCCTGGACTGGTGCACGCCCATCATCGCCAAGATCGAGAAGCCCGAAGCCGTGCGCCGCATCCAGGAGATCGTCCAGGCTGCGGACGGCATCATGGTGGCCCGGGGGGACCTGGGCATTGAGACCAGCCCCGAGGCCGTGCCCATGGTCCAGAAACGGATCATCGCCCTCTGCAACGAGGCGGGCAAGCCGGTGGTCACTGCCACCCAGATGCTGGAATCCATGGTCCACAACCCCCGCCCCACTCGCGCCGAGGCCAGCGACGTGGCCAACGCGGTGCTGGACGGCAGCGACGCCATCATGCTCTCCGGGGAGACTGCCGTGGGCAAGTACCCGGTGCGGGCGGTGCAGACTATGGTCAAGATCGCCGAGGAGGCGGAGCGGGTGCGTCGTCTGACCAATCCGGAGGCCCTGGACCGCAACTTCGAGACCCACACCATCGCCGACGCGGTCTGCCACGCCACGGTGGTCACAGCCCGGGACATCAAGGGCGCGGCCGTGGTGGCCCCCACGGTCAGCGGCTCCACAGCACGCAAGCTTTCCCGCTTTCGCCCCTCCGTGCCCATCGTGGCGGTGACGCCCAGCCCCCTGGTCTATCGCCAGCTGGCCCTCTTCTGGGGTGTCTACCCCTTGATGGGCCAACGCATGAGCACCACGGACGAGGTGGTGGAGGACGCGGTGCAGCGCACTCACCAGACTGGCTTCGTGGATCAGGGGGACATTGTGCTGGTCACTGGCGGCGTAGTGGGGGGACTGCCGGGCTCCACCAACCTGATGACTGTGCGCCGCATTCCTCGGGTGCTGGTCAGCGGCCAGGGGATCGGTCGAGATCGGGTCTTCGGTCAGGTGCTCCACCCGGAAAATCTGGGCGAAGTCCCGGAGCACGCAGTGGGATCCCACGACATCCTGGTCTTGGACCGAGATCACCACGCCTGGGTGGAGCTGGTCCCCCATGCAGCTGGGCTGATTCTGAAGGAGGGCGGCCTGGAGTCCTACGCGGTGCTGGTAGCCATCGACCAGGGCATCCCGGCCATCTTCAACGTGCAAGGGAAGTGGGAAGAGCTGACCACCGGCCGCCGAGTGGTCCTGGACGCGGGGGCAGGCAACGTCTACGAATGGGAGCAGTGATTCTGGCCAGGCTGGACCCTTTAGGGTTTTTTCAGGAGTTTATTGGGGGTTGACAGAACACACACTGCTTCCAGAGATAATAGGCAGGCGCCGGTCCTAGGCCGGGACGAACCGAATACCGTCGCATGTTGTACTGACACCTGGAAACGTCCAGTTCGGCGTATTGTTACGACGAGCTGGACGTTTGTGCTACTGCGGTTGTGCTACCGGGGGCCGTTCTTTCGCCAGAGGGAAGTCCTGCTGGAACGGGCGTTCGATGGGCGTAGGCAAGACAACGTTCAACAGTTAAGAATGTCTTCTGGCAAACTGATTCTGTCCTCGATGCAGTGCCATTGGCATGTCATGCCTCGCCCACACTTGTAGTAGGGCAACTTCCCCCACCATATCTGCATGCCCGTGGTGGTGCGATAACGACCAACCAGAACGTCCACTCCTAGCGCACAGCAAGAGAGGGCCGCTCCCGGGAGCAGCCCTCTCTTTTATCCGTGCCACCACATTGGTAAACGAGTGCACTTCACACTTTCAGTTGGTGAACCTCTCCATTGCGGTTGCTCTTCGCCTGCTCTTTCAGAGCGAGGTGAATCTCCATCGTTCCCATTTCTGTGTGCAAAGGTACGACCAGTCGTTGCAGATCCAAAGTGGACACCATAATGTTGTTACCGATGATCAAGGTGGGCACTGAAATATCGCACTCGTAACCAGCTTGAGCCAAATGCACAGTGGCAATACCCGCGATCACGTTCCCCAGCTCTGCAATTCCGCTTTGAGCCAGGTCATCGAATTCTGGATGGGAATACCCGAGCATCTTCGACACAATTTGCAGTGCCATTGGGATGTCCATCCCAAACAGAACCACTCCGCGAACATCGCCCACGATATTGAGAAGGGTCGTTATATCCGTACTTGTCTGACTTGAGTCCTGAAGAGAGACTGTCCCACGCTGTATGGTCAAACCTGCCTCGGTCTGCAAGACTTCTGCCGTGGCTTTCAGGAAGGCGTTCAAAAGGGTAGTGCTCACCTGTTACTCCTTGAATAGTTCAAAAAGCTTCGTTGAAAAACGATGCTCCGCCATCACGCCTATCCAACTGCTGGACGCCGATATAGAGACGGAGCGACATATTCGAAACCGATCGTCCGATACTGAGTGATTGTCTCTGTGCCGCCGATGAAAAGGATCCCTTGTGGATACAAAGCTTCAAGGAACCGCCTATACAGCATCTCTTTAATCTCCGGTGTGAAATAGATCACGACATTGCGACAAACGATAAGATGAAACTGCCGTTGGGTTCGATCCTGCAACAAGTCAAATCGGTCGAACTGGATCATGGTGCGCAAAGAACGATGGACCTTGTATTCCTCATCCGATATAGGCACCAGATATTTCGCAGCCAATGGATCAGGCAATTCCTTAATATCGGAACGCGTATAGGGGCCTCGATTGCGCGCTTGGTTCAGAACCTTGTCATCGATATCTGTGGCCCAGATCCGATGTCCCCGATGAGGCACAACCTCTTGCAAAAGCATGGCCAATGTATACGGCTCTGCCCCAATAGAACATCCTGCACTCCAAATCTGTAATCCTCGCGAGAAGTGGGAAGCCAAATCAGGCAAGACGTGTTCTGCTAAATAGTCCCACTTGCGTGCATCTCGATAGAAAGACGACACATTGATGGTGAGATATTCCCGAAGATATGCGAGTTCTGCAGGATCCTTTTTGAGTCGGTCAACATATTCTCGCCAACTGCCGACCTTTCGCCGCGGCAATAACGCTGCCAAACGCCGCAGCATCTGGCCAGTTTTGTAATGCTCTAGATCGACTCGGAGGAGATCTAAGATGGCGTCTCGCAAGAGGCGGAAATCAGCGTTATCGAAAATCCCCTCAACGCTTTGACTCGCTGCCGAGTTGCTCTTTGCCCGCGTGCGAGGATAGCCATTGCCACCTGAGGATTGCTCCGAGGAGGAATCTGTATCTGTGCCCCTCGGGAACGTTTTCGGATTACTCTTGTGCATTACCATTATGTCCCCTTAATCTCTAATTGGATCAAAGCACTTAGTTCTTCCGGAGAGCCCGTATTTTTAGCCAAGTTGGCTTCGATCACTGCACGGGGCATTCCATAAACCACACAACTCTGCTCATTTTGCGCCAAGATCGTTCCGCCTAGCGAGGCTATGGTCTTGGCCCCCTCAAGACCATCCGAGCCCATACCGGTCAGGACAACAGCCAGGACCCGGGCTCCATAAATGGCGGCAAGGCTTCGCATGGTCACATCTGCAGCTGGACGAACGCCGTTCACCGTAGGCCCTTGGTTGAGACGCACATTCCCTGCTCGATCGAAGGTTAAATGATACCCACCTGGGGCCACCAGGAATAAACCGTGCTGCAGCTTGTCACCCGGCTCAGCCTCTTTGACCCGATAAGAGCACATCCGATCCAGTCGTTCGCTCAAGGACTTCGTGAAGCCACTCGGCATATGCTGTACAATTACTCCTCCCAAAGGGAGAGCAGGAGGTAACGAGGAGAGCAACGCAACTAAAGTGGATGGCCCGCCGGTGGAGCTTGCGATCATGAGCAAATGGTCATCAGGACCTAGAGGCCGTTCTGATGCTTCAGCTCCATGGAAAGGTCTGCTTTGCGTACGGCTTGTAACCTTCTGCGAAAGCTTTCGCACTCGCGCCTTCGATGCCGCTCGGATTTTCTCGGCCAATTCCTGGATGGTCTCTTCCATCTTCACACCAGGACTTGGCTTCAAGACGAAGTCGACAGCCCCCAATTCTAACGCTTTTATCGTCGTTTCTGTACCATCCCCGGTAAGGCTGCTGAGCATGACAACAGGTGTAGGTCTACTGCTCATGAGATTCCGCAAGGTCTCCAACCCGTTCATGCGAGGCATTTCTACATCTAATGTAATGACGTCGGGATGGAGCCTTTCGACCTGTTCCAATGCTTCAATGCCATTGCTAGCTTGCCCTACAACTTGAATATCCGGGATTTCTTTCAGGTAGCGGTTCAAGGACAGTCTAATGATGGCGGAATCATCAACAATTAGAACGCGTATGGGACTATTCGTCGATCGAATTCCAGCAACGGGAATAGACTCCGACCGTTTAGAACCATAGGTGCGCATGGAGGCCTCTCGCTCAGGTGGATGGGACGATGCAAGGTGTTGTCGGGTTGCCTGTGAAGCCGACATGGTCCTTTTTTTCTCTATCGATCTGATTGACCGGGAAGTGCCGTTGGGCTTATTGGGATCCAGAACAAAGTTTTTCTACACCCCTTTCCCGTAACATGGCTTGGTCCAAACGTCTCGATTACCTATTCAAAACCCGGCCCTGTCCTGCTGCCTATGAGGAGAGATGACGAGCAGTTAGAAACAGGAAGAGAAACTGTTTCCGCTTTCTACGCTTGAGACTATCTGTAGCTATCTGCCCAGCTCTCCTCGAGTCATGGACTGGCCTAGGTAAACCAAGTGTAGGTCTCCCTGTCAGCAGTGTTTCGCGACACGGCCAAATTAATTCTTGGACAACATTTTGTGGATAGAGTTCAGGATTCGGTCGGGCTCGAAAGGTTTCACGATAAAATCTTTTGCTCCCGCCTTGATAGCCTCAATGACCACCCCCTGTTGGCCGAGCGCAGTGAGCATGGCAATCCGGGCATTGGGATCGTATTCGCGGATCGCGCGCAACGCAGCAAGCCCATCCATCTCCGGCATGGTGATGTCCATAAGCACCGCATCAGGAGCCTCGGCCTGGTACTTTTCCACTGCCTCGCGGCCGTTTTCAGCTTCGACCACTGTATATCCATTATCTTGCAGAATACGCGCGCAGCGCACCCGCATGAATTTCGCATCGTCCACAATCAAAATTTTCTGAGACATAGTTAACTCCTTGGTTTAACAGAGTAACGACCAACTTGTACAGTTTTCCGAATCTGTTGGTTTGGTTTTCGTGACCGAGTTGATACAAACCAGTCATTTGGAATCTGTTGAGCTACGCCACCTCTTGCATAGCAGGTGACTATGCTTTCGAGTTATTCCATGATTCGTTCTGATCCAAATGCTGTCCGCACAGTCATGCGCTCGCTCGCCATATAGAGACGCACCGTGCGTCCCTGAGTCCCGCCTAGATCTGTGGCGATAGGGGTGATACCCAACTCCTGCATCATAGCTGTTGCCATCTCTATGTTCTTATCCCCTATTTGAAACGTGTCCTGAAAACCTGAGGCTGAAAGCATTTGAGCCCCACCAGCAAGGTACCAACGGCTGCGATAGATATTCACCCCTAGTTTTTCCACTTGCGCAATCAGCTCCCGAGTACCGCTGTCAACAAACCGAGTCACACTCGCTCCTGGCCGATGACGCGGCAGCATTGCATGCAACATGGCACCAACTCGCCGCCTCGGATCGTAGAGCACTACGGCAACACACGAACCAAGGCCCACAACGGTTAATATTTCATTTGGCTCTTGAGTCACCACAAGTTTTCCCATCCCAACAGAGACGATTTGTTCACTTTCAGTTTGTCGGACCGTTTGGGTTCTCAGTTTGGACAAAGGCGGATTAAGCATGGGAAACCGCCTCCTGTTTACGAGAGAGAATTCTGTTGGAAATATCCGGTATCAGCCAGAACCAGATGTTCAAGGTGGTGGAGCAGCACTGAAAATCCGCGTCGATCAGCAAGATTTTGTCCATTTCCAATCCCGCGGGCAGCAGAATCACGTTCAGCACTGCTCCCAACATATCCACCACGACGGAAGGCGGTGTTGGGCGAGTATCCGTGTGGGTAAGATCGGCGATCTCGTTTAAGAAGAGAGAAGTGGCAACGTTGCCAACCTCCGCCAATGCCGAACGGCCCAGGTCATCAAGTTCGGTAGTGGTGCCTGGCGGCTGCATCAGAAGAGTGTCCACGATGCGATAGGCCATCTTCAGCGGGATCATCAGCATGAACTGGCTAGGCATGTCACCAGTGCCCTCCAGGTAGATACCTGCCACTGGAGCTTCTAGATCGTCGATACCATCCAAGGCTTCTTCGATAGGGATCAACGATTGCCGAACGTTGGTCAACAGAATGTTCCGGCCGAACATCCCACTCAGGCCTTCCGCCGTGTGATGGAGACCCTTCTCGACCAGTTCTGCTGGGACCTGGATGTCTCGAAAAGACAACGGTTCATGCTCTGATTCACTTGCTTGCCCCAAGGCGTTTTGGTTTTCTTGTTTTTGTTTCATGGTGGATTCCTTGGTTCGACTCAACTAGGCAGCCCGCATTGTCTGCCGATGTTCCTCGACAGCTAGGTGAACGAGGGCCGGGATGTCGACAATCAGGCCGATTCGCCCGTCACCCAAGATCGTGCCGCCGGATAGACCCCGAACATTGTTTAACGGTTCACCCAGGGATTTGATCACTACGTCTTGTTTGCCCAGCAATCTGTCCACAACGAGACCGAGCTGTGTATCACTCTGCCGCAAAGAGACCACATATGGATAGGATTCGGGAGAATCGATCACCTGATTGTCGATATTGAAAAGACGGCTAAGTTTTAGAAGGGGAATGACTTCCTCGCGCAATCGCATCACTTCTCTCCGGTCGATTGTCTGAATTTGCTCTGGTTGAAGCTTGATCGTTTCGACAACGGATGAAAGTGGCAATGCAAACACTTGGTCTTGCACATCCACCAACAAAGCAGACACGATCGCCAATGTGAGAGGCAGGCGCATCTCGAAGGTTGTCCCTTTGCCTGGCTCACTGAACACCCGCACGGACCCGTTCAATCGCTCAATGTTGTTGCGCACTACATCCATGCCGACCCCACGGCCAGACAGATCACTAACCTGGGATGCAGTGCTCAGGCCAGGCAAAAAGATCAGATCGATGGCTTCCTGATAGCTCATGCTATCGGCCTGCTCCTGAGTGATCAGGCCCATTCGCACTGCCTTAGCTCGCACCTTCTGATCGTTGATACCTTTTCCATCGTCCCGGATCGTGATGATAATGCTGTTTTCTTCAGAACGAGCGTCCAGTTCCAGGCGTCCCCTTGGCGGCTTCCCATTAGCGATACGCTCCGCAGGAAGTTCAATGCCGTGATCGATGGCGTTGCGGATCAGATGGAGTAAGGGATCGCTCACCTCCTCGATCACGGTACGGTCAAGTTCCGTTTCCTGGCCGGTCACCACAAGCTCAATCTGTTTGCCTAAATTCTTGCTAATTTGGCGAACTAACCGTGGGAACTTGTTGAACACGTTCTCGATCGGTTGCATGCGAGCGCGCATCACCTCCTCTTGAAGCTGATCGGTGATCCCCGAGAGATGCGCGATTGCATCAGTGAGCGGCCCTAAAAGCTCTTCATCAATTACCTCGGCAAGGTCGTCCCGCACTTTGAGGAGCCGATTGCGATCGGTGACCAGTTCTCCGGCCAGGTTGACCAGATTATCCAAACGCTCGACGCTTGTACGAACAGTTTTTGTAACCTTCTTCTGCCCTGCCTCTTTGTTTCGTTTCGCCGGAGCCTTGCGTGAGCCGGCAGATGCTGGCTGTTTCGTCGGCTGTGCCTTGCCATTGTCCTGCGAGGCAGGATTCGAAGAGGTGGATGTTGCATCTTGGATATTTTCTACCTTCGAAGCGTCGGAAGGTGCATCTGTGAGATCTGTCTGTGGCGCAGATACTGGGCGCTGTTCTGCGTGGTCGTCGGATCGGACCAGCAGATCGATAGCCCCGGTCATCTCAGCCACCTGCAACTCCCGCAATTCATCTACATCACTCAGTTTATCGTGGATTTCCTGTCGCTCTTTTTCCGTGATCAGCAACGCCACCAGGGTAGTGGACCCTTCCCCCTGTTCGATCTCTGTCAGGGAAGGGCGGCTTACCAGGACCGTTCCGATTTCCTCCATGAGCATATGGAGTTGTAGCAGACGCGCCAGGGGGGCCGCACCGTCAGGGTCGGCATAGGCATAGATAGCCAATATGTTTCGGTTGTCCTGCACAGCTTTCTGTAACTGTTGATGTTGCTCCTTTGTTAACTCGGGCAACTCTACAGGCGTTTCCACGGCCTCAGATGTTGCAGGTTGGGCGGCGGCCTCCTGCAAACGATCGATCAGAGGTTGACTATCCAGTGTGCTTTCCCGATCGGCTACCACATCGTCCTGGTAGTTCTTCAGAGCATCCAAGATCTCCAACAGCACATCGATTAAGCCAGCATGGACTTCCAACTCGCTTTTCCGAACCTGATCCAGCACGTTCTCCGCTGCATGGGCCAGATGCGCCATAGCGGTGTGGTTGATGCTACCAGCCGCCCCTTTGATAGTATGAAGAGCTCGGAAGATCCGATTGATCAGCTCGGGATCGGAGGAATTTTCCAGTTGGATCAGATCCTCATCGAGAGACTGTAAAAGCTCTTCTGTTTCTTCCAGAAAGACTTCTGCTTCTTCTGGTGTAAGATCATAGTGTTGCATTTTTCGGTAGTCCCAAATGAAAGAATGGAGGCTGGTTTGTAAAGAGGGGATGATCCAATGTTACGCTATCGCAGCAGCACTGGTCTCTTTGATATCATTCAGTGTCGTTCCCTCATCTTCGGTCAACAGGCGCTCCAGATCGAAGAGGATGACCAGCCGATCTTCCAGTTTTGCGATGCCTCGAATATAAGTTGAGTTTACCGTTGCCACCAGCTGGGAAGGGGGTTCAATCATATTGCCTGGCACCTTGATCACTTCACGAACCCCGTCCACAACTATTCCGAGTCGCGTGTCGTTCACCTGCACGACGATGATGCGGGTTTCACGTCCGTGTTCCTTGAACGGAAGATTGAGTCGTTTCCGCAGATCGATAACGGGCGTAATTTGTCCCCGCAAGTTGATAACTCCTTCGATAAAGTGCGGGGTTCGGGGAACCCGGGTGATCTGATGCACTTCATTGATTTCCCATACCTGGGCAATGTCTAACCCATACTGTTCATCGCCAAGGTAGAAAATGACCAGATGTTCCTCGCCAGCGAAGTTAGCGTGTTCACTCACAGTGTCCTGGGCCAGTACATTGGTGGCGACGGGTGATTCTACAGATGCTGTTGTCATGGTCTCTTCCCCTTGATTTTATCCATGTGGGGTGCATAGGATATGCGAAGTCTATCGAGAGACGTAAGTTCTAGCTCATCCTTGATAACGCATCTCGAGAAGGCCAGAGGCGTCCCTGGAAGGTTTGTCTTTGGCACTGACCAGCTGTGCTGTCAGGGTTGAAATTCAGGGCCAGTGCCAAAGACAACTTTACGCCAAGTCAACCCTCGATATCGATTCAAGGCAGGGCCGACAGCTTGTGACCATTGGTGCGCGCCTTGCCGTTAAGGGCAACTGTGGCTGTTGCACCTTGATCCGTTGAACGAGAATGGCTGGTATCGTCTCGTCTGGCTGCAGCCAAGAGTCGATCGAGCAACGACAGGATTTCCTTGCTCGTGTCACGCATGCCCTCCAGTGCCCGTTCAGCCTCCTGGCGGTGCCCCGCTTCGTAGGCTTCCACGGCTTCTCGGGCCAGGCGGTGGATCCGAGCATGGGGCTCGCCCAATGCCTTGAATTCGGGTAAGTGGCCGAACTCCTCGCCGCCGATGCCGTTGTACCAGCGTCCAAGAGCACAGTGGTTGTGCGAGACAAGCTCCTCACGAGGAATGCCAGGGCCGTCGTTCAGCATGGACTCCACTCGCTCCACCCAGGTCAGGTGAGCTTTTTTGAAGGTAAGCACCCGTTCTTCGAGAGATTCGTTGTCGTCCAATCGGAACTGCTGAACCACCGACGCGAGAGACTGGGCAGTCTCCGCCAGGGCGCCTGCTGCTGTAGCTGTCTTCTTCACCTGGACCGTCACTTCCTGGACAGCGGCAGACATCTCTTCGATAGCGCCGCCATTCTCCTCGGCTGCAGCAGAGACCTCTTCAGCCGCCGCACTGTTCTCCTCAGCCACGCTGGAGATCCCCTCCATCACCTGCATCACTCGATCGCTCGCCGTGGTGAGCTGTTCCACGTTCTCCACGTTTTGCTCGATGACGTTCACCACCTGGCCGATAGCCTGGTAGAGTTCCTCTTTGCTGTTGCCCAGCTCCTCGACCGCTGCGTCCAAATGAGTGACTTGTTGCCCCACCTCGGCGACAGCAGAGCGGATGCTGCCCAGCGCCCGGTCGGCATCCTCGGCGGTCTGGAGGCCCATAGCAACTTCCGCATTGCCTTGCTCCATGGCCGCAACAGCTTGGGTTGCTGTGTCCTGGACAGCGCTGATCAGCTCCGCAATCTCTTGGGCGGAACGGGCTGAACGTTCCGCCAGCTTCCGCACTTCATCGGCCACCACAGCAAAACCTTTTCCGTGCTCCCCTGCCCGGGCTGCCTCGATGGCCGCGTTCAGAGCCAGGAGATTTGTACGCTCTGCCAGCTCATCGATAGTCTGCACGATGGCGCCGATCTGCTGAGATCGTTCTCCCATCTCCGAAACCCGCTGAGCCACCTGCTGGGTTGCTTGGGCAATAGTCTGGATACCTGCGATGGTCTTAGCCACAGCAGCAGAGCCATCGGTGGCCACTCGATCGGCTTTCTGGATGGAGTCCTCGTTTTGGGCAGCGCTATGCTGCACCTTCTGGATCACCGCTGCCAGGCGTTCTTCGAGCACCTGTAGCGCCACTTCGGCCGCCTCGCGTTGTTGCTGGGTCCCGTCAGCAAGCCGCTCGATAGTCTGGTACTGTTCTTCCACTGCACGGCGAGCGATGTCCAACTCCTCGGCCTGCTGAGTAGCACCAATGGCAACCTGGTTGACCGTTTCGGCCACCTGCTGTGTTGCCATGGCAACCTGGTCGATGCTCAAGGCGATCTTCTGGACACTGTCATTGGACTGGCCACTGGATGCACTCAAGCTGCTGCTAGCCGTCGCCACCTTCTTAGCATTTTGGCTCACGCGCCCGATCAGGTGACGCAGGCTCTCCACCATCTTGCGTAGCATCTGGCGGGAGAGATCGCGTTCCGAATCAACTTCCACCTCGACGGCCAGATCACCGTTGGATACGCGCTCCATGATCTGCACCATCTCTTTCTGGTATGCGACCATGTCCTGAAACGCATTTCCGAGCATATCCCGTTCAGAGCGGGGTGAAAATTCCACAGAAAGATCGCCCTGGGCCAAATGGTGCGCCACATCAGCCATGTGCTGCACATAATCGATCAAAGTCCGGAACGATCCAGCCAGATGGCCAATCTCGTCCTCGCCTCCGCAGTGGATTTCCTGGTCGAAATCGCCGTTGGCGATGTTGCTGGCGGCCTTTTCGATGGCTTTCAGAGGCAGAATGGTTCGACGCAAATTCCAGAACAC